>CALXCU010000025.1 GCA_944386885.1 uncultured Oscillospiraceae bacterium | reverse complement strand
TCTCAGCCGCCTGTACGGCGTCCCGGTGGACCTGCTGCTGGACGACCGTCAGGAGCTCCCGGCCGGGCGGGAAACTCCGCCCGCACCCGAACCGGACCCACCCACCGCTCCGGCGGAGCTGGAGCACCCCCGTGCCGCCGTCCCCCGGCGGCTGGCGGCGGCCGTCATCGGGGCCACGTTAGTTCTGGGCCTTGGTGTGGGCATTCTTGTGGGGGTATGGATTCTACCCAAAGAATCACCGCCGGAAATTCTCCCCCTCGACAGTACGCAGCACGAAGATATTTCTTCTGAAGCAAAAGATGTTTTCTCCTTTGACGAAAATCTTGACACATTAGAGTAAGCACCTGGATACCTATATAAACCAAGCGGAAAGGAGGTGAATCCCATGCACATTCATAAATCTGTCCGGTGGGCATTAGCCGGTATACTGGTATTTAGTTGTCTCTGCGGACCCATACAAGCTGCTGAGCAAAATCCACACCAAGATTTCGCCATGTTTGACATCAATGTACAGAGGGCAACCAATCAGTTCAATCTCAAAGTCTCATCCGGGAGAGTAGCGAAAGCCGCTACCAGTTTCTCCATGGGGCCAGAAGAAACCATTACAATTACTGCCAGCTTTTCCCCCTCAAACGCCAGCATGGATTTTGGCCTGATGGACTCTGACGGTATCTTCCATTATGTTACTATAACTGGTGGAACGATCAATCAAACCTTTTTAATCGAAGAGTGGGGCGATTACACGCTGGCCATCCGCAACAATTCCTCCAGCACGGTGACCGTATCCGGATTTGTGAACTACTGATTTATGTAAAAATCAGAAGGGAGCATTCAAAATGAAACATTGGAAAAAAGGGACCCCCCTCCTTCTGGCGCTCTGCCTGGCGGCCAGTCTGTCCATCCCAGTATGCGCAGTAAATGTTCCTGCGGTAGATTCTATCGCCTACCTGGATACCAAGAATGCCTCTCCTGAACTGCGTGACAAGATCCTGGATGCCCGCTGCGCAATCGTATATGGCGACCAGGCCTGGACCGTAGACGGTGCCGTGTACCGGCTTCTGCCAGATGGAAGCCGGGAGGAAATTCCTGAATTTTCCGCGCTCTTCCCCGGCTGGGATGTAAGTGAAATCAGCACCTACGCCCGGACAAAGTGGGATAGCAGTCCTCATACCGTGAGCGTATATCCCTCTGCCCGCCGCGCCAGCATTGGCTATGAGGGCGTTATTGATCTCCCGATCGCATTGTCGGTCAATCTCGGTTACAATTTTTACAGCTTTACCGGCGACGGAAGCACTGTGTACGCTTACGCCAAGACGATTCCCGGTGACAAATACAACATCGCAATCTACGATAACGATTTAAAGACAGATGTATCCTATGAGCCAAATACCACCCCAGGCCGGGACTACGGTTGCATTCTTTCAAGTGAGAACGGCCACCGCTATGATTGCCGGGCCAGCTCGATTGGTGTCAGCGGTCATGCGAAGATGATTGTCGAAGCCGAGTAAATATACTCTGAATAGCAGCCATCAAGCCCCCAAGATATGGAACGCCCCGGAGCGCCATGCTCCGGGGCGTGTGCTTGTCTTTCTTGCTTAGACCCGCTGGGCCTTGATGAGGTTGGTGGTGCCGCTCTTGCCGATGGGCACGCCGGCGGTGATGACCACGATGTCGCCCTCCTGGATGAGGCCCTCCTTCCGGGTCACGTCCACAGACATGGAGAAGAGCCGGTCGGTGGAGTCCACAAAACCGGAGAGGATGCTGGTCACACCCCAGCACAGGGCCAGTTTGCGGCGGGTCTGCTCGCTCTGGCACACGGCCACAATGGGGCAGGCAGGGCGGTAGCTGGCCAGGATGCGGGCGGTATAGCCCGACTGGGTGGGGGCCAGGATGGCCGTAGCGCCCAGGTCCATGGCGGTCAGGCAGCTGGAGTGGGTCATAGCGTCGGTAATGCTGTCCACTCGGGTGGCGGTGGTGCGCTGGCTGAAGCGCTTCCAATAGTTCACCGACTCCTCGGCGGCGGTGGCAATGTCCACCATGGCCTGAAGGGCCTCCACCGGGTATTTGCCCGAGGCGGTCTCGCCGGAGAGCATGATGCAGGACGTGCCGTCAAAGACAGCGTTGGCCACATCGGAGACCTCGGCGCGGGTGGGCCGGGGGTTGCGGATCATGGAGTCGAGCATCTGGGTGGCAGTCACCACATGCTTGCCCTTGGCCACGGTGGCCTTGATCATGCGCTTCTGGAGCACAGGGACCTCCTGAGCGGGAATCTCCACGCCCAGATCGCCCCGGGCCACCATGATGCCGTCGGCGGCGGCAATGATCTCCTCCAGATTGTCCACACCCTCCCGGTTCTCGATCTTGGCAATGATCTGGATGTGCTCGCCGCCATATTCCTTCAGGCAGGCGCGGATCTCCTCCACATCGGCGGCCTTGCGTACAAAGGAGGCCGCGATAAAGTCAAAGTCATTCTCCACCGCGAACTTCAGGTCGTCCCGGTCCTTTTCCGTGAGAGAGGGCAGCAGGATGCTCACGTCGGGGATATTGATGCTCTTGTTGCTGGAGAGGGGGCCGCCGTTCTCCACCTCGCAGATGACGTCGTGGTCCTTGACCTCCATCACCCGCAGCTCAATGAGGCCGTCGTCCACCAGGATGCGGCAGCCGGGGCCCACCTCATTGTGCAGGTTGGCATAGGTCACCGACACCCGCTCCTGGGTGCCGGGCACATCGTCGGTGCACAGGGTGAAGCTCTGGCCCTTCTCCAGGTTGACCGGGCCGTTCTCAAAGGTCTTAACACGGATCTCCGGGCCCTTGGTGTCCAGAATCGTGGCCACAGGCACGCCCATCTCGTCGCGCACGTTTTTCAGCTTGCGCAGCTGGGCAGCATGGCTCTCATGAGTTCCGTGGGAAAAGTTAAAGCGGGCGCCATCCATGCCGGTCTCGATGAGCTTGCGGATCATCTCTTCGCTGTCCACCGCGGGGCCGATGGTGCAGATAATTTTCGTTTTTCTCACAGTCGTTTCCTCCTGAAACAGCATTTTCCATTTACTTACATTTTCCTGCTACGCCTATTATATAGCACATCCGGCCTGTTTGGATATGGTCAAAACTGACAAGAAATACAACTCCAATGAGAAGACAGGGGGAAATTTTTTCAAAACATCGTCCCTTCGGTACTAAGATATCCGCTAGTTAAATTGAAAAAGAGCTTGGTTGCCCAGTGAGCTCACACAGTAGAGGACAATCACCAGATCCGGATCAATCTCCTCTAAGGTCTCCATCAGCCCGCCCTGGAAGTAACGCAGGTCGATGGTGGTCAGCTCGGAGCAGGACAGGGCCAGAAAGGGAGTCAGCGCGCAGGAGAAGGACTCCCGCAGCAGGACCACCTTTTTCCCATTCGGATCCATGTGGTTGGTAATCGTGGCCAGGGGATAATCCCCCCCGGCATAGAGGGTATAGGGATTGCCGTTGAACAGGTCCCGCTCCGCCACCCGCTCGGGGAAGAGGAGGCTCTCCTCCCAGGTCCCCGTGCGGGTAAAGGGGTAAGAGGGGCATTCATAGGTAAAGCTTGTCTCAAATTTCGGGATATATTCCGTGATGCCGTCGGTCCCGGCGTAGAGGGTGCCCACCCGTTTCCCCTGGCTGCCCAGGAAGAAGTCCTCATAGACAACCTTCTCATAGTTCCCCTCGTCGGTGTACGCCGGATTCGTCCCAATGCCGTAGTCCTCCTCCAGCACCCCTGCCAGGTGCTGCCAGGCCAGGAAGGCTCCCTCTGGCTTCCAGTGGTGGTCGGTGCGGAAGAAGTAGTCGGCGTACCGCCCTGTCTCCGCGAAGAGGGGCCGCAGGTCCACGGTATCGGTGCCATGCTCCTCCAGGGCGGATAGAAGCTGGTCGGCGTTCTGGTTGTTGTAATCGGTGAGGCCCACTGGCAGCAGGGAGGAGTCCTGCACCTTCTGGGGCGCGGCCACATAGAGCAGGGGGATCTCCCGCTCCGCCAGGGCGTCCTTCAGGCCGTTGACGGACTCTGCCAGGCCGGACACATCCATGGGCGCGCCGGTCAAGTAGGAGAAATTGAGAGCCCCGTCGGAGAGCTTGACGACCTGGGCATCCTGATTCACGTCCTCAATGACCCGGCGGCCGGTCAGGCGCTGGAAGCCGCCGTAGAGCTGAATAAAGGCGTGCTCCCGGTCTAAGTCCTCGTTGAGCTCCCCCTCCGCCTCGGTGACAAAGGCGGGGAAGCTCCCCGGGTCCCGGCGCAGGGCCCCCAGGGCGGTGCGGAAGGCACTCTCTCCGCCCAGGAATAGGTTTCCCAGATAGAGCAGCACCCCCAGCAGCGTCAGCAGGAAGAGGAGGGCGGTGATGGTCTCTTTGCGGTGTTTCATGGCGTCCTCCTCAGAAGTTTGAATAGATAAAAGGGTTATAGGTGCCCTTGACCAGGAAACTGGCCGACACCAGCAGCAGGGCCATCAGCGCCAGGGAGTAGGCCGCATCCCGCACCAGCGCCGCGCCCCCCTTCCAGCTTTGGGTGCGCTCCCCCAGCCAACGGGCCACCGGCGCGGAGAAGAGCAGCCCTGCCAGCAGGATAGGCAGGTTGTTGGTCAAGAAGAGGGCGGCGTATCCGTCCCACCAGCCTGCCGCTGGGGCAAACATGGCCCGGATGTGGAACAGGGCGTCTCCCAGGCTGTCCGCCCGGAAGAAGACCCATCCCAGATTGACAAAAAAGAGGGTATAAAGCCACTGTAGGACCTTGGGCCAGCCCCGGCCCAGGCCGGCGTATTTCTCCAGCACCAGCAGCGCGAAGTAGTAAAGCCCCCAGACCAGGAAGGTCCAGTTCGCCCCGTGCCAGATGCCGGTGAGGAGCCAGACCACAAAGAGGTTGCGGATGTGCTTCCAGCGCTTGTCCACCCGGCTGCCGCCCAGGGGAAAATAGACATAGTCCCGGAACCAGGTGGACAGGGAGATGTGCCAGCGCCGCCAGAACTCCGTGATGGAGCGGGAGATGTAGGGATAGTTGAAATTCTCCAGAAAGTGAAAGCCGAACATCCGCCCCATGCCGATGGCCATGTCGGAATAGCCGGAGAAGTCAAAATAGATCTGCAGGGTATAGCACACCGCCCCCAGCCAGGCCATCCCGGCGGAGAGCGCCCCGGCCTCCAGGCCGTAGGCAAAGTCGGCCACCACCGCCAGCTGGTTGGCCAGGAGCACCTTCTTCCCCATCCCCACCAGGAAGCGGCATGCCCCGGCGGAGAAGTCGGTCCAGTTTTCCCGCCGGCCGTCGATCTCCTCGGCCACCGTCTCATACTTGACGATGGGTCCGGCGATGAGTTGCGGAAAGAAAGAGATGTACAGGGCCACCTTCAGGGGGTTATGCTGGACCTTTCCCCGGTCCCGGTCCACGTCCAGCACATAGGAGAGCGCCTGAAACGTAAAGAAGGAGATGCCCAGGGGCAGCTCAATACCGGGGATGAGCAGCTGCGCCCCCAGGCGGTTGAGCTGCGTGAGCACAAAGACCAGGTATTTAAAGACAAACATGAGCCCCAGGTTGCACACCAGGGCACAGACGATGGGCAGGCGGCGGCTGCGGCCCCGGGCCTTCCGGGCGTGGACCCACAGGCCGAAGCCGTAGTTGGCCAGGATGGAGGCCATCATTACCAACACAAACCAGGGCTCCCCCCAGGCGTAGAAAAAGAGGGAGCACACCAGCAGCAGCAGGTTCTGGGCCGGGCGGCTCCACCGGCCCAGCAGGCGGCAGGGGACGTAGTAGGCCAGCATCACCAGGGGCAGGAAGAGAAAGAGAAAAATGGAACTGGAGAAGAGCACGGGCGGGACTCCTTTTCACAGTGTTAGGCGGCGAAGCGCCCTCTCTGAGCCATGGGAAGCACCCCTTTCGGCGGGATGAATATCCTTCATTTGGCAAAAACCAGACAATTTATCCTATCATACCACCGTGGAAAAGGCAAGGGCTCCGGTCACTTTCCCCGCATGGCCTCGCTCAAGCGCAGGGCGGTGGGGGTGACGGCCAGCCCCCCCTCGCTGGTCTCCCGCAGGGCGGTGGGCAGGGCCGCGCCCACCGCGCCCATGGCGTCGATGACCTCGTCGCAGGGAAGCTGGTTGATCAGGCCCGACAGGGCCATCTCGGCGCAGGCCAGGGCATTGGAGGCACCCATCACATTGCGCTTGACGCAGGGCACCTCCACCAGCCCGGCCACCGGGTCGCACACCAGGCCCAGGATATTGGAAAGGGCCATGGCGCAGGAGTGGGCCATCTGCTCCCCCGTACCCCCCAGCAGGTGGACGGCGGCGGCGGCGGCCATGCCGGAGGCCGAACCCACCTCCGCCTGGCATCCCCCCTCGGCGCCCGAGATGGAGGCCCGGGCGGCGATGACCTGACCGAATCCGGCGGAGATATAGAGGGCCTCCACCATTGTTTCATCCGTGAAGCCATAGCGCCGCTGCATGGGCAGCAGCACTGCCGGCAGCACGCCGCAGGCGCCCGCCGTAGGGGCGGCTACAATGCGCCGCATACAGGCGTTGCACTCCCCCATTTTCAGCGCAGTTGCCATCACGTCCCGCAGGAAGGGTCCGCACAGGTCCACAGGGGAGCGCTCCATGACCCCCCCTTCGCCCCCCACCAGGCCGCTGGCCGAGCGCCGGGCCGGGTCATAGTCCCGCTCCGCATCTCCCATGGCCTTCCAAAGGACGGCCATCTTGTTCAGGGACGCCTCCCGGGTCACCCCCCGGTCCTCCAGGTCGTCGGCCAGGATAATCTCCCACAGGGGCTTCTTCTCCTCCGCCGCACGGCGGAGCATGGATGCAACCGATGTGAACATATCAGCTCTCTCCTCCCATATCCATATACGTCACCCGCCGGATACCCTCCACCGCCCGGAGATGCTCCAGGGTCTCGGGCCGGATGGACTCATCGCTCTCCACCACCATGAGGGCCTCGCCCCCCTTGGCGTCCCGGTAGAGCTGCATGGAGGCGATATTCACCCCGTTCTCCGAGAGGGCGTTGGCCATGGCGGCCACCTCTCCCACCCGGTCCTCGTTGCGGATGATAAGGGTATTCTTCTCCCCCGAAAAGGCCGCGGGCAGTCCGTCCACCGAGGTGAACTTCACCCGCCCGCCCCCCAGGGAGGCGGCCACCACGGTCAGACGGCCGCCCGAGGCGTCCACGGCGGTGATTTTCACCGAGTTGGGATGGGTGTCCTTGAGCACTCCGTTGCGGAACTGGAATGAGAGTCCCTGCTCTTCCGCCAGGGCAAAACTCTGGGGGATGCGCGCATCGTCGGGCCCCATGCCCAGCAGGCCCGCGATGAGCGCCCGGTCCGTACCGTGGCCCCGGCCGGTAGCGGCAAAGGAGCCATGAAGCATCAGCTGGGCCTCCACCGGCTGGCTGCCCAGCAATTTCCGGGTGATGAGCCCAATGCGCGCCGCTCCTGCGGTGTGCGAAGAGGATGGCCCCACCATAATGGGCCCCATAATGTCAAAGAGGGTCATGATCGCTTTCCTTTCTATCTCTATTTTTCGATGCCTGTCGCTCGGAATCGATGGTTTAGGTCCGGTAGACCGTCTCTCCCGCCCGGATGGTCTCCTCCACCCGGATAGAGCGGATGGCCTCCGGCTCGACCGCCGTTGGGTCGGCGGAGAGGAGGGCGAAGTCGGCCCGCTGTCCGGGGGCGATGCGCCCCCGCTGGTCCTCTATGCCGTACTGGTAGGCGGCGTAGCGGGTCACCGCCCGCAGCGCCTCCCGGGGAGAAATGCGCTCCTCCCGGGCCAGAGGGACGCCCTTCCGGGTGCGGCGGCACACGGCGCACCAGACGCTCTCCAGCGGGTCGGGGGCAAGCACCGGCGCATCCTGGTGAAGGGTGAAGGGAATGCCCAGGGCGGCGGCCGTTCCGGCGGGGCTGACGCGCCCGCCCCGCTCCGCCCCCAGGTTCTCCAGGTGGACGTCCCCCCAGTACCAGGTGTGGGCGGCGAAAAAGGAGGGGATCACCCCCAGCTCCGCCGCCTGCTGGAGCTGCTCCCCTGTCACCGTCTGGGCGTGGATCAGCACGGGACGGATGGTACGCACCGGCCGTCCCGCCCGCTCCTGGGCCTGGCGGCACGCCCTTAAAAATTGTCCGGCGGCGGCGTCCCCGTTGCAGTGGGCCAGCAGCTGCCGCCCCTCCCGGAGGGCCCGCTCCACCGCCCCTTCTACCGCCTCATCCGGGTGGACCGGGTAGCCCCGGTAACCCGCCTCACCCCCCAGGTAGGGCTCCCGCATCCAGGCGGTGCGCCCCTGGGGGGAGCCGTCCAGGAAGATCTTATATCCCCCCACCCGGTAGCGCCCCACCGGCGGCCGTCCAGCCAGTTCCGGGACATTCTGGAGATCGGCATATCCCACCACCTCCAGGCGCAGCCCCTCCCGGGCGGCCAGAGTGGAGAGGAGCTGGTCCTCCTTCCGGCCGGTACGGCCGTCCTGGGCCAGCGTGACGCCGTGGGAGAGGTAGAGATCCTGGGCCCGCTCCAGGTTGGCCAGGGCTTTGGCCGGAGAGGGGCCCGGCACCTGGCCGGCGGCAGAGAGGAAGGCGGCCTCCTCCAAATAGCCGGTGAGCTCTCCCGCCCCGTCCCGGCCCAGCCGGCCACCCGCCGGGTCGGGCGTATCCCGGCTCAGCCCCAAGCAGGTGAGCGCTCGCGTATTGACCACCCCCATGTGCCCGGAGGCGTGAGTCATAAGAGCCGGGTTGTCCGGCAGGGCCTGATCCAACTTCCCGCGGGTGGGGTGCCGCTTCCCGGGGAAGACATTGTGGTCATAGCCAAAGCCCACCACCCACTCCCCCGCCGGGATGCCCCGCTCCCGCCGGAAAGCGGCCATGCGCCGGACGGCCTCCTCCGGGGAGGCAGCGTCCCCCAGGGCACACAGGTCCAGTGTGGCGGCCACGGCGGTGATGTGGCTGTGGGCGTCCAGGAAGGCGGGCAGCAGCGCCCGGCCCGCCAAATCCCGCCGGATGGCCTTGGGGGCCATGGCCTCCAGCTCCTCCCGCGTCCCCAGGGCGGCCACCCGCTCCCCGCGGACCAGTACAGCTTGGGGCGCAGGCCCCTCTTCCAGAGTGACGATGGGTCCATTGCAGAAAATCTGTTCAGTCTGGTTCATCCTCATTCGCCTTTCGGTTGATAAATTCCGGTCTGAACTTACTATATACGATTTTCTGTTCGCTATACAGGCCATAATACCCCGAGAGCATGTAGGAGACCGCGATGCTCACCGCGAAAAGGCACAGGCTCTGCCCGGTAAACATGGCCCGGCTGCCCCCGCCGAAGAGCTCCAGGGCCATAAGCAGGGCCGTCATGGGGCAGTTGGTCACGCCGCAGAAAACGCTGACCATCCCCAGCCCCGCACCGAAGGAGGGGTGCAGCCCCAGGAGAGGGGCGGCCGCACAGCCAAAGGTGGCCCCGGTAAAAAAGGCCGGGACGATCTCGCCCCCCTTGAAGCCCGCCCCCAGGGTGGCGGCGGTAAAGATGATCTTCAGCAAAAAAGCCTCCGGCCGGGCCTCGCCCTCCACAGCGGCGTGGATGACCGCTTCCCCCGCGCCGTTATAGTCAAAGGAGAACGGATCCCACAGCCACACCAGCGCCGTCAGGGCGATGACCACCACGCCCCCCGCCGCCCCCCGGGCCAGGACATTGGGGAAAAAACGCCGGTAGAGCCGGGACCCCAGATGCATCCCCAGCACAAAGAGGATGGAGAGCAGGGCAAAGAGGGCCCCCATGGCGATGGTCTGGAGCAGGCTCACCGGTCCCAGAGCCGGAATGCCGTCCAGCGCATAGGCAGTGGCGGGTACCCCGAAAAAATCTGCCACCCACAGCCCCGTGATGGCGGCAAGCGCGCAGGGCACGATGGCGGCATAGTACATGACTCCCACGCTCACCACTTCCATGGCAAAGACCGCAGCGGTGAGCGGGGTGCCGAAGAGGGCGGAAAAGGCCGCCGCCATGCCGCACATGGTGATGACCCGGCTGTCCTTATCATCCAGGCCCATCCAGCGGCCGATTTTGGAGGAAATGGAGCCGCCGATCTGTAAAATGGCCCCCTCCCGGCCGGAGGAACCTCCTACCAGGTGCGTAATGACCGTGGAGAGAAAGACCAGCGGCGCGGTGCGCAGGCGCATGGGGGCGTTCTCCCGCACGGCCACCAGGACAAAGTTTGTGCCGCGGTCCCCCTCCATGCCGCACAGGCGGTAGAGCAGCACGATAGCCGCGCCGCCCATCGGGAGCAGCAGCATCAGCCAAGGACACCCCTCCCGGGCCCGGGTGGCATAGTGAAAGCAGTGGTAAAAAGCCGCGCTCACGCTCCCCACCGCCACACCGATGACGGCGGCGAATACCAACCACTTCAAAAAGGTCCCCACCTCCCGCGCATGGGCCCGCAGATCCCGGCTCAGCTCCTGCCGCATCACAAACGCTCTCTCCCTTCTATTTCTAGGCGTCGTAATAGTTTCATTATAGCATGTGTGGAAAGATTTTTCTCGCCCCCTTCTAGATTTTTTTTGGATTTATGATATACTGCTGTCTGTATGGCAGCTCAAATCGGGTTTATTTAAGGAGGAATCTGTCTTGCCCCCATTATGGCCTCAGCTTTTATTACAGGTCATACTCATTGCGCTCAACGCCTTTTTTGCCGCCACAGAGATCGCCGTGATCTCTTTGAACGAGGCGGTGATCCGCCGCCAAGCTGAGGACGGCGACAAAAAGGCCGCCCGTCTTCTCTCCATTGTGGAGAACTCCACCGGCTTTCTCTCCACCATCCAGATTGGCATTACCCTGGCAAATCTGCTGGGCTCGGCCTTTGCCGCCGACAACCTGGCCGGCCGGCTCTCGTCGTTTCTCATTGAGCGCTTTGCGCTGACGGGGATCGCGGTGGGCGCCACGCACACCTTCTCCCTGATCGCCATCACCCTGGTCCTGGCCTATTTTACGCTGGTCTTTGGCGAGCTGGTGCCCAAGCGTGTGGCCATGAAGAAGAGCGAGGCGGTAGCCCGCTTCTCCTGCAACATGATCTACATTCTCTCCGTCGTCATGCGTCCGGTCATCTGGCTGCTCACCGCCTCCACCAACGGGATGCTCCGCCTGCTCCACATTGACCCCAATCAAGAGGAAGATGAGGTCTCGGAGGAGGGCATCCGCATGATGGTGGACATTGGGGAGGAACGGGGTGCGATCGACTCCACAGAGAAGGAATTCATTGAAAATGTCTTTGATTTCAGCGATCTGACGGCGGAAGACGTGATGGTTCACCGCACCGACATGGTCATGCTCTGGGTGGGAGACGAAGATGCCAAGATCCTGCGCACCATTCAGGTCAGCGGCCTCTCCCGCTTCCCGGTCTACGACCAGGACACCGATGACATCATTGGCATCCTCTCCAGCCGGGACTACTTCCTCAACTCTCACCGGGAAAATCCCCTCCCCCTGCGGGAACTGCTGCGCCCGGCCTATTTTGTGCCCGAATCGGTCCCTGCCGGCACCCTATTCCGGGATTTGCAGAGCCGCAAGGTCCATTTGGCCATCGTTGTGGACGAATACGGCGGCACCGCCGGCCTTGTAACGATGGAGGATCTGCTGGAGGAATTGGTGGGCAAGATCTACGACGAATTTGACCCCCAGGATGAGCAAGAGATCATCCGCGTGGGGGATAACCAGTGGCAAGTGGCTGGCTCAGCCGAACTGGACGATCTGGCCGAGGCCCTGGACATTACCTTTCCCGAGGATGAGGAGGCCGAGACCCTCAGCGGCCTGGTACTGGCCCAACTCTCGGTGATTCCCGACGAGGACGACCTGTTGGTCATGGACATCCATGGCCTGCATATCCAGATCGAGTCCTGGAAAGAGCGGCGTGTCGCCTGGGCGCTTGTCTCCAAGCTGCCCCCTGCCCCCGCCAGTGTTCCAGGTGCAGAATAACTCCCCGACAAAACAGGCGGCGTCAAAATAGCGCTGCATCTGTAAAATGAAAGTAGACACTCACAACCGTGTGAGTGTCTACTTTTTCCCATCAAAAATAAGAGGAAAAGAGGAACGCCACATTAGAATTGGAGCAAAGGGGAAAACGATATTACATTCATTTACATGTAGTCTTCCACACCGACCAGGGAACTGTCTACTCTTCAAGTTTTTTTGCCAGACCCACCATGCTTAAACATATTGCGCTCCATGTCGCGAGGGGGAACTCCCACGGACACTCCTATCATAGAGGCGCTGAATAGCTGGTGGAAGGAAGAACTCTATCTTAACTTCGATCTGCCCATACCAACGACGTTCCTGCTCTCTTGGATGACTATGTCCATTTCTTCAATTGTCATCGTCCTGCCGCCGCTTTGGGCAACAAAAGCCCTGTTCAGTACAGGACCGAACAGGGCTTCCATTTATTGTTTAAGCCTGATGCTGGGTGCAGAAAGCCATGAGGATCTGTGCGACCTCAGCGCGGGTGGCAGTGCCGAGGGGGTCAAGGACACCGGCGCCCTTGCCGCTGATCAAGCCGGAGCCCACAG
>CALXCU010000024.1 GCA_944386885.1 uncultured Oscillospiraceae bacterium | reverse complement strand
CGCACACCAGACCGGCCTTCCGGTCCTCCTTCCGCCCACCCTCGTCATTCGGGTCCTCCGCGAGCCCCTGGACTAATGCGGCCGCCCACAGGCGGCGGGCCCTCCCCGCCGCCTGTTTTTCTTGATTTCAAGGAGGTAAACAGTATGAGCGAAATCAATCAGGCGCTCTTATCCTTTTTGCAGCGCAGCCCCAGCTGCTACCACGCGGTGGAGAACATCGCCCAGGAGCTGACCGAGCACGGCTTCACCGAGCTCTCCGAGGGGGACTCCTGGCGCCTGGAGCGGGGCGGAGCGTATTTTGTGCGCCGGAACCTGTCCACCCTTCTGGCCTTCCGCGTCCCGCAGGAGGAGCTTCTGGGCGTCCAGATCGCCGCCTCACACAGCGACTCCCCCACCTTTAAGCTCAAGGAAAACATGGACATCATCCGGGACGGGGCCTACACTGAGCTGAACGTGGAGAAGTACGGCGGGATGCTCTGCGCCCCCTGGTTTGACCGGCCTCTCTCGGTGGCGGGCAAGGTGGTGGTCTGCCGGGAGGGACGGCTGGAGTCCCGCCTGGTGAACCTGGACCGCGACCTGCTGATGATCCCCAGCCTGGCCATCCACATGAACCGGAGCGTCAACGAGGGCTATTCGTACAGCGCCCAGCGGGACATGCTGCCCCTGCTGGGGGACGAGACGGCCAAGGGCAAGCTTATGGAGCTGGTGGCTCAGGCCGCCGGTGCCGCCCCGGAGGAGATTCTGGGCAGCGACCTGTTCCTCTACTGCCGCAGCCGGGGCACCATCTGGGGCGCGGACGGGGAGTACCTCTCCTCTCCCAAGCTGGACGACCTGCAGTGCACCTTCGCCAACCTGAAGGGCTTCCTGGCCGCCCAGGGGCACCCCAACGCCCTGTCCGTCTACGCCGTCTTCGACAACGAGGAGGTGGGCAGCACCACCAAACAGGGAGCCGCCTCCACCGTGCTGCTGGACACCCTCACCCGCATCAACGAGTGCCTGGGCCGCAAGCAGGAGGACTACCTGCGGATGCTCGCCAACGGCTTCATGGTCTCGGCCGACAACGCTCACGCCGTCCACCCCAACCACCTGGACGCGGCAGATCCCACCAATCACCCCCATATGAACAAGGGGATCGTGCTCAAGTTCAGCGCCAACCAGAAGTACGGCACCGACTCGGTGTCGGCCGCCCTGTTCCGGGAGATCTGCCGCCGGGCGGACGTGCCCACCCAGGTGTTCCACAACCACTCAGATATCCTGGGCGGGAGCACCTTGGGCAACCTCTCCAACGCCCAGGTCTCCCTCAATATGGTGGACATCGGCCTGCCCCAGCTGGCCATGCACTCCCCCTATGAGACGGCGGGCGCCCGGGATACCGAATACCTAGTCCGGGCCATGGAAGTCTTCTTTAACAGTTCTGTTCAGGATGAGGGGCAGGGCGTCTATACCCTGCACACCCGTCAGGCTTGAGGTGAATGAAATGTATTACTATGTCAATCAGACCCGCTATCCCCATGTCCCCTATCCCACAATGACCGCCATTCCGGAGCTGGCCCGGAACGACACCACTGTGCGCAGCGCCGGCTGCGGGCTGTGCTCGGCCTCCATGGTGGTGACCAACCTGACCGGGACGGAGTTCCCCCTCATCGACGCGCTGGAGCTCTCCCTGGCGGTCAATGCCAACCACAGCCCCGGCACCGACATGGACCGCCTGGCCCCCTATGTGGCCGAGCGCTTCGGGCTGAAGCTGACCATGACCGACGACCCGGAGCTGCTGCGGCAGAGCCTGCTGCGGGGCGGAATGGCCATCGCCAACGTCACCGGCGACCGGCCGGAGGACCACTATGTGGGCCTCTTCTCTCACGGCGGGCACTATGTGGCCGTGGTGGCCATCGACCCTGACGGAGAGCATGTAACGGTCCTGGACCCCTCCCAGCTGCCCGACAAGTTCCACGAGGAGGGCCGGGAGGGCAAGGTGGTGGAAAACGGCTTCTGCCTGCACACCACCCTGTCCATTCTGGCCGAGGATTGCAAGTTCCGCCCGGCCGAGTGCTACCCGGAGGGCGAGTTTAAATCCTGGATGGAGTTCGACCGCCGGAGCGTCCACAACCGCTATTACCTCTTTGAAAAGGAGTAAAAACGAGCCTATTTCGAATCCTCTATGCATAAAAGCTGGTTTTTTGCATATTGCTAGAGGACTTACGGCGGATGGTCCCCGATCTCCTTCCTCTTGAATTATAATGTCTTATTTTCCCATCCCTTTCCCGTTATTTTCTGCAATTTTTGAAAGAACACTTGCAAAATGATGGGCAATATAGTATGATTGGTTTTATTAAAATACGAAATGTAGAGTGGCTTTTCTGTCTATCCCCCTAGGCCGCTCTACGGGAGGAGTGGCATCAGCATAGAACGCGAACTTTACCAGGAAGCTCAGTCCCTGCGGGAGGAGCTGACCGCATGGCGGCGGCAGCTCCACCGCTGCCCGGAACTGAGTTTCGATCTTCCCATGACCCGGGCCTTTGTGACGGAGCGGCTGCGGGAGATGGGCCTTCAGCCCAAGGACGTGGGCCGGGCGGGAATTACCTGCACCATCGGCCAGGGCGCCCCGGTCTTTCTGCTGCGGGGCGATATGGACGCCCTGCCCATGCGGGAGGAGACTGGCCTGCCCTTTGCCTCCGAAAACGGCTCCATGCATGCCTGCGGACATGACTTTCACACCACCGCCCTGCTGGGGGCCGCCCGGCTGCTGCTGCGGCACGCGGGGGACCTGCGGGGTACGGTGAAGCTCCTCTTCCAGCCGGCAGAGGAGACCATGGACGGCGCCCAGGATGTATTTGACGCCGGGATCCTGGAAAACCCCCATGTGGACGCCGCCATGGCGCTTCATGTGGTCCAAGCCCCCTTCGGCACCGTCAACTACACGCCGGGTTATGCCTGCGGCTCCAGCGATGTATTTACCGTCACTGTACACGGCCGGGGCGGCCACGGCGCCGCTCCCCACCGGAACATCGATCCCATCCATGCGGCGGCCCATATCCTCCTGGCCCTCCAGACCATCAACAGCCGGGAGGTCGATCCAAATGAGATGATTGTCCTGACCGTCTGCGCTCTCAATGCGGGCAGCGCCGCCAACGTGATGCCTTCCCAGGCCGTTTTGAAGGGCACCATCCGCACTATGAACATGGAGGTCAAGGCCTTCGCCCGGCAGCGCCTGGAGGAGATCTGCCAAGATGTGTGCCGCACCTTCCGGGCGGAGTGCGAGGTCTCTTTTATTGGCGCCGGAATCCCGCCCATGGTCAACGACGGCGCCCTCACCGACGAGCTCAACGGCTATATCAACGCCCTGCTGGGCGAGGGCTCTGTCCGCCGCATCGAGCGGATGACCGGGTCCGAGGATTTCTCCGTCTTTTCCCATCACGTTCCCTGCGCGCTGTACTGGTTCGGCACCGGCAGCGCAGAAGAAGGGTATCCCTATGGCGTTCACGATCCAAGGGTCACATTCAACGAGGATGCGCTCCCGGAGATGGCGGCAGTCTACGCCCAGTCCGCCATCTGTTGGCTCGAAAAACACCATCAGAGATAAAATAGAAGCGAACGAATAGGAGTGAAATGAAGATGAAAAAGATCCTTGCATTGACGCTGGCCTGCTCCCTGTCCCTCGGCCTCCTGGCCGGCTGCGGTGGGGGCGGCGGCACCGACGACTCCGCCGCCGATCCCAGCGCCGCCCAGAGCGCCTCTACCGGGACCACCACCCAGGCTGAGAGCGGAACCCTGACGGTCTCTCTCGCCTCCTCCCCCAGCAAGCTCGACCCCATCCACTACACCGGCACCTATGAGGGCCAGATCATCGGCCAGGTCTGTGACCGGCTGATCGAGTACAACGACGACCTGGACACCTATGTCCCCTCCCTGGCCACCAGCTGGGAGATCTCGGAGGACGGCTCCACCTATGTCTTCCAGATCCGCCAGGGCGTCCACTTCCAGGACGGCCAGTACAGCCAGGGCCGCGAGATGACTGCCGAAGACGTGGCTTGGTCTCTGAACCGCTCGGCCCAGTACTCCGATAACGCCCGCCTGTCCATGCTGGACAACGCGGAGGTCACTGGCGAGTGGGAGGTCACCTGTACTCTGAAGAGCCCCAACGCCGCCTTCCTCACCGCCCTCACGGACGCAGGCAACTCCATCATTGCCCAGGAAGAGGTGGAAGGCTGGGGCGACGACTTCGGCTATCATCTGACCGGCACCGGCGCCTTCATCATGGAGGACTTCCAGCTGGACGAGCAGGCCATCCTGGTGGCCAATGAGGACTATTGGCTGGGTGTACCCAACGTGAAGAAGCTGGTCTTCCGCTTTATCTCCGATCCCACCCAGACCGCCAACGCCCTGCTGGCCGGCGAGATTAATCTGGCTACCCAGCTCTCCGGCGAGGCCATCAACACGGTGGACCAGGCCGGCGGAGACATCAGCCTGATGAAGGTGGAGGCCCTGCAGATCAATTACGTCCGCTTCAACATGCAGAACGGTCCCACCGCCGATCCCCTGGTCCGCCAGGCCCTGATCCAGGCTGTGGATCTGGACGCCGTCCGCGCCGCCCTGTATCAGTACGGTGAAGTGGAGGCTGCCTGCCTGCCCCTGCCCTACAGCTCCTGGGGTTATGACGAGTCTCTGGAGTCTCTGGCCCTGCCCTACGACTTGGAGGCCGCCAAGGAGAAGCTGGCCCAGTCCAGCTATCCCGACGGCTTCGAGGTGGATATCTATGTCTCCAACACCCAGGAGCGCACCACCCTGTGTACGCTGCTGCAGGCCTACTGGTCTCAGCTGGGTGTGACCACCAACATCCACTCCAATGAGTGGGGCACCTTCTCCGACATGGCCGCCTCCGGTAACGCCGACATCTACGCCATGAGCTGGACTTGGTATCCAGATCCCTATTTCTTCCTGAACAACCTCTTCTCCTCCAGCCAGACCAGCTCCAACGGCAACGGCGCCCTGTATATCAACGACGAAGTGGACGCCGCCCTTCAGGCCGCTGTGGAGACCACCGATCAGGAAGAGCGCGCGGCCTACTACAGTGAGGTCATGCGCCACGCCATGGAGGACTACACGGGCATCTACTATGCCGTGCCCTACAACTGCTATGGCATCAACAGCCGTGTGCAGGACTTTACCCCCAGAGCCGATGGCACTCTGCGCTTCATCGTGTCCGACGGCGAGCAGATCGTCCGCAACACCTCCGTTGCCTAATAACTGCTGAATAGCCGCTATAACCTATGGGGCGCGCTAGCGCGCCCCATAGGTTGCTGTCAGGGAAAAATGTCTCCTCTGACAGCACAAACGTACATCCGCGCTGATATGGGTTCGCCATATGTGTACAAAAGGCGATTTCTCTGCGGATGGGAGCCGGCGGCAAATCTTACGCCGGATGGCCGCGGGGCGATGCCGCAGCGATCGGTTCGCATCAATAAATCAAAGGAAACACATGACATGTATTGATATGGCGGTGATGTGAGTGTTAAAAACTATTTTAAAACGTGTCCTGCAATGTATCCCCACGTTGTTCATCGTGGTTACATTCACATTTATTCTGACCCGCGCGATTCCGGGCAATCCGGCGCGGACTCTGCTGGGCCCTCAGGCCTCGGCTGAGGATATCGCGGCGATGGAGGTCAGACTGGGCCTGGATCAGCCGGTTTGGAAGCAGTACATCGACTATATGGGCGATGTGATCCAGGGCGATTTTGGGACCTCCTATATGTATAACCAGCCCGTTGTAGAACTGATCGGCCAGCGCATCGGTCCCACGCTTCAGATCACTCTGACTTCGCTGGTCATCGCACTGATTATCGGGGTTGCGGTGGGTATGTTCTCGGCACTGCACCAGTATTCCGCTTTCGACTACGTCTTCATGGTATTGGCCCTGGTCGGCGTGTCTATGCCCATCTTCTGGCTGGGTATGATGTTGGTCAACTTCTTTTCTGTCAATCTGGGACTTCTCCCGGTGTCAGGGCGGGGAGATATCGCGCTTGGATTGTGGGACGTGATTTCCCACATGATCCTGCCCTGCCTGTGCCTGTGTACCATCCCCATGGCTACCTTTGCCCGTATTACCCGCTCGAGCATGTTGGAGGTCATTCGCAGCGACTCTATCAAAGCTCTGCGGGCCCGCGGCATCAGTGAGCGCAATGTCATCTTTAAGCACGCGCTGAAGAACGCGCTGCCCCCCATCATCACGGTGCTGGGCCTGCAGCTGGCCAGCTGCTTCACCGGCGCTATTTTGACCGAAAATATCTTCTCCTGGCCCGGCCTGGGCACCATGATCGTCAATGGCATCAACAACCGCGACTATATGCTCATTCAGGGCATGGTCCTGTTTTTTGCGATGATCTTCGTGGTTATCAACCTGATTGTCGACTTGGCCTACATGGTCATCAACCCGCGGGTCAGTTATGAAGGAGGCGGCGCGTAATGAAGAAAAAGAAAAATATGGGAGAGGCGATTACCGACGCACTCGGTACCGCCTCCAACGAAGAACTGCTGAAAAAGGAGCGCCGGGCCAACAGCGCCTGGAGCAAGCTCAAACGGAATAAGACCGCCATGGTTGGTTTGATTATCGTTTGCATTATGGTGCTCATCGCGGTCTTTGCCCCCTTGCTGGCGCCTTATGACCCCACCGCTATCAGCCCCCTGGAGGCCTACGCCCTGCCGGGTGAGAACGGCCACATCCTGGGCTGCGACCACATCGGGCGGGACCTCCTCTCCCGTATTATCTACGGCTCCCGGGTATCCCTGCTGGTGGCCTTTGGCGGCACAGTGGTAGCCGGCATCATTGGCGTACTGCTGGGCCTGATCGCCGGTTACTTCGGCGGCATCGTGGACAGCGTCATCATGCGTATTATGGACGGCATGCTCTCTTTCCCCTATATCCTGCTGGCCATGGTGCTGATGACCGTGCTGGGCTCAAGCATCTTCAACGTCATCCTGGCCGTGGGCATCGGCAACATCCCCAGCTTTGCCCGCGTGGTCCGGGGCGAGGTACACATCATCAAAAACGAGGAGTACTGTAACGCTGCCCGGGTCATCGGCGTCTCCAACGCCCGGATGCTCTTCACCCATATCCTGCCCAACACCATCTCCCCCCTGATCGTCTACGCCACCCTGGGCATTGCCGGCGCCATCATCTCCGAGGCCGCCCTGAGCTTCCTGGGTCTGGGCATCAGCGAGCCCACCGCCTCCTGGGGCAGCATCCTCCAGACCGGCAAATTCTATCTCAATACCGCCCCTCATATCGCCACTTACTCCGGCATTTTTATCCTCATCACCGTGCTGGGCTTTAACCTGCTGGGCGACGGCGTGCGGGACGTACTGGACCCCAAGATGAAGAAGTAACGGAGGCGCGGGATGGACAAGTATAAAGAAGCCGTGCGCCGGCGGGTGGAGGAGATCCTCCCTGAGCTGGCAGCCCTTTCGGACACCATCTGGGCCCACCCGGAGTACAATTTTGAGGAGCATCACGCCTGCCAGGCCATGAGCGAGCAGCTGCGCCGCTTCGGTTTCCAGGTGGAGACCGGCGTGGGCGGCGTGGCGACCAGCGTCAAGGGCGTCTATGAGAGCGGAAAACCCGGTCCCAACATCGGCATCTTCGGCGAGTTTGACGCGGTGCCCGGCATGGGCCACGCCTGCGGCCACAACCTGATGTGCGCCATGGCGGTGGGGGCCGGCGAGGCCCTGCGCAGCGTCATCGGCGAGCTGGGCGGTACCGTGACGGTCTTTGGCTGCCCGGCGGAAGAGGGCGGCGGCGGCAAGATCATCATGCTCCAAAACGGCGCGTTCGCCGCTCTGGACGTGGCCATGCTCCTCCACTCGGCCAGCGACACGGTGGTACAGGATATTTCTTACTCCAAGACCGACGTGCTGGTCCACTTTTATGGGAAGAAGTCCCACGCGGCCACCTGGCCGGAGGAGGGCGTCAGCGCCCTGACCCCGGTGCTGGAGCTGTTCAACACCGTCAACGCCCTGCGCCTGGAGATCGCCGACCGGGGCAAGATCCTGGGCGTCATCCGGGACGGCGGGCAGGAGCCCATCTATATCCCAGACCACTGCTCGGCAGAGTTTACCATCCGCTCCTTCAGCATGAAGGACAAGCTGGACCTGCTGGACCGTTTCTTAACGATCTGCCAGCATCTGGCCGAGATCACCAATACCCGCTTTTCCTACGAGCCTGTGGGACTGCCCTACGAGGATATTCGGAACAACCCGGTGCTGGAGGAACTGCTGGAGCGGAATTTTACCGCCCTGGGCGAGACCGTCAAGCCCCGGGAGCGGGAACTGGGCATCGGCTGCACGGACATGGGCAATGTGACCCACGAGGTGCCCGGCCTGCAGTCCTACGTACTGGTGGTCCCCGATACCCGGGGCCATACGCCTGAGTTTCAGGCGGCGGTGGGCGGCCCGGCGGGCCACAGGGCGATCTCTGTGGGCTCCTGCGCCATGGCCATGACGGCGGTGGACATCCTCACCGACCCGTCGCTGCTGCCCCGAATCCGGGACGCCTTCGCGGCGATGAAGGCCCGGTACGAGCGGTAAGGAGGTTTGCTATGAGTGATACATTGCTGAAAGTCAGCGGATTGAAAACTTATTTCTTCACGGCCAGCGGCGTGTCCAAGGCCGTGGACGGCGTCAGCTGTGAATTGAAGCGGGGCGAAGTGATGGGCATCGTGGGAGAGTCGGGCTCTGGAAAGAGCGTCACCTCCAACTCCATCATCCGCCTTCTGCCTCCCCAGACCGGGCGCATCGTAGAGGGCGAGATCCTGTTCGAAGACCGCAGCATTCTGGCTATGAGCCACAAGGAGCTGCTGGAGTTCCGCGGCAAGGAGATCGCCACCATCTTCCAGGACCCCATGACCTCCCTGGACCCGGTGTTTAAGATCGGCAAGCAGATGGTGGAGATGATTTGCGCCCATCAAAAGGTCAGCAAAAAAGAGGCCCGGGACATGGCCGTCCACGCGCTCAAGCGCGTGGGCATCCCGGAGCCGGAAAAGCGCATGGAGTCCTACCCCTATGAGCTCTCCGGCGGCATGTGCCAGCGGGTCATCATCGCCATGGCCGTGTGCTGCAAGCCCAAGTTCATCATCGCTGATGAGCCCACCACCGCCCTGGATGTGACCGTCCAGGCCCAGGTGCTGGACCTGCTGAAGGATCTGCAGCGGGAGATGGACACCTCCATCCTCCTCATCACCCACAACCTGGGCGTGGTGTGGGAGATGTGCGACAAGGTGATGGTCATGTACGCAGGCAACACGGTGGAGAGCGCCGACACCAAGGAGCTCTATTCCAATCCCCTGCACCCCTATACCTGGGGCCTGCTGGACTCCATCCCCCGCCTGTCCGACCACGCCAAGGAGGACCTGCGCACCATTCCCGGCACTCCTCCCGATCTCCGGCTGACCGGAAAGTGCTGCAATTTCTACAACCGCTGCCCCTATATGACCGAAGAGTGCTGTAAATCTGTGCCTCCTCTGGTGGAAGTGGAGCCCGGCCATTTCGTGGCCTGCCACCGCCAGAACGGCGTGGAGCGGCTGGTGAGAGGAGAGGTGACTCATGAAGCAAAATGAGACGCGCCAGCCCATCATGAAGATCCGCCACCTGACCAAGGAATTCAAGATCAAAAGCAAAAAACTGGGCGCCAAACCCCAAATCCTGCACGCCCTGAACGACGTCTCTCTGGACGTGTACGAGGGCGAGACCCTGGGCATCATCGGCGAGTCCGGCTGCGGCAAGTCCACGCTGGGCCGCACCGTCATCCAGCTTCACAAGGCCACCTCCGGCAGCGTGGAGTACCAGGGGCAGGACCTCTTCTCTCTGGCCGGAGCCGAGCGCAAGGCCATGAAGCGGGACATCCAGATGGTCTTCCAGGACCCCTACTCCTCCCTGGATCCCCGCAACACCTGCGAGCAGATCATCGCCGAGCCTCTGAAGGTCCACGGGATCATCACCGACTCCAAAGCCCGGCAGGACCGGGTGCTGGAGCTGATGCGGGAGGTTGGCCTGGATATCCAGCACATGAACCGCTATCCCCACGAGTTCTCCGGCGGCCAGCGCCAGCGCATCAACGTGGCCCGGGCTTTGGCCCTTCAGCCGAAGATCATCATCTGCGACGAGCCGGTGTCCGCCCTGGATGTGTCCATCCAGGCCCAGGTGCTCAACCTCTTCAACCGCCTGCAGCGGGATCACAACCTGACCTATATCTTCATCTCCCACGACCTGGGCGTCATCAAACACGTCAGCGACCGCATCGCCATCATGTACCTGGGGCGGGTGGTGGAGCTGTGCGAGGCCTCCCAGATCTACGACAATCCCCTGCATCCCTATACCAGGGCGCTCCTCTCCGCCATCCCCCCGGAGTCTCCCTTTGAAAAGAAGCAGCGCATCGTCCTCAAGGGGGAGATCCCCAGCCCCATCGGCGACCAGGTGGGTTGCCCCTTGGCCGGCCGCTGCCCCAACTGCACGGAGCGCTGCACCCGTGAAATTCCTAAGCTGAAAGATACCGGAGACGGCCATCAGGTGGCCTGCTTCCTGTATGAATCCTGAAAAGAGGTCTTTTTCCATGGAACAAGTATCGCGTGAGCTGCTGCACCGCATGGCCGTGGAGCGCAGCGGCGAGCTGGTAAAGCTGGTCTCCGACCTGATCCGCATCCCCAGTGAAAACCCCACCGGCACCCAGCGGGAGGTGGTGGACTTCGTCGAGAACTACCTGCGCCAGGCCGGCATCGACTATGAAGAGGTGGGCGAGAATCCGGACTTCCCCTGCATCGTCGCCAAAATGGGGCCGGATGACGGCTTCAGCATCATTCTGAACGGACATCTGGACGTGGTGCCCGCCGGCGACCGGAGCCAGTGGGATTTCGATCCCTTCTCCGGAACCATCACCGACACCCAGATCCTGGGCCGCGGAACCTCTGATATGAAGGCCGGCGTGGCCGGGCTGCTCTTCGCCATGAAGCTCCTGAAGGAGTCGGGCGCCGAGCTGAAGGGTAATATCCGCCTCCACCTGGTCTCCGACGAGGAGAGCGGCGGCGAGTTCGGCTCCCGCTGGCTGTGCGACCACGGCTATGCCGACGGTGCCAACGCCTGCCTGATTGCCGAGCCCACTTCCGGCGACGACATTGAGATCGGCCAGAAGGGCGGCCTGACCGTGGTGCTCAAGGCCCACGGCAAGTCGGCTCACGGCAGCCTGGGCGGCTTCAAGGGGGATAACGCCATTCTGAAGCTGACCAAGGTGCTGGAGGGCCTGCCCCGCCTGACCACCATCGAGGGGCACTACAAGCCCAGCCAGCAGCACGCGCTCCAGAACTCCATCCGGCGGGCTCAGACCATCCTGGCAGAGCCCGGCGTGGGCGAGGTGATCCGCCATGTCTCGGCCAATGTGGGCCTCATTCAGGGCGGCACCCGGCCCAATATGGTGCCCGACTACTGCGAGGCGATCGTGGACGTACGCCTTCCCATTGGCGTGGACCACAAGGAGATCGAGGACATGCTGGCCTCCATTGTGGCGGAGAGCGGCGTAGAGGGCGTCACCTACGAGCTCCAGTGGAAGAGCGAGGGCAATTACACCGAGGAGGACGAGGTCATTGTCCAGACCGTCAAGCGCAACGCCGAGGCGGTGTGGAAGATGGAGGTCACGCCCGCTTACCAGTGGGCCTCTTCCGACGCCCGGGACTACCGCCGTGCGGGCGTTCCCACCATTCAGTACGGTCCGTCCAACACCGCTGGCATCCATTCGTATAACGAGAACGTAGACATCCAGGACGTAGTCAACGCCGGGCAGGTCTATGTGCTCTCTCTGTGCGACATGCTTGGCATCCAATAATCGTTCCATTTGCCGAAACGGGCGGGGAGATTTATCGTCTCCCCGCCCGTTTTTGTTTCCGTTAACATCCCCGAAGGTACCCAAGCTCAAAGGGATCTCCTTTGAGGCCGCCATCATTGAGCGGTATCGCCGCCGCGAAAGCAACGTAGAAGAGGCTCTCATTGAGATGTATGTACCTGGCAGGGGTATCTGTCCGGCGCGTGGGAGACATTACCGAGGCTCTGTGGGGCAGCAAGGTGTCTCCAGCCACCATCAGTGATCTGAACAAGAAAGCGTATGTCCACATTGAGGACTGGCGGAACCGCCCTCTGCAAGGTGGCGCTATCCGTATGTCTATGTGGATGGGATATACCTGCGCCGAAATTGGGGCGGAGAGTTTGAAAATGTGGCCATTCTGGTAGCGATTGCGGTGAATGAGGATGGCTACCGTGAGGTTTTTGGCACCGCCGAGGGCATGAAGGAGGACAAGGCCAGCTGGGTCAGCTTCTTTCAGTCCATGAAACTGAAAGAGGCTGCCAAGAAGATAGAGGATGGTATTGAGGAGACGCTGACCTACTGCGATTTTCCCAGTGAACACTGGACCCGTATCCGTACTAATAATGTCATTGAACGGCTCAACCGGGAGATCCGCCGCCGCACTCGGGTGGTGGGGAGTTTCCCAGACGGAAACTCCGCCCTCATGCTGGTCTGTGCCCGGCTGCGCCATGCGGCCGGCACCCAGTGGGGTAATCTGTACCCGGGACCCCATTTCGGGGCATGGGGTGTCGTGAAACACGACTCTCTAATGTTTACATGATACGCCCTAAAACCAGGGCTTCCCTTGGAAGATAAGGTGGCAAAATACCACCCCAGTTTTTTCGTTCCGCGACGGTGGCGACGGTCGCAACGGTGCTGGGAGTACCCCTCAAAACACCGTCGCGACCGTTGCGAGCGTCGCGCTTTACTCGATTACTTCAA
>CALXCU010000023.1 GCA_944386885.1 uncultured Oscillospiraceae bacterium | reverse complement strand
CCTCTTTGAGGAGCGCACTTGGGTGCTGACCTTGGTGTCGCTGGCGGGCTCGGCATGACTGGCGGTGCCGTTCACCCAGAAGTGGGTCACCGGGCACCTCCTGGGCCGGGCCCTGCTGGCGGTGGTGCTGGCCGGCGCAGCGGGCAATCTGATCGACCGGGCCCTGCTGGGCTTTGTCACCGATATGTTCCAGACCACTTTTATGAATTTTGCCGTCTTCAATGTGGCAGATATCTGCGTCGTCCTGGGCGGGATCGGTTTTTGCGCCTATTATCTGCTCCTGTTTGACAGGCTGGAGGGGAAGGAGGCCGGCCATGACGCCCCTGGAACTGACGGCTGACACGGCGGGGGAGCGGCTGGATGTGTTCTTGGCCCGCCGCCTGCCGGAGCTCACCCGCTCGGCGGCCCAGCGCCTGCTGGAAGAGGGGGCGGTGACCCGGGGGGGCCTGCCGGTCAAGAAGCGGGACAGGACCGCCCCGGGGGAGGTCTATGTGCTGGCCCTCCCCGACCCGGCTCCCATCGACGTCCGGCCTCAGGACATCCCCCTGGATGTGGTGTACGAGGACGCCGATGTGATCGTGGTCAATAAGCCCGTGGGCATGGTGGTGCACCCGGCGCCGGGACACCCCGACGGGACACTGGTCAACGCGCTGTTGTACCACTGCGGAAATAGCCTCTCGGGAATCAATGGGGCCCTGCGCCCGGGCATCGTCCACCGGATCGACCGGGATACCTCGGGGCTTATCATTGCCGCCAAGAACGACTTCGCCCACCTGGCCCTGGCGGAACAGCTCCAGGACCACTCCCTCTACCGGGGGTATGAGGCGGTGTGCGTTGGGGGACTGCGGGAGGACGAGGGGACGGTGGACGCCCCTATCGGCCGCCACCCGGTGGACCGGAAAAAGATGGCGGTGGACCGGCTCCACGGCCGCCGGGCGGTGACCCACTGGAGGGTGCTGGAGCGCTACAGCGGTTATACCTACCTGGCCTGCCGGCTGGAGACGGGACGGACCCACCAGATCCGGGTCCACATGGCCTCCATTGGCCACCCCCTGCTGGGGGATACGGTGTACGGCGCGGGCAGGCCGGCGCCGGGGCTGGCGGGGCAGTGCCTTCACGCCCGGCGCATCTCTTTTATCCACCCCCGCACCGGGGAGCGTGTGGAACTGGAGTGCCCCCTGCCCGACTGGTTCCAGGCGGTGCTGGAACGCCTGCGCCGGCGGGCGGAGTAGAAGGAGAGGAGGAAGCGCTTTGGGAAAGTTCAGCGGCGTTTTGCTGGCCAGCGATTTTGACGACACCCTGTACAGCTCGGACCGGACGGTGTCGGAAGAGAATATCCGGGCGATCCGCTATTTTACCGGAGAGGGAGGCTATTTTACCGTCTCTACCGGGCGGGCTTACGCCACCTTCTCCCCCCATGTGGGCCTGGTGCCGGTGAACGCGCCGGTGGTGCTCTCCAACGGCTCGGCCCTCTACGACTTCCAGGCGGGAGAGATGGTCTGCCAGACGTTTTTGCCCGCCCGCTCCGCCCGGGATCTGGTGGAGCTGGTCCGGGCCGTCCCTGAGGTAGGGCTGGAGGCCTACCACGGGGAAGAGATCTATCTCTACAATCCCAACGCCGTCACCCGGCATCATCTGTCCTACACCGGGGTAGCCGGAGTGGAAAAACCGGTCTCAGAGATCCCACAGCCCCTGAGCAAGGTCCTCCTGGAGCAGGACCGGCCGGTGTTGGAGCGGGCCCGGACCTACATTTTGGAGCACTGGGGCGAGTACTACGAGGCTATTTTTTCCAACCGGGTCTTATTGGAGATGACCTGCAAGGGCAGCAATAAAGGGGGCATGGTCCTCCGCTTGGCGGGGCGTCTGGAGGTTGCCCGGGAGCACATCTACTGCGTAGGGGATAATGAGAACGACATCCCCATGCTGGCCATCTCCCGCATCCCCTTTGCCCCCGCAAACTGCGCCCAGGCGGTGAAGGACTGGGGGCCCAGGCTGGTGGGTTCCTGCGACGAGAGCTGCGTGGCGGAGATTATCTCCATCCTGGACGGGCTCTATTGAGAAATGAATGGAAAACGGACGGCCGGACTCTTTGGAGTCCGGCCGTCCGGCGTGTTCAGGGGCGAGGAGGGCTCAGCGCCCGCCCTGGCGCTTGAGCAGGTCCTGCTTGATGTCCCAGAGCTTCTGGGAGAGGTCCACATAGTAGGTGTGGGGGTTCTCAAAGCGCTTGACCTCGTCCCAGAGCATGTCGATCTGCCCGGCGCAGTAGGCCCGCATCTCGGCGATAGAGGGGGAGCGATAGACCTGCTCTCCACCCCGGAAGATGGGCACCAGCAGCTCCTTGGCGGTAAAATCGGTGACGGTCTTGCGCTTCCAGGTGGCGTCCGGGTCGAAAAGCTCCAAAGGCTGAGCGTCGTCCACCGTCTCATCGTGGAGGGTGATCAGGTCGGCCATGGCCTTGCCCGACTGCTTGGAGAAGATGCGGTAGACCTTTTTAAAATGAGGGGTGGTGATCTTCCCCGGGTTCTCGCTGATCTTGATCTTGGGAATGATATTGCCCTCGGCGTCCTCCACGGCAGAGAGCTTGTACACCCCGCCGAAGACAGGCTCGCTCTTGGAGGTGATGAGCCGCTCCCCCACGCCGAAGGAGTCGATTTTAGCCCCCTGGAGGAGCAGATCCCGGATGATGTACTCATCCAGGGAGTTGGAGGCCACGATCTTACAGGACGTGAGGCCCGCCGCGTCCAGCATCTCGCGGGCCTTTCGGGACAGGTAGGTCAGATCTCCCGAGTCCAGCCGGATGGCGCAGTTAGTGATGCCGCGGGGGAGGAGCACTTCTTTGAAAGCGCGGATAGCGTTGGGCACCCCCGACTTGAGCACGTTGTAGGTGTCCACCAGCAGGGTAGCCGAGTGGGGATAGAGCTGGCAGTAGGTCTTGAAGGCGGTATACTCATCGGGGAACATCTGCACCCAGGAGTGGGCCATGGTGCCCCCGGCGGGAGAACCGTAGAGCTCGTCGGCCAGGGTGCAGGCGGTGCCGGCGCACCCGGCGATATAGGACGCCCGGGCCCCCAGCAATGCCCCGTCGGTGCCCTGGGCCCGCCGGGAGCCAAACTCACTGACCGGACGGCCCTGGGCGGCCCGGACGATGCGGTTGGACTTGGTGGCGATCAGCGACTGGTGGTTCAGGCACAGCAGGAGATAGGTCTCAATAAACTGGGCCTGGATGGCGTTGGCCCGGACGGTGAGGATGGGTTCCCGGGGGAAGATAGGGGTGCCCTCCGGCACTGCCCAGATGTCCCCGGTGAAGCGGAAGGTGCGCAGGTAGTCCAGGAACTCCTCCGAAAAGCAGCCCTTGCCCCGCAGGTAGGCAATGTCCTCCTCGTCGAATTGCAGGCGGTTGATATAGTCGATGATCTGCTCCAGGCCGGCGGCGATGGCGAAGCCTCCGCCGTCGGGCACATTGCGGAAAAAGACATCAAAGTAGCAGATCTGGTCGGCCATGCCGGTTTGGAAATAGCCGTTGGCCATGGTGAGCTCATAGAAATCGCAGAGCATGGTGTAGTTCATATGCTGTTTCATGGCGAAAACCTCTCAATCTACAGCGGGCTCAGCGGCCCAGCACAGTGACCTGAAGGCCCTCCAGCACATCCAGGGCCTTCTCGTGGAGGCTGGGGTCGTAGGACGCGGTGAGCCGGGCGTCCACCACCACCTCGGCCTCGGGCAGGGCGGCCTTGACCATCACCGCGTTGGAGAGCACGCAAATGTGGGAGACCAGCCCGCACAGTTCCACCCGGCGGTAGCTGCGGCCCTTGAGCCACTCGGCCAGCTCCAGGGAGGGGAAAGCGGGCTTGCGGAAGCGCAGGTCGTCCGGCCGGGCGGCCTGGCCGGTCCGGCCATAGAGCTCCCAGCCTGCCTCCCCGGCAATACAGTGAGGGGTGGGGAGCTTACGCCCCTCCTGGGTGCGGAGGTAGTTGGCGCCGTGGGTGTCGTAGGTAAAGACCACATCGTTCCCGGCGGCGCGGTATTCCGCGATGCGTTCGGCAATGGGCTCATCCAGTGCCTCTGCCCCGGGGAAGCCCAGGGCGCCGTCCACGAAATCCGTTTGATAATCCACTACGATCAGTACGTTTTTCATCGGGGATCACACTCTACAGAATTTTTTCAAAACAGGGGTAGGGTTCGGGGCGGCCGTGGAGGGAGATCTCCCCCACCTTCCGGAAGCCCCGTTTGTAAAAAAGGGCCTGCATACGCCCGTTGCGGGTGTAGGTGTCCACATGGAGGGCGGGCACGCCGGCGCGGCGGGCCAGAGTTTCGGCGTGGGCCATCAGGGCGGTGGCCACCCCCTTCCGCTGGGCCTCCGGATCCACCGCCAGGCGGTGGACGCTGTAGGCGGGGGAGGCGCTCCAGGCCACAGCGGCGTATTCCGGGGACTCTCTGCCGTTGATGCAGGCGCACCCCAGCAGCCGCCCCTGGGGGTTCAGGGCCACATAGAGCTCTCCGGCGGCCTGGTCGGCGGCATAGAGGGCCCGCGTGGGGTAGTCGCTGCCCCACTGGGGGTTGCCCAGGGCGTTCATGTGGGCCACAGCCCGCTCCACAAGAGCCCAGAGGGCGGGCAGGTCACTTGGGCCGGCCAGCCGGATGGTAAACATGCCCCGGGCCTCAGTCGGCCTTCACCGGGTCCATGGCGTTGTGGAGCTCGTCGGTGATGGCGCCGTGGAAGAGGCCGCCGGCGTGCTGGTGGAGCTGGCCCAGCCGCTCAGGGATCTCCCCGGCGGTGACTTTGCCGGAGACAGACAGGTCCTGGTCCAGGATAAACTTGGGCTCCGGGTCTTTCTTGCCGCCGCCCAGCAGGCCGGGGCCGGCGTGGAGCTTCAGGCGGCTGCCGTCGGAGAGGCGGGTCTCAATGTCCACAGCACACTTGTTGACGGCCTTTTCATCCACGTCAGGCTCGCCCAGAATCCCCAGATAGGGGGACTGGATCAAATCGTCCCACAAGAGGTCGGTGAGGCCCAGCCGCTGCCGGGAGACGGCGTTGACGTACCGCAGGCCCACCCGCTCAAAGAAATCCGGCTGATAGGTGGCGATAAAAGCGGCCAGGGGCTTGTCCAGCCGGCGGGCGAAGTCTTCCCACCGGGTGTAGGACAGGGTGGACAGGGAGATAAAATTCTGGGTCAGGTTCAGCTTCCAGCGGCCGTCCTCCGAGATAAAGTGGTAGTTGGTGATGGGAGGCTGGGGCTCCACCTTGGGGTTGGGCCCGCCCAGGCCGGTGATCCTGGGGGCGGGCTGCTCCTGCCGGGCGGCGTAGCGGGGGAAATCATGGCGCACCGCCTCCTGAAACTGGACGGGCTCATTGGAGCCGATGGAGAGAATGGCGGGGAAGCGCAGCTGGCAGATGACCTCCACCAGAGGGGAGCGGGTGTAGATGCAGCGTTCAAAATTGGCAAAAAGCATGTCAGTAACCTTCCTTCTGTCATAGAGGTGAGTCCACAGCGGGACAGACGTATGATCTGTTCTATTATAATGCCCCGAACGCCAACTCTCAAGGGGCGGAGCGGGAGTTTTGCATGAATTTTCCGAACGGCGGGAAAAACAGGCCCGGCGCACCCTTTCCAGAGGCCGGAATAGGATGGTACACAGCCATTGAGAACGGAGGGGCGTGTCATGAGACGGGAACTGGACATCTGGGTCGTGGGCGGAGATCAGCGGCAGGCGTGCCTGGCCGAACTGCTGGCGGCCGACGGTCATGGGGTACATACCTTTGCTCTGGAGCGGGCGGGGGAGCTGCGGGAGGTGGCGGCTGAGAAGAGCCTGGAGGGGCTGGAGCTGGCCGACTGCGTGATCCTCCCCCTTCCCGCCCTGGGGGAGGACGGGGCGGTGAACACACCCCTCTCCCAGCGCCGGCTGGCCTTGGAGGAGGTGCTCGGCCGGGCGCGGGCCGGCCAGGCCGTGTGCGCCGGGCGGGTGGATAGCGCCTCTCAGGCGCTGGCGGCCGGGAAGGGGTTGGTCCTCCACGACTACTTCGCCCGGGAGGAACTGGCGGTGGCCAACGCGGTGCCCACCGCCGAGGGGGCCATCCAGATCGCCCTGGAGGAGCTGCCCATTACGCTCCACGGCGCTAAGGTTTTGGTGGTGGGCTATGGCCGCCTGGGCCGGGCTCTGGCCCCCCGGCTAGCCGCTCTGGGGGCGAAGGTGAGCGTATCCGCCCGGAAGTGGGAAGACCTGGCCTGGATCGAGGCCGCGGGCTATGCCGCCGAACACACCGGGGAGCTGGCGGGCTGGCTGTGCGGCTATGACCTGGTGGTCAATACGGTGCCCGCCCGGGTGCTGGATGAGGAGGCCCTCCGTGATTTGAAGCCGGGGTGCCTGCTCATCGACCTGGCCTCCAAGCCGGGCGGGGTGGACTTTGAAGCCGCCCGGGCCCTGGGCGTGCGGGCCATCTGGGCCCTCTCCCTGCCGGGCAAGGCGGCTCCGGTGACGGCGGGGCAGGCGGTGAAGAGCAGCGTCTATCATATTTTGAACGAACTGGGAGTGTGAGTATGGAACAAGCGCGCATTGGATTTGCCCTGTGCGGCTCTTTCTGCACCTGGTCCAAGGCCATGGAGGTCCTGGCGCGGCTGGCCGGCCGCTATGAGACCGTGGTGCCCATCGTCTCCGAGCGCGGGGCGGAGACCGACACCCGCTTTGGCCGGGCGGAGGATTTTTTGGAGGGGATGGAGCGCCTGTGCGGCCGGGCGCCCATAACCTCGATCGTCCAGGCCGAGCCCATTGGGCCCAAGGGCCTGCTGGACGCGCTGGTCATCTGCCCCTGCACGGGGAATACCCTGGCCAAGCTGGCCCTGGGGGTCACCGATTCGGCGGTGACCATGGCCGCCAAGGCCCATCTGCGGGGCGGCGGACCGGTGGTCATTGCCCTGTCCACCAACGACGGTTTGTCCGCCTCGGCCAAGAACATCGGGGCGCTGCTGGACAAAAAGAACCTCTACTTTGTGCCCTTCGGCCAAGATGATCCGGCCGGGAAACCAACCTCTCTCCAGGCCGACTTCAGCCAGGTAGAGGAGACGGTGGCCGCCGCCCTGGCGGGGCGGCAGCTCCAGCCGGTGCTTCTGGGTCCCAAGGGATGACAAAGGCGGCGGGATGTGGTAAGATGAAGGGGAACCGGGCGGCGTCCGGTATCTCATGAAGCGAGGAGGACCCCTCATGGAGATCGAGCGAAAATTCCTGGTGCGTACGCTGCCGGAGGGACTGGAACAGAACCCCTGCAAACGCATTGAGCAGGCATATCTCTGCATTGACCCGGCGCTCCGGGTGCGGCGGGCCGGGGATGAATATGTTCTCACCTGCAAGGGGAAGGGCCTGATGGAGCGGGAGGAATTTGAGATGCCCCTGAGCGAGGAGGCCTACCGGCACCTCTTCGCCAAGGCCGACGGCGTGCGCATCGTCAAAGACCGCTATTACCTGTCCTACGGGGCCTATACTATTGAGCTGGACCGCTTCGCCCCCCCTCTGGCCCCCCTAATCCTGGCGGAGGTGGAGTTCCCCACCCGGGAGGAGGCTCTGGCCTTCCAGCCGCCGGAGTGGTTTGGGCGGGAGGTCACCGGAGACCCGGCCTATACCAACGCAAACCTGAGCCGCCGGGGCGGAATGGAGATATGAGGAAACCATACGGCGCGGGCCTTTTGAGGCCCGCGCCGCCGCTTTTTGTAGATCAGGCGTTGAAGACGTACTGGTCCAGGCGCTGGAAGGCCTCCTCCACCCGGGAGCGGGGGAGGGCCAGGTTCATGCGGATGTGGCAGGGGCCGTGGAAAGCCCGGCCGTCCTGCCAGAGGACGCCCACCTCCACGCCGGCGGCCTCCAGCTCGTCGATGGTCTTGCCGTGCTGGGCGCACCAGCCGGTGCAGTCCAGGAAGAGCATATAGGTGCCCTGCGGCTTGGCGGCCTTCACGCCGGGGAAGTGCTGCTGGATATAGCCGCAGGCGAAATCCACATTTCCGGTGAGGACCTGCCGCAGCTCGTCCAGCCACTGCTGCCCCTCGTCCTGATAGGCCCCGATGAGGGCGTACATGGAGAGCACGTTCATCGAGTTGTAGTGGGACAGGGAGGATTCCTTGGCCACCCGTTCCCGGATCCAGCGGTTATAGATGATGTGATAGCTGCCCACCAGCCCGGCCAGGTTGAAGGTCTTGCTGGGGGCGTAGAGGGCCACAGTGCGCTGCCGGGCGTCCTCGCTGACGCTCTGGGTGGGGATGTGGCGGTAGTCCGCCAGGGTCAAGTCGGACCAGATTTCGTCGGAGACCACATACACGTCGTACTTGCGGTAGAGTTCCATGGCCTGCTCCAGCTCCCAGCGCTCCCAGACCCGGCCGGTGGGGTTGTGGGGGGAGCAGAGGATGGCGGCGTGGATCTTCTGGGTGCGCAGTTTCTCCTCCATGTCCGCAAAATCCATGCGCCACACCCCGTGTTCGTCCAGCTTCAGGGGGCTGTGGACGATGCGGTAGCCGTTGTTGCCAAGGCTGTTGGTGAAGCCGATATAGGTGGGGGAGTGGACCAAAACCTTATCGCCCTTGGAGCAGAAGACGTTCAGGGCGCTGATCACTCCGCCCAGAACGCCGTTCTCATAGCCGATGTGCTCGGCCGCCAGCCCGGTGACGCCGTTGCGCGTCTCCTGCCAGCGGATGATGGCGTCGTAGTAGTCCTGCACGGTACGGAAATACCCGAAGGCCGGGTGCTCGGTGCGGCGGATGATCGCCTCCTGCACGGTGGGAACGGTGGGGAAATTCATGTCGGCAATCCACATGGGGATGACCGGGAAACCATCCCGGACCTGAGCCGCCCGCATGCCGGCGGAAGGGCTGAAGCGGAGGGCGGAGTCCACGTTCACCGCGATGGCATCGGAACCGGAGCGGTCCAGGATGCTGGTAAAATCGTATTTCATAGAGACCTCCAAAATTGATCGGTGCTCCCTGTGCATACAGCGCGCACAGGGAGTGCTTATTTGTCAGAGATATTGTAATGCGCCGCAAAAAAAAGCGCAAGTGGAGAGAACTCAATCTTTTCTCGGAGACTTTATAGAATATATCATTTATTTGGTGAGGCATAGAAACTCGAAAAACAGACCGGTTGGGAAGAAAAACTTGTCACAAGAAGCACATTGTGATAGGATAAAGTTGTTGTTTTAAGAGATATAATTTTGCTTTTGTAAGGAGAAACGCCATGCTGGATACCAAACGATCCCGGCCCCTGCTGGCAGTGGAGGACCTGCGGGTCTCCTTCTTTCACCTGGAGGGAGAGGTGCGGGCGGTGGATGGCATCCGCTACACCGTGGAGCGGGGGAGCGTTATGGGCATCGTAGGGGAGTCGGGCTCGGGCAAAAGTGTCCAGGCCTACTCCATCCTGGGCCTGGTGCCGCCCCCGGGGCGGGTCACCGGCGGGCGCATCACCTTTGAGGGGCGGGATGTGCTCTCTTTCAGCCCCGAGGAGCGGGCCCATTTCCGGGGCGGGGAGGCGGCCATGGTCTTTCAGAATCCCATGACCTCCCTCAACCCCCTCTACCCCGTGGGCAGCCAGCTGGTAGAGGCCCTGCGGGCCCATGAGCGGGGCCTGTCCCGGAGAGAGGCCCGGGAGCGGGCGGCCGGAATGCTGGCCCGGGTGGGATTGCAGAATCCGGAGCGGCGCATGGAGCAGTATCCCCACCAGTTCTCCGGCGGGATGCGGCAGCGTGTGATGATTGCCATGGCCCTGATCTGTTCCCCCAGACTTCTCATCGCCGATGAGCCCACCACCGCCTTGGATGTGACCATCCAGGCCCAGATCCTGGAGCTGCTGCGGGATCTTCAGCGGGAGACCGGCATGGGCATCCTCTTTATTACCCACAACCTTGGGGTAGTGGCCGAGCTGTGCGACCAAGTGTCGGTGATGTACGCCGGAAAAATCGTGGAGCAGGGGGGAGTCGACGACATTTTCTATGCCCCTGCTCACCCCTATACCCTGGGGTTGCTGCGCTCCATGCCCCGGCTGGACGGGGGGAATCAGGGGCGGCTCGTCCCCATTCCGGGCACGCCGGCCGACCCCCTCCACCGTCCGGCGGGCTGCCCCTTCTCTCCACGCTGCGGGGCCTGCCGGCCGGTCTGCCGGCGGCAGCCGCCCCCCACAGTGGAGCTGGGAAACGGACACCGGGCGGCCTGCTGGCTGTGCGCAGAGGAGAGAGGAGGCGGAGGCCTTGGCTGAAGAGCTGCTGCGGGTGGAGCGCCTGTGCAAATCGTTTCCGGTAAAGGGCGTCCGCGGGCCCGGCGTGCAGGCGGTGCGGGATGTGTCTTTCACCGTCTGCCGGGGGGAGACTTTGGGCTTGGTGGGGGAGTCGGGCTGCGGCAAGACGACTCTGGGCCGCACCATCCTGCGCCTCCATGAGCCCACCAGCGGGCGCATCGTCTATGGGGGGACCACCCTCTTTGCCCGGGAGGTGGGCGAGGAGGGCCGGCCCAAAGGGAAGGCACAGGCGGTGGATATGCTGCCCTACCGGCGGCGGATGCAGATTATCTTCCAGGACCCGTCCGCCTCCCTGGACCCCCGGATGACGGTGGGGGAGATCATCGGGGAGGCCATCGATATCCACCATCTGGCCTCCGGCCGGGAGAGCCGGGCCGCGCGCATCCGGGAGCTGCTGGAGCTGGTGGGCCTGCGGAAGGAGGATGCGGAGCGTTATCCCCACGCCTTCTCCGGCGGACAGCAGCAGCGGGTGGGGATTGCCCGGGCCCTGGCGGTGGAGCCGGAATTCCTGGTCTGCGACGAGCCCATCTCCGCCCTGGATGTGTCTATCCAGGCCCAGGTGGTCAACCTTTTGGAGGATATGCAGCGGGAGCTGGGGCTCACCTACCTCTTCATCGCCCATGATCTGAGCGTGGTGCGCCATATCTCCCGGCGCATCGGGGTGATGTACTTGGGCAGCCTGGTAGAGCTTGCCGGGAGCGGGGAGCTCATCCAAAAGCCGCTCCACCCCTATACCCAGGTGCTCCTCTCCGCCGTGCCGGCCCCGGACCCCCGCGCCAGCCGGAGCCGTAGGCGCATTGTGCTCCAGGGGGAAATTCCTTCCCCCCTCCGCCCGCCCTCCGGGTGCCCCTTCCACCCACGCTGTCCCCGGGCGGTCCCGGCGTGCGAGCGGACGGTCCCGCCCCTGCGGGAGGTGGAGCCCGGCCACTTCGCCGCCTGCCTTCAGGCCGGGAGCGCACCCTGAATCGGTTTGATACAAATATGCAGAGGAAAATGAATACTTGAAACAGGCGAAAATTGGATGGGAAAGCCGCTTTCTCCCTATAAAGCGGACTTTTCTGCCAGAACGGGGGAAACAACAGAAAATACGGCGGAAATTTTGTGCAGTTTGACGGGTGAATGAGGATTGCATAGGCGATGGAAAAGGTGTATAATCATACGCAACAAACGGGGATGCATCCCCGTCTTTAAGGAGAGAACGAATATGAAATGGAATAAAGTTCTTGCCCTGGCCATGTCCGGGGCCCTGTCTCTGAGCCTGCTGGCCGCCTGCTCCGGCGGCACTGCCAGCCAGCCCTCCGCCGCCCCCAGTGAGAGCCAGGAGAGCGCCGCACCGGCCACGGAGCCTTCCACCTCCGGCAGCGAGGCCTCCTTCACCACCATTGAGGAGGGCAAGCTCATTATGTCCACCAACGCCCAGTTCCCGCCCTATGAGATGGTGGCGGACGGCGAAGGCGTGGAGGGCACCGGCTTTGAGGGCATCGACATTGAGATCGCCCTGGCTCTGGCCGACAAGCTGGGCCTGGAGCTGGTCATCGACGACATGGAGTTCGATTCCGCCCTGCTGGCGGTGCAGAATAACGCCGCCGACATGATGCTGGCCGGTCTGAGCTACTCCGAGGAGCGGGATCAGGTGGTGGACTTCTCCGATCCCTACGCCACCGGCGTGCAGGTGGTCATCGTCAAGGAGGGCTCCGATGTGACCCTGGACAACTTGGGCGACTACATGATCGGCACCCAGCGCGGCACCACTGGTTATCTCTATGCCTCCGACACCCCGGAGAACGGCGGCTATGGCGAGGACCATGTGATCGGCTATGACAACGGCGCCACCGCCGTGCAGGAGCTCATCAACGGCACCATCGACGCCGTCATCATCGACCAGCAGCCCGCCGAGGAGTATGTGGCCGCCAACGCCGATGCCGGTCTGACTATCCTGCCCGGCAACTGGGTGGAGGAGGACTACTGCCTGGCCGTGGACGAGGGCAACACCGCCCTGCTGGACGCGCTGAACGCCGCCCTGAACGAGCTCATTGCCGACGGCACGGTTCAGTCCATCGTCGACAAGTACATCACCGCCGAGTAAACGGCATATTATTCACAACGATATCCGCAGAAGGAGCGGCCCACGGCCGCTCCTTCTGCCCTGTAACCACCGACCAAGAGAAGGGAGCGTATCATGTTCGCGCAGTTGTATGAGACCTTCAGCGCCCTGGAGGCCCCCGGCTTCTGGCAGAAAATCTATCTTGATTTTTAC
>CALXCU010000022.1 GCA_944386885.1 uncultured Oscillospiraceae bacterium | reverse complement strand
AGTACATGTACTCGGTCTTCGGGCAGGTGGACGAGCGGGCCTGCATGATCTTCCGGGTGGGCGACATCGAGCGGCTCTCCGCGGTGCTCACCGCCGCCGGCTTCCCCCCTGCCAGCGGGGAGGCCCTGGGCATCCACGCCGAATAATCCAGAACAAAAGAGGTTTTCATCGCTATGCAGGAACTGAGCAGAAAGACCCAGCACTTCACCGACTCCGTCATCCGCCGCATGACCCGGATCTCCCTGGACTGCGGCGCCATCAACCTGGCCCAGGGCTTTCCCGACTTCGACCCGCCCAAGGCCATGCTGGACCGGCTGGAGGAGATCAGCCACTCCGGCCCCCACCAGTACCCCATCACCATGGGCGCCCCCAATTTCCGCGCCGCCCTGGCCAAGAAGTGCGGCCGCTTCATGGGCCGCAGCCTGGACCCCAATACCGAGATGGTGGTGACCATCGGCTCCACCGAGGCCATGGTGGACACCATCTTCGCCCTGACCAACCCGGGGGACAAGATCGTCCTCTTCTCCCCCTATTTTGAGAACTATCAGGCCCAGATCCTCTTTGCCGGGTGCGAGCCTATTTTCGTCCCCCTGACGCCCCCCGACTTTCACTTCGACGCCAACGTGCTGGAGGACGCCTTCCGGCAGGGCGTGAAAGCCATCCTCATCTGCAACCCCTCCAACCCCAGCGGCAAAGTCTTCACCCGGGAAGAGCTGGCGTGCATCGCCGCTCTGTGCGTCAAGTACGATGTGTACGCCATCATGGACGAGGTCTATGAGCACATCGTCTATGCCCCCCACCAGCACATCTACATGAGCAGCCTGCCCGGCATGTGGGAGCGCACCGTATCCTGCTCCTCTTTGTCCAAGACCTACTCGGTCACCGGCTGGCGTCTGGGCTACGCCATTGCCCCGGAGCCCATCATGGACAAGATCAAGCAGTTCCACGACTTCAACACCGTGGGCGCCCCCTCCCCCCTGATGGAGGCCGCCATCGTGGGCCTGGAGATGCCCGACTCCTACTATGAGGAGTTCGCCGCCCACTACGCCCATATGAAGCAGATCTTCACCCAGGGCCTCACCGACCTTGGCATCCCCTTCACAGACCCCCAGGGCACCTATTTCGTGCTGGCCGACATCGCCCCCTATCTGAAGCCCGGCCAGAGCGATGTGGACTTCTGCGAGGAGATGGCCCGGAAGGTGGGGGTGGCCGCCGTCCCCGGCACCTCCTTCTTCAAGGAGAACGTGAACAACATCGTCCGCCTCCACTTTGCCAAGAAGGACGAGACCCTCTATGAGGCTCTCAACCGCCTGGGCGATCTGAAAGCGAAAATGGGTTGATCCTTTCCGTGCTGCGCCGTCCCGGGGACCCCCGGGACGGCTTTTTTCCGCACTTCCCTCCCGCCTCCCCCTTGTAAAACGGCAGAAAAGCCACTATAATAATGTCTGCTGAAATCACGCCGCCCGCCGGGCGGCCTGGAGGAGTTTTGGAAATGGCTTTGGACATGAAATGGTTCGACGAGATGGAGGCCCGCATCCCCCACGACGGCGTGCGCACCCGTTTCGCCCCCTCGCCCACGGGGTATATGCATGTGGGCAACCTGCGCACCGCCCTGTACACCTGGCTCATCGCCCGCCACGCCGGGGGCAAGTTCCTCCTGCGCATCGAGGACACCGACCAGGGCCGCCTGGTGGAGGACGCGGTGGAGGTCATCTACAGCACCATGCGCAAGTGCGGCCTCACCTGGGACGAGGGGCCCGACGTGGGCGGCCCCGTGGGCCCCTACATCCAGACCGAGCGGCGGGATTTTTATGGAAAATACGCCCAGCTCCTGGTGGAGAAGGGCTTCGCCTACTACTGCTTTTGTGAAAAGACCGAGTCCGAGGAGGACGCCGGCGATTTTGACCGGGGCGAAGACCCCTGCCGCAGCCTGAGCCCCCAGGAGGCCCAGGCCAAGGTGGACGCCGGCGTGCCCTACGTCATCCGGCAGAAGATCCCCCACGAGGGCTCCACCACCTTCTCCGACGCGGTATTCGGCGACATCACCGTGGAGAACGCCACCCTGGACGACCAGGTGCTGCTCAAGTCCGACGGGCTGCCCACCTACAACTTTGCCAACGTCATCGACGACCATCTGATGGGCATCACCCATGTGGTCCGGGGCAGCGAGTACCTCTCCTCCGCCCCCAAGTACAACCTGCTCTACCAGTCCTTCGGCTGGGAGGTGCCCACCTATATCCACTGCTCCCCCGTCATGCGGGACCAGCACAACAAGATGAGCAAGCGCAAGGGCGATCCCTCCTACGAGGACCTGCTCTCCATGGGCTACCTCTCGGAGGCGGTGGTCAACTATGTGACTTTGCTGGGCTGGTCTCCCCGGGGCGCGTACGCCGAGCGGGAGTTCTTCACCCTCCAGGAGCTGGCCGAGGTCTTTGACATCGGCGGCATCTCCAAGTCCCCCGCCATTTTCGACATGGAGAAGCTCACCTATTTCAATGCCCACTACCTGCGCTCCATGACCCCGGAGCAGTTCCATGCGGTGGCCGAGCCCTACATCCGCCAGGCGGTGAAGAACCCCGCCCTGGACACCCGGGCCATCGCCGCCCTGCTCCAGGCCCGGTGCGAGCGCCTGACCGATATCCCCGAGAAGCTGGACTTCTTCGACGCCCTGCCGGAGTACGACGCCGGCCTGTACACCAACAAGAAGTCCAAGACCAACCCGGAGGTCTCCCGGAACATGCTGGAGGCCGCCCTCCCCGCCCTGGAGGCCCTGCCGGAGTGGAACAACGACGCCATCCACGGCGCGCTGGTCTCTCTCGCCGAGTCCCTGGGCGTCAAGAACGCCACCCTGATGTGGCCCGTGCGCATCGCCGCCGCCGGCAAGGCCGTCACCCCCGGCGGAGCGGTGGAGCTGTGCTGCATTCTGGGCCGGGAGGAGACGCTCCGCCGCCTGCGCTGCGGCCTGGAACTGCTCTCCGCCCAATAAAACCATTTCATCACAGGAGGAATTTTTCATGAAAGCCTACGATACTGTCCATAAGACCGAGCTGGATGTGGACCGCCAGGGCCTGGTGGATTTGATGCTCAACAACCGGCAGGTGGACCTGATCCTCAAGGAGAAGAAGACCGATGAGGACGGCTACCTGACCTGGGACGTGGAGCACTGGAGCACAGTGGACGGCCGCCGCTTCATCCGCTGCTACTCCCTGGAGGGCCGGGTGCTGCGGGACTCCACCGCCCACAACAAATATGATTTGGACAACTCCTTCTTCCCCGAGGAGGCCAAAGAGATCCAGATCAGCTGAAAAAGCACCGCCCCGCGCTCATCCGGCGCGGGGCGGTGTGATTCATGTCTCCGCTGGGCCGGGCCCATTGCGGCCCAGGTCCCAGTTCTGGAGGGTGCGGACCCGGTAATAATTGGGATGGAAATAGTTGGTGTTCATCATGACCTGCTGGTCCGTGATGTCATAAAAAACCTGGTTGCTGCATTCCACCGGCGCACCCTCCGGCAGGGCCAAGAGTTGGGAAAGCCGTGGTCCGGAGGCAATGGGAATGTACTCGTTGAGGGCGTGGGCCACCTCTCTGCCCATGAAATCCTGGATCAGAATCTGGGGATAGGCGAACGGCATCTGTTCCACGTCCGCCCGGATCACGAGCGTCTCCGGCATCCGGCTGATAGTATAGATGGCGGGCCGTTCATTCGCCAAATAGAGCACGCGGCTCACCAGGAGCCCCTCTCCCTCCCGAATTCCAAGCTGGCCGGCCTCCTGGGCCCCGGCGGGAACCCGCTCCTGCCGCAGCAGCCGCAGGCCCGCACGGTAACCCCGCTTGGCTAGATATTCCGTAAAGCAATATGTCCGGTTCTCAAAATCCAGCGTGCTCGGGTGGACGTAGTTCCCTGAGCCGTGGCGCTTGGTGATGTAACCCTCCAGGGCCAGCATCATCAGCGACTCCCGCAGCGTGACCAAGCTGATCCCCAGACGGTTGGCCAACGCCGCCTCCGAGGGCAGCTTGTTTTTCTCGAAGGTCTCGGAGCGAAACATCTCAATGATCTTGTTCTTGTTGGCCATATAGGCGCTGTAATTGGATTTGGACATTGCAGCTTCCTCTCTCTCTTTGTGCCGGGGAGGCCGTACGATCGATCCCAGTTGTTCTCTTCCATCTAAGTTTATAATACATCAAATTCTTCCATATTTCAATAATGATGGATAAAAAAATTGATTATTCGCAAAAAAAATGAGAAAAAAACCTGTCGAACTTTCATGATCGACAGGTTTTTTTCTTTCTTGAACGCTTCCACCTATGAAAAGGACTCTTATGGACCTACTGTAATCCGCTGGGTCCGCGAGAAGCGGGCCCCAGGAGCCAGAAGGGTGGCCCCAGGCCGTGCGGCCAAGTCGTGGCCCGGACCGGGATAGCCGGTCCAGGGCTCAATACATACAAAATTGGGAATGCCCGGCTTGCTCCACAGCAGGACATAGGGGTAGTCCCGGGTGTCCACCCGGAGGTAACGCCCCGTCCCCTTCTCCTCCACCTGAACCCAGGAGGAGTTCAGGTTGGGAAAACAGATGCTGTCATTGTCAAAGGCCTCCGGCGGCAGAGGGAAAATGTCCGTGCCGTCCAGGGACTCGGGCTGCTCAAAGCGGATCTGGTAGTCCTGCGGGGTCTTGTCCGGGTCAAAGGGGCAGCGCAGGCCCGGATGGAAGCCCAGCTGGATGGGCATGGCGCGGCTGTCCCGGTTGTAGACCGTGCAGGTAGTCACCAGAGACCGGCCCAAAAGGGTGTGCCGGGTCTCAAAGGTGAAATCCCAGGGCCAGCGCTCCCCGTCCGCCTGCCAGTCGAAGCGGAAGAGGAGGTTGTCCCGCCCCTGTTCTACCAGGGTGTGCTCCACATCCCGGAGGAAGCCGTGCTGCCCGCCGTAATACCGGCGGCCGCCGTCCTCAAACCAGCCGTCCTCCAGCTTGCCGCACCAGGGGAAGCACACCGGGGCCCAGCGGCCCCACACATCGGCCTTCCCCTCCCAGAGCCAGCCCCAGGGGGCGCTGCCCAGGCCGGTGAGGAGCCGGGGCTCCGCGCCGTGGGTGCTCACCGTCAGGGTCAGACTGCCATTGTCAATGGTATATTCCATAAAAACCTCCTGGGCCCTCGCCCGCTCAGCCGTTGAGAGCGGCCATCCGGGCGGCGATCTCCGCCTTTACGGCCTCCACCACAGCGGAGAAATCATCCCCTGTAAAGGAAATATCCTTGCGGAAAGACTTATCCCGGGCGGAGAACTCCACCACACCCTTGGAACAGGTCTTGGGGCTGACCACCAGGCGCAGAGGGGCGCCCAGCAGGTCGGCATCGGAGAACATGGACCCGGCGCTCACCGTGCGGTCGTCGTAGAGGACCTCCACCCCGGCCGCCTGGAGCTGTGCATAGAGGGCGTCGGCCTTCGCCTGCACGTCCCCCTTATTGCGATGGAGGGCGCACACCCCCACTTGCCAGGGGGCAATAGTCATGGGCCAGAGGGGGCCATAGTCGTCGTGATGGGCCTCGCACACCGAGGCGGCCAGACGGCCCACGCCGATGCCGTAGCAGCCCATGATGGGGTACTGCCGCTCCCCTTTCTCATCCAGGTAGGTCATCTCCATGGATTTGGTGTACTTGGTGCCCAGCTGGAAGATGTTCCCCACCTCCACGCCGCGGCTGATGCGCAGGTGGGGCTTGCCGCAGACCGGGCAAATGCCGCCGGAGACCGCCTTGGCAATGTCCACCAGCTCTGCGCCGGGCAGGTCCCGCTCCATGGACAGGCCGCCGTAGTGGTAGCCGTCCTCATTGGCGCCGCAGTAGAGCATGCTGCAGCCCTTCAGGGAGCGGTCGAAGACCACCGTCACCCCCTCGGGCAGGCCCAGAGGCCCGATAGAGCCCGGGCAGATGCCGCTCTCCGGGTCAATGTCCAGGGCGGGGTGAACCTCGCAGCCCAGGTGGTTGCGCAGCTTGGTCTCGTTGACCTCCAGGTCGCCCCGGACAAAGGCGATGACATAGGAGTCATCGCAGTTGCGCTGGTAGACCACCGCCTTGGCGGTCTGGAGGGCGGTGATGTGGGCAAACTGGCAGAGATCTTCAATGGTCTTCACCCCGGGGGTGGCCACCTTGGTCAGGGGCTGTTCGGGGACGCTCTCGTTGGTGACGATGCACTCGGCCGCCTCCATATTGGCCCGGTAGCCGCAGCTGTCGCACAGGACAATGGTGTCCTCGCCGATGTCGGTGAGAAGCATGAACTCGTGGGAGACGCTGCCGCCCATCATACCCGAGTCGGACTGGACGGCCACCACTTCGGGCACGCCCACCCGGGCGAAGATGCGGTGATAGGCCTCCAGGCAGCGCTGGTAGTACCGCTCCAGGTCCTCCTGGCTGGTATGGAAGGAATAGGCGTCCTTCATGGTGAACTCCCGCACCCGGATCAGGCCGCCCCGGCACCGGGGCTCGTCCCGGAACTTGGTCTGGATCTGGTAGATCATGAAGGGGTAGTTCTGATAGCTGGTGGCGGTATCCCGGGTCAGCTGCACCGAGGCCTCCTCGTGGGTCATGCCCAGCACGTTCTTGGCGCCGTTGCGGTCGGTAAAGCGGACCATCTCGCTGCCGATGCTGTCATACCGGCCCGACTCCTGCCAGAGAGAGGCGGGCATCACCACCGGGAAAAGCACCTCCTGGCCGTCGATGCGGTCCATCTCCTCCCGGATGATGGCCTCGATCTTCCGGGTCACCCGGCGCATGGGGGGGTAAAAGGAGAAGATGCCGCTGGCGACCTGCTTGATATAGCCGCCCCGGATCATCAGAATATGGTTGGCAGACTCGCACCCGGCGGGCTTTTCCTTAAAGCGCATGCCCAGCAGTTGGCTTACTTTCACTGATCTTCACTCCTCAAATTGGGCCCGGCCCTGACGCCGGCCAAATTTTTCTCTTTATCTTAGCACATATTTGGGGAAAAGGAAAGAGGCAAATCGGCCCTTACCGGCCACGGATGATGTGCCGGATCTCCTCCGGCGTATCCCGGTAGACCGCCCGGTCCTCCTCCGGCCCGGCCGCGGGGATGTACTTGGGGTCCATGGCGTCCCGCAGGCCGTCTCCCACGAAGAGAAGGGCAAAAACCGTGGCCACGATACACAGGCTGGGGGGCACCCAGACCCAGGGCCGGTCGGCAAAGACAGTCACATTGGTGGCGTACTGCACGATGTTTCCCCAGGAGGCCTGGGGCGTGCGGATGCCCATACCCAAGAAGCTCAGACTGGACTCCGACAGGATGGCCCGCCCCACCCGCTGGGCCAGCGCCGCCCACACCGGGGAGATCACGTTGGGCAGCACGTTGCGCCGCAGGATGGTGGCGGTGCTCCCCCCCAGGGCCTTCACCGCCAGGATGTACTCCTGTTCCGCCACCGAGAGGGTGTTGGCATACACCAGCCGGGCGATGGAGGTCCAGCCCAGCACCCCGATGACCAGGATGATGTTCCACACGGAGGAGCCCACCAGGGCCACCAGGCAGAGCACCAGCACCGTGGTGGGAAAGGACTGGAACACGTCGGCGCAGCGCATGATTCCATACTCCCACCCGCCCCGCCGGTAGCCCGCCAGCAGGCCCAGGGGCACACCCAGGGCCACGCTGATGCCGGCGGCGGCAAACCCCACCAGCAGGGAGATCCGCCCGCCGCAGATCAGACGCGCGAACAGGTCCCGGCCCACATCGTCGGTGCCCAGCCAGTGCGCCCGGGAGGGCGCCGCCCAAAATCCCGCGGCCCGGTCGGTCACATTGGGTTCCAGCCCAAGCAGCGGGGGCAGCAGCACCACCAATAGCACTTCCAGCGCCAGAAAGCACAGCCCCGCCATGGCCCGGCGGTCTTTCCGGAAGCGGGCCCAGGGGCCTCCCCCGCCCTGCCGCGCCCTCACCGGCCGTACCTCCCCTGGCGGACCCGGGGGTCGGCCAGGCCGTAGACCAGGTCCAGCAGCAGATTTGTGGCAAATACCGTCAGGGCGATGACCACCGTCACTCCCATCACCAGGGCGTAGTCCCGGCTGAGGATAGCGGTAAACATGAGGCTGCCCATCCCCGGCCAGCCGAAGAGCCGCTCCACCACCACCGAGCCGCCGATGATGTGCGGAATATGGGTGAGCACCGTGGTGAGGATGGGGATCAGCGATCCCCGGAGCACATGGCGCAGCAGCACCGCCCGGCCCCGCAGCCCCTTCGCCCAGGCGGTGCGGATGTAGTCCTCCCCCATGGTCTCCAGGCAGGCCGCCCGGGTCTGCTTCACCAGCTCGCCCAAGTTGCTCAAGCAGACCACCGACGCCGGCAGGATCAGGTGCCGCAGCAGGTCCCAAAGACTCCCCGAGGAGCCGGTGGTGTACATCCGGGAGGAGGGCAGCAGCCCCAGCGTCAGGGAAAACACATAGACCAGCACCAGGCTGAGCAGAAAACCCGGCACGCCGAAGCTCACCATGGAGCAGGCCGAGGAGAGCTTGTCCCAGGCCGAGCGGGGCCTCCAGGCCGCCAGGACTCCCAGCGGGATGGCCAGCAGGATGGCCAAAGCCACGCCGGTGCCCGTCAGGATCAGGGAGGGCCCCACCCGCTGGGCGATGCTCTCCGAGACGGGGCGCCCGGTCTGCCAGGACTCCCCCAGGTCCCCGTGAAACAGGTCCCACAGCCACTCCACATAGCGCACCGGCAGCGGGTCGTTCAGGCCCAGGCGCTCCTCCAGAGCGGCCTGGTCGGCATAGGAGATGCTGCCGCTCTCCCCCATCAGGTCGGCGATGGTTCCCGGGGCCAGGCTGAGAAAACAGAACACGAAAAGGGTAATGCCAAAAAAAACTGGGATGACGGTCAGCAGCCGTCTGCGAACATATCGGATCAATGGTATTCCTCCTGCACTTCCGGCTCCCGGGCGGGGAGCATGGGCCGTTCGCGGCAGCCCTACGGAGGTTTTTTCTCAGTGGGGGATCAGTTTTTCACCCACTCCCAGACATTCTCGTTGGAGAAGCTGGCCGAGGGGTAGTCAATCCCAGAGACGGTGTTGGACCTGACATGGAGCCCCATGCCGAACCACAGCGGGATGAAGGGCCGCTCCTGGGCCAGGTACGCCTCCAATTCCGCCACCGCCTGGGTGCGCGCCTCTCCGGCATCCGCCTCCTTCACCGCGGCAATGCGGGTTTCGTACCCGGTGAGGTCCTCCACACGGAAGATGTTGTTGTCCTCTGTAAAGCGGCTCTCCAGGAACCAGAGGGGCAGGGCGCTGGGGGTATGGCTGGCGATGCCCATATCATAGGTGCCGTCGGCCATGCCGGCAAACATGGTGGTGGAATCCACCGTCTCCACCGCAACCGAGATGCCCGCCTCCCCCATCTGCTGCTGCATCAGGGCGGCCAGCCCCTGCCGGTTGGAAGTGCAGGCCAGGCGGTAAGTGGTCCCCTCGTATCCCGCCTCCTCCAGCAGCGCCCGGGCTTCCGCCGGGTCGTAGGCGCTGTTGAAATCCCCGGCGTAGCTGGAACAGGTGGGCAGCACCGAGGTGCCCGTCACAGTCCCATAACCCTGGGTAGACTGCTCACACAGGAGCTCTTTGTCCAGCGAGAGCTCGATGGCCCGGCGGATGCGGGCGTCGGAAATGGTCTCGTTATTGAGCATGAGCTCAAAGAAGGTGTTGGGGGCCGTTCCCTCCTCCACCTGGAAGCCGGCAGCCTCAGCGGTGGGCACATCGTTGGCCGTGATGCTCCCGCCAATGGCGTAGTAGTCCAGGTCTCCGGCGATGAGGGCGGTGAGAAGGCTGTTTTTGTCCATCACCGCGATGTCCAGCTGATCAAAGCCCGGTGCGCCCAGATGATAGTCCTTGTTTGCTGTGAGGACCAGGGAGCTGCCCATCACCTCCGAGAAGAACTTGCAGGGGCCCGAGCCCACGGGGGCAGCCCAGAGGTCCATGTCCATGGTGTCCTCCGGCGCCACGTCCTCCATCAGGTGGGTGGGCAGCACATAGTACTCCCGGTTCTTGTCCAGCAGGAAATCCTCCGGCGTGGTGGGGTCCTTAAAGGTGAGCTTGAGGACGTACGCGTCCTCCGCCTCCACCCCCACCTCCTGTCCGGGGAGGGCGGCGCCGCCTGCGTCGGTGCCGGAGAGCACCGCGAACGCCGACCGCCCCAGGGTGGGGCAGTCCGGGTCGGTCATGCGCCGGATGGTATCCGCCCAGCTCTGAGCAGTGACCGGCTCCCCGTCGTGGAAGCGGGCCTCCTCGTTCAGGTAAAAGCGCACCGAATAGCCCTCGTCGGCGCTCTCCCAGGACTTGGCCCCCCGGGGGCTCAGCGTCCCGTCGGCGTGGACAAAGGCCAGGCGGTCATAGAGCTTATCATAGATCATGCGGGAGTAATTGCTGCCCGAGGGACTGTTGTAGGGCATCAGCGAGTCCCAGGCGTTGGAGATGCCGTAGCGGACCACCACCGCCTCCTCTGAGGCGCTCTCCCCGCCCGTCTGGGCACAGCCGGACAGGCCCAATGCCAAGGCCAGAAACAATGCGGCAATTTTTTTCACGTTCATTCCATTCCTCTCAGCCCTTCCGGGCCCGCCGGGATGAGAAGCGCGCCCCCGCCCCCGGTCCGGAATGCCGGCGGGCAGGCGCGCGCCGCCCCATCTTCTCATCTGTACTTATTCCACCGTGACCGATTTGGCCAGGTTGCGGGGCTTATCGATGTCACAGCCGTGCATCAGGGCCACATAGTAGGCAAACAGCTGCATGGGCACCACTTCCAGAGAGGGCAGCAGCACCTGCTCCGTGTCGGGCACAGCCAGGACGTGGTCCACCGTCCGGGCCATGGCCTCCCTCCGGGAGGCCACCGTCACCCCCAGCACATCGGCGCCCCGGCTCTTCACCTCCACCACATTGCTCATGGTCTTTTCAAAGACATGACCGCATCCGGCCATGGCCACCACAAGGGTGCCCGGCTCGATGAGGGAGATGGTGCCGTGCTTGAGCTCACCGGCGGCGTAGGCCTCCGAGTGGAGGTAGGAGATCTCCTTGAGCTTCAGGGAGCCCTCCAGCCCCACGGCGTAGTCCATGTTCCGCCCGATGAAGAACACCGAGGGATGATTGAAGTAGATAGAGGCCAGGTACTGGATCTCCGCCCGGTCCTCCAACACCTGCTCCAGCTGGCCGGGGATGGCCTGGAGGGCGGAGAGAAGGGTATCATATTCCTCCCGGGAGATGGTCCCCATCTGTTCCGCACAGTACAGGGCGATCAGGTCCACCACCGCCAGCTGGGTGGAGTAGGCCTTGGTAGTGGCTACGGCGATCTCCGGCCCGGCCCAGGTGTAGAGCACGTCGTCGCTCTCCCGGGCGATGGTGGAGCCCACCACGTTGACAATGGAGAGCACCCGGGCCCCCAGGCGCCTGGCCTCCCGCAGGGCCGCCAGGGTGTCGATGGTCTCCCCCGACTGGCTGATGACCAGGGCAAGGGTGTTTGGCGTGACGATGGGGTCGCAGTAGCGGAATTCCGAGGCCAAGGCCACCTCCACCGGCTTGCGGAGCATCCGCTCCAGGACATACTTGGCGGCCACGCCCACATGGTAGGAGGAACCGCAGGCGATGATATAGATCTTGTCCAATTCCCGCAGGTACGCGCCGGTGAGCTCCACCTGGTCCAGCACCACCCGGCCCTCCTGGATGCGGGGGGAGATGGTGTCCCGCACTGCCTTTGGCTGCTCCATAATCTCCTTGAGCATAAAGTGCTCGTAGCCGCCCTTCTCGGCGGCAGAGATCTCCCAGTCCACATGGCGGCGCTCCTTCTCCACCGGGCGCAGATAGGCGTCGTACACCCAGCAGTGGTCGGCGGTGAGCTCGGCGATCTCCCCGTCGTCCAGGTAGCACACCTCCCGCGTGTGCTCGATGACCGCCGTCACGTCGGAGGCCAACACATGGAAGCCCTCCCCAAAGCCCAGGATAAGGGGGCTGTCCTTTCGGGCGGCGATGAGCCGGTCCGGGCAGTCGGCGCACAGGATGCCCAGGGCATAGGCCCCCTGGATGCGGTGGATGACCTTGGTCACCGCGTCCAGGATATTTCCGTGGTAATAGTACTCCAGCAGCTGGGCCACCACTTCGGTATCGGTCTCCGAGGCAAAGCGGACCCCTGTGGACTGAAGAAATTCCTTGATCTCCGCGTAATTTTCAATGATGCCGTTGTGGACCACCGCAATGCGGCCGTTTTCGCTCACGTGTGGGTGGGAATTCACGTCCGATGGCGCCCCGTGGGTGGCCCAGCGGGTGTGCCCCAGGCCGATCTGCCCGCGGAGGCCGCCCCGGGCAGCCACCTGGCCGGCCAAAACCTGGATGCGGCCCTTGGTTTTGACCACCTCCAGCCCACGCGCCGGGTCATATACCGCCACGCCCGCCGAGTCGTACCCCCGGTACTCCAGCCGCCGCAGTCCCTCCAGCAGGATCGGCGCGGCCTCTTCCTTTCCAACAAATCCGACGATACCGCACATAAAAAGGTTCTCCTAAAAAGCTATATCGAGGTATGGGTGCATTTTCCATACTGAGAGGTTTGGAAATTTCCCTCTCACTACTTCTGCTATTATACCACATTCCCGCCCCGCGTAAAGGATTTCTTTGCATTTTCTTCCCGGCCGGGATGCAGCCCCCGGCGGGGGCCGTCCTCCACCAGGATGACGTCCGCGCCGAAGCGCCGCACCGACTCCCAGGGGAAAATCCGGTCGGCCTCCCGGCCCAGCAGGCCGAAGAGCCGCAGCCGCCCCGGCACCACCAGAGCCCGCACCCGGCCCTCCTCCAGATCCAGCTCCACGTCCCCCACATAGCCGTAGCGCCGGCCGTCCCGGATGCTCACGATCTCCTTGCACCGCAGCTCCGCCACCCGCTCCTCCATTTGCCCGCACTCCTTTCGCCTCGGATACGGCACTTTATGCCCCCGCCAGCCCGTCCTATGCCCCAAAGGGCAGAAAAGAGGCGGAGCATGCGCTCCGCCCCTCTCGCTTTTCGTCTGGGATCAAGCCTTCTCCTCCCGCTCAAAGGCCACCCCGGCCACATTTACGTTGACGCAGGCCACATCCAGGCCGCTGGTGTTGCTGATGGCGTTGAAGACTGCCTCCTGCACGGCGGCGGCCACCGCCGGGATGGTGAAGCCGTACTTGATGAGGATGGACACCTCCACGCTCACGCTGTCCTCCACCACAGTGATGTGCACGCCCTTGGATAGGCTCTTCTTCCCCAGCAGCTCGGCCAGGTCGGAGCCCAGGTTGGGGGCCAGGCCGCTCACGCCCTCCACCTCCAGCACGGCGGCGGCGGCAATGACAGCCAGGACATCCTCGGAAATATGGACCGTCCCCAGCTCATCGGGCCGGGAGACGTACTCTCTTGCATCGGCCATTGTGCTTCACGCTCCTTTGTCGTACAAAGAAATTCCGTTGGTATGTCTCATTGTACCACAGCCGCAGAAAAATACCAACTGATTTTTTCGGCCGGAGCAAGAAATCTTTGGAGCGGCTCAGGGCTGTGCCT
>CALXCU010000021.1 GCA_944386885.1 uncultured Oscillospiraceae bacterium | reverse complement strand
AGGACAGTCCCTTCTGCATGGTTAGGATACCTCCTGTTACAGTTCTGTTTTCAATCTGTTACTTTATTTTCACCAGATTGTAACCGTATTGTAACCTATTTGCTCGCCAATTGCAAGCATTATTTTTGCTGAAATCCGCGAACCGTTGCGCTGCAACGAGTTCATTTGAAAACTTTTTTGAGAACGCCTCTTTCACTATTCCTTTCTTTTCCAATTCGGTAACAAGTTATTACATTATGTTACCTTTTCTCCCGCTGCCCGTCCAGCCCATCCGCCCCTTCAAAAATTTTTTTGCTTTTTGAAAATTTCCTCTTGACGAACCCGGAAAATCTGGTATAATAGTCTCCGTTGTCGACGGCAGCGCTGTGGAGAGATGGCTGAGCTGGTCGAAGGCGCACGATTGGAAATCGTGTAGGCGTTGATAGCGTCTCGGGGGTTCGAATCCCCCTCTCTCCGCCAAATCGGAGCAAGCTTTTTAAGCTTGCTCCGATTTTCTTTTTCTGTATGGCTGAGATGCCGGAGGGGAGGACACCCAGGTGTCCTCCCCTCCTCTCGCCTCCTGCGGCGCTCACAGGCGCAGGTCCGCGTTCCAGTCAAAAATTCGGCCCGTGTTCGGGTCCAGCTCGAATTCATATTTTAGGCCGCCGTAAAAGAGCTCCCCCTCATAGCGGCTCTGGCCGTCCTCCGACTCCTCCCAGATCTGGATATCCTCCAAAGGCGCGCCGGGGACCTTGCCCTGAACAATCTCCTTCGCCTCGTCCAGACTCACCGCGCTGCCGCCCAGGGTGGCCAGCCACTCCTCATCTACCTCGTAGTCGGCCCCCACAATGGCCCCGCCCTCAATGGCCACCTCAAAATCATAGTCGCCATACGCGGTCTCAAACTCGATGTCATAGATGGGGATGCTGTTGTCCTCATCTCGCTCTACCTTTCGATTCTGCACATCTTCTTCCGGCACGCCGGCATTCCCAAGGGCGATGGCAAACGCCGTATCGCTGTCGACCGCCCCGCCGCTGGTTTCCGGCTGCCGGACCGCCTGAGGCTGAGACGGCTGAGCCGCAGCAGATGGCGCGGTAGAGGCGGAGGCCGTATCGTCTGCCTGGCCGCTTCCCTGTCCCACGGAGGCGGCCGGCGTGTTCTGGACGGCCTGGACCGGTTCCGTCTGGGCCGCCTGGGCCGGGCCGGAGGCCGTGCCCTGAGTCCCGCAGCCGCTCAGCAGCAGGGCCGCCCCCAGGCCTGCCAAGAGGGCATGCTTTGTTCGCTTCATGTTCATCTACCCCTTTCTGGACCCAGTGTATCATTTCCGCTGCGGGCAGACAAGTATGGATTACAGATTCCTTTCTTCTTGTCCCATTGTATCTTAATTAGATTCAAACTGATTGCAACGCTACAAAGCATATGTTACAATACTGTTGAGCGGTGAGCCTGTACAAGATCCTGTCCCGGGCGGACGCATCGGAACAGTTCCCACCGAACCAGGAGGAGAAAACACACAGATAAAAACGCCCTGCCTAGGTGTTGCAGCACCAGGGGCATGGCTGAGGGTGATATGGTTTTGCGCGGCCATATCACCTTCCTATTTTTATTATGGAAAGGCAGTCAATGCCGGGACCTATGCTGTCTCCTAAAGAAAATGCCCCTGGGAGCCCGGCTGGATATGTGGGCCTCGGACTGCCTGAGCAACAAGGGATTCTCAGCCGCCTTTCTTTTGGACCGCTATGGCCATTTCACCAATCATATGCCGTACGACATCGCCCAGCGTATGAACGGCTTCACGAAAGACAATCTGGGTATTTTATTTTTGATATTACAAAAAATTTTCTTGGAATCCCGCTTTTAAGTTTTTCGCCTTCTCTCTTTACTCAATTCTACAAAAACCGGCGAGACAAGTATGGATTGTCTTACAGACTTGAACATGGTATGATTAGAAATAGGTGCGGAGGATCAGCCGACCTCCGTCCCTATTTAATATAGGAGGCCCGTCCATGAGACAGAAACAGACCTATTGGAAGCCGGTCCTGCGGGACCTGCGGTTCAATTTGGCGGCTTTGGGAATCCTGGTGATCTTGTTAGTCATGAGCCTGCTGGTGCTGCGCACCGCCCTTCTCCAAAATGCTCGGGACACCGGCACCGCCCTCTCTGGCAGCTATGCCGCCGAAGCTCACAGCAGCCTGCAGGTCTATGAAACCCTACTTTCGTTTGGCTCCTCCTCTCTGGATGCGCGCCTGGATGCAGGGGATTCTCAGGAGGAGATCCTAGACTGGATGGCACGCTATTTTCAGCGCCTAGAGGAGGTGCTTGGAGCAGATTCTCTGGACTTGTATGCGGTAGTGGACGGAACTACCTTAGCCGTCCAGCCCTGGGAGGGAGACCGGGAGTACGATGTTTTCTCCACAGAGTGGTATCAGCGTGCTGCCGCCAGTCCCGGCCAGGCCGTCTTTACCGGCGTATACACCGATGCGATTTACCACCGGCCGGTCATCACCGCATCTCAGATGTCCGCTTCCACTGGGAACGTGCTGGCCTTCGATATCTTCCCTGAGCAATTTCGTTTTCAATTTGACCCTGTGGACCTGTCGGAGTGGGACTCCTTCTTTCTTTGTGACGGGGATGGCACCCTTATCTATCAACAGACCAACCTGGAGCGCCCCGAGGATGAAATCCAAGCATATGTAACGAGTCTGGTCGGGTGTATCCGCGCCGGGGACCTGGGCCGCTACGGCGGTTCTATTACCGACCTGGATGGTAACCGCCGGGCCGTGTACTATGTCCAGATGGAGAACGACTGGTTCTCCATCGTCACCACCTCTTACGCCGGTATCTTGGGGGAGCTGGGCCGCTTTGGCCTGGTGCTGGGGCTGATGCTTCTGCTCTTCCTGCTCACCTTAGCGGCGGCCACTTGGCGCTCCGTGCGCTTTAACGCCCGCATCCAGCGCACCGACGAGACCATCCGCGCCCTGAGTAACTCTTATTACGCGCTCTACCGCCTGGACTTTGAGCAGGGCACCTACGAGATGATCAAGAGCTCTGAGTATGTCCGCGGCCGCCTGCCTCAGTGCGGAGCATATGAGCAGCTACTGCAGGTCATGGGAGAAGTCATCGAGCCCGAGGCTCACGACGAATATATGCACAGCTTCTCCCTGGAAAATTTACAATCCCTGGTCACCCGGAACATCAAGGATTTTGGCGGGGACTTCCTGCGCCGGTTTGGCAGTGAGTACCGCTGGGTGAACGTGCGCGTCCTGTTTGACGCATCCCTGGCCCCCGGCGAGGCCGTCCTCTCCTTCCGGGAGGTGGACCAGGACAAGCAGGGCCAGCTGCGGGAGCGGCGGCTGCTGGAAGATGCTCTGGAGGTGGCACGGAAGAACGAGCGGGCCAAGCAGACTTTTTTCAGCAGCATGTCTCACGATATGCGCACCCCTCTCAACGCCATCATCGGCCTGTCTGCCCTGGCCCAGGAGCACGCCGGCGACCGGGAGCAGGTCTCCGGCTACCTGGAAAAAATCCAGTACTCCAGCCGTCAGCTGCTGGGGCTCATCAACGACATTCTGGACATGTCCCGCCTGGAGCAGGGCAAGCTGGAGGTCAATAATGAGCCGATTGACCTCCAGGATTGCGTGGAACAGTGTTTGGAGCCCTTCCGCCTGCAGGCCGGGAGCCAGGGCAAGACCCTCTCCACCCACATCCTCCTCCAGGACCGCTGGGTGCTGGGGGATCCCTTCCGCATCGGGCAGGTGCTCAACAACCTGCTCTCCAACGCCTTCAAGTTCACCTCGGACGGAGATACAGTGTCAGTCTCTCTGGAACAGCTGGACCGCCGGGAGTTCTCCCAGTATAAATTCGTGATCTCCGATACCGGCGTGGGGATGTCCTCCGATTTCCTTCCCCACCTGTTTGAGCCCTACTCCCGGGAAATGCGCTTCGGCGTGCAGCGCACCGTGGGCACCGGGCTGGGCATGTCCATCACCCAGAACCTGGTTACCCAGATGAACGGCCAGATCCATGTGGAGAGCCAGCCCGGCCAGGGCAGCACCTTCACCATCATTCTGCCCTTCGCCCATGTCCAGTCCCCCGCCCCAGAGGGGGCCCCGCCTGTCCCGGAAGCAAAACACGGGGGCTTCTCCCTGGAGGGACGGCGGGTGCTCCTGGCTGAGGACAACCCGGTCAACATGGAGATCGCCCAGGAGCTTCTGACGCTCCACGGCGTCCAAGTTACCCCGGCCTGGAACGGCCGGGAGGCGGCGGAGCAGTTTGAGGCATCCCCGCCCGGCTTTTTTGACGCCATCCTCATGGACATGCAGATGCCCGAGATGGACGGCTGCCAGGCCGCCCGGCGCATCCGCGCCCTCCCCCGGTCCGATGCCCGGACAGTGCCCATCGTGGCGGTGACCGCCAACGCCTTTGCGGAGGATGTCTCGGCCACAGCCGCCGCTGGTATGGACGCCCATGTCTCCAAACCCATCGACATCCGCCTGCTCTGCCAGACTCTGGAGCGTCTGCTCCGTACCCCAAGGGCCCCCGGAAAGGAGAACCGCCATGCATAATCGGAACCGCCACCTCTTCCGTATCCTTCTGACCAGCCTTTTGGCCGCTCTGGCCCTGTGCGTGGGCATTTTCGCATGGCTGGCCAACTACATGCTCCGGCAGAGCGATCAGGCCATCGGCGGCATCGGCGAGGTGTACATGACCCAGATGGGTACCCAGATCAAGCTCCATTTCACCACTACTTTAGAGCTGTATCAGTCCCGGATGAACGGCGTTCTCTGGAGCACCAGCCGCAGCCAAAACAGCAGCCCGCAGGAGGCCGCCTCTGCGCTCTCCCGCGCTGCGAAAAGCCTTGACTTTACTTATCTGGCCCTTTACAGTGAGGACGGGACTTACCAAGTGATCCTGGGAGAGGAGACCCAAGTAGGAGAAGAAGAACATTATCTGGAAATTCTGGCACGGGGGGAATTTCAGGTCACCGATGGCACCACCCGCTCTGGGGAGCGGCTGCTCCTTCTGGGCTCCCCCGCCTCCTACCCCATGGAGGGGGGCGGGAGCAGCTCCGTGCTGCTGGCAGGACTCCCGCTCGACATCCTCACCGAGACCTTGTCCCTGGACGTGGGCGCGACCCAGATCTTCTCCCACGTCCTGCGCACCGACGGTACTTTTGTCCTGCAAAACGGCGGGGCCACCGAGGAAAACTACTACGAACGCATCCTGACTCGGGGCCAGTCTGATCAGGCCAGTAAGGAGGCCGCCGCAGATGCCATCCGCACCGCTCTTGAGACCCGGAGCGATTGTTCCCAGGTAGTAGATATCGACGGGGAGCTACGCAACACCTATCTGACGCCCCTGGACTACACCGACTGGTCCCTCATATCTGTGCTGCCCTACTCCCTGCTCCACGACCCCATCTACCGTCTGGTGAATCAGCGGGTGGAAACCACCCTGGCCGGCTGCGGACTGGTATTGCTGGTGCTGCTGGCCATGTTCTTTTTGTACTTCCGCCTCTCCCGGCGGCAGATGGAGTCCCTGGACGAGGCCAAAAAAGAGGCCGAACGTGCCAACCAGGCCAAGAGTGAATTCCTCTCCAACATGAGCCATGACATCCGCACCCCCATGAACGCCATTGTGGGCATGACTGCCATCGCCTCGGCCAACCTGGACAACCGGGAGCAGGTGCGGGACTGTCTGAAAAAGATCGACCTGTCCAGCAAGCATCTGCTGGGCCTCATCAACGATGTGTTGGACATGTCCAAAATCGAGAGCGGCAAGCTCTCCCTCAACGTGGCGCCCCTCTCCCTGCCCGAGGCCATGGACAGCATCGTCAGCATCATCCAGCCTCAGGTCAAGGCTCGGAAGCAGAACTTCGATATTTTCATCCGGGACATCCAAGCCGAGCAGATCTGCTGCGACGGCGTGCGGCTCAACCAGGTGCTGCTGAACCTGCTCTCCAACGCCCTGAAGTTCACCCCTACAGGAGGGTCCATCTTCGTCACCGTCTCCCAGGAGGACTCCCCCCGCGGTTCCGGCTGGGTGCGTACCCATTTTTATGTCAAGGACACCGGGATCGGCATGTCCCCTGCGTTTCAAAAAAAGATCTTTGACTCTTTCGAGCGGGAAGATCGGGCCCGGGTCCAAAAGATCGAGGGCACTGGCCTGGGCATGGCGATCACCAAGTATATCGTGGACGAGATGCAGGGGACCATCTCCGTCCAGAGCCAGCCGGAGCACGGCACCGAATTCCATGTGACGCTGGATCTGGAGCGCGCCGAGGCGCCGGAGAAAATGGCCCTCCCCCCCTGGGACGTGCTGGTGGTGGACGACGATCAGGCCCTCTGTAAGAGTGCGGCCGATGCCCTGAAGGCGCTGGGCGTTCGGGCTGAGTATGCCCTGGACGGCAGCACTGCTCTGGACATGGTGGAGACGCGCCGCCGTCAAGGCCGGGACTACCATGCGGTGCTCCTGGACTGGAAAATGCCCGGCATGGACGGCATCCAGACAGCCCAGGCCATCCGGCAAAAGGAGGGCAATCACATGCCCATCCTGCTCATGTCGGCCTATGACTGGAGCGATATCGAAGCGCAGGCCCGAGCCGCGGGGGTCAGCGGCTTCCTATCCAAGCCCCTGTTCCAGTCTACCCTTTACTACGGCCTCTCCCGCTTCTCCGGTAAAGAGGCAGCCGCCGAACCGCCCCGGGAGGGCCCTCCGGACTATGCCGGGCGGCGCATCCTTTTGGCTGAGGACAACGACTTGAACTGGGAGATCGCCAACGAGCTGCTTTCTTCCTACGGTTTCGTGCTGGACCGGGCCGAAAATGGCCAGCTCTGCCTGGAGGCCTTTCAGGCCGCCCCACCCGGCTTTTACGACGTGATTCTGATGGATCTGCGTATGCCTGTTCTGGACGGCTACCAGGCCGCCCGGGCCATCCGGGCCCTGGACCGGAGCGACGCCAAGGCCGTCCCCATCATCGCCATGACTGCCGACGCTTTCTCCGAGGATATCCAGCGCTGCCTGGACTGCGGCATGAACGCCCACATCGCCAAACCCATCGACCTGCGGGAGCTGACCCGCCTGCTGCAACGGTTTCTTGCTTCCTCCCTCTCCGGTTCCCAGGACAGCGAGCGGTAGACATAGATTGAACTATGGGCCCTGTTCCCGTTTTCCGGGAGCAGGGCCCAGTTTTCACTGAAAATTCATATATTTCGCCTGCGCAATTCATAAAATATTTACACCGGTTTTCTTGTGCCTCCCTCCATTTTCCTGTATAATAAAGAATAGTTATAGAAGAGAGGGGGTACCGTCCCGCCGTTCACCGCCCACCCGAGGAGCCCAGCCCGGGCATGGCGGCGCAAAATGCGCCGTTTTTTGCAATTTGTACTGGACATTTGGACCAAAAGGGGGTATTTTATATCACATGAATGAAAAGCTTAAAGAAAAAGTCAAGGAATCTCTCTCCAGCGTGCTCCCCATCACCATCATCGTCTTGATCCTGAGCGTGGCGCTGGTCCCATTGGAGATCGGAACCCTGGCCCTTTTCCTTACGGGTGCCGTTCTGCTTATTATCGGCATGGGCTTTTTCCAGCTTGGCGCGGAAGTGGCCATGACCCCTCTGGGTCAGGGCGTGGGCGGCAAGTTGGTCAAAAGCAAGAGCCTGCCGTTCATCCTGCTCATGTGCTTTCTGATGGGAGCCATCATCACGATTTCCGAGCCGGACCTGCAGGTGCTGGCCAACCAGGTGGCGGCCATTCCCAACCAGGTGCTCATCTGGACGGTGGCCATCGGCGTGGGCGTATTCACCGCGGTGGCCTTCCTGCGCATCTACTTTAAGATCAATCTGGGGCTCCTGCTGGCCGGACTGTATGTCCTTCTCTTTGTGCTATCCTTTTTCACGCCCTCGGACTTCGTCGCTGTGGCCTTCGATTCGGGCGGCGTCACCACGGGCCCCATGACGGTGCCCTTCATCATGGCCTTGGGTGTGGGCCTCTCGGCCGCCCGGAGCGATAAGGACAGCGCCAACGACAGCTTTGGCCTCGTCGCTCTGTGCAGCATTGGCCCCATCCTAATGGTGCTCCTCCTGGGTATCTTCTACAACCCTGGGGAGGCGGCCTACACTTCGGTGGAGGTCCCCGCCATCCATACCACGCGGGACGTGGTATTCCAGTTCGTTCAGGCCCTCCCCCAGTACGCTGAGGAGGTTCTGGTCAGTATGCTGCCGGTAGCAGGGGTCTTCCTCCTCTTCCAGCTTTTTACCCACACCTACCGCAAGCGCCAGGTCATCCGCATGAGCGTAGGCTTTTTGTATACCTACATTGGGCTGGTCCTCTTTCTTACCGGCGTAAACGTGGGCTTCGCCCCGGTGGGCAGCCTGCTGGGCGGCGGTCTGGCCGGCGGGATGCTCAAGTGGATCCTGATCCCCATCGGTATCGTCATCGGCTATTACATCGTTAAGGCTGAGCCCGCCGTGCAGGTCCTCAACGAACAGGTGGAAGATCTGACCGGCGGCACCGTCTCTCACCAGATGATGAACGCCGCCCTCTCCATCGGCGTGGCCTGCGCTGTAGCCCTGGCTATGGTGCGGGTCATCACCGGGATCAACATCTACTGGGTCATCATTCCCGGCTATGCGCTGGCTCTGGTGCTCAGCCGGTTCGTTCCCCCGGTCTTTGTGGGCATCGCCTTTGACTCCGGCGGCGTGGCCAGCGGTCCCATGACCTCTACCTTCCTGCTGCCGCTGGCCATGGGAGCCTGTACCGCTCTGGGCGGCAATGTGGTCACCGATGCGTTCGGCGTGGTGGCCCTGGTCGCTCTGGCGCCCCTGATCGCCATCCAGATCATGGGGCTCATCTATGTTCAGAAATCCAAAGCCGTCCCCCAGCCCATTCAGCCGCTGTCGGACGATATCGTCATCGATTTGGAGGAGGAATGAGTATGCCGGAACTGGAAAGACTTCCGATTTTCCAGCGGCTCCTGATCACCATCACCCGGGAGGAGGACCAGAAACGGCTGGAGTCGGTCTTTGAGACCATGCACCTCCCTCTGAGTTTCCAGGCCAGGGGACAGGGCACCGCCCCGTCGGAGCTGTTGGATCTCTTTGGCCTGCGAGGGACCACGCGGCTCATCACCGCCGCGTTCCTGCCGAAATTTTTGGTAAAACCCACGCTGGAAGAGCTCAACCAGCGGCTGTTCTTCCGCCACCGCGGGGGCGGCATCGCCATCACGATCCCGGTCAGCGGGATCCAGAGCCACATTCTGCACATGCTCAACGACGAGGCGCGTAACGCCATTGAGGACAAGATCAAAGGAGATGAAGTGGAGATGAAAGAAAAGTCGGAGTATTCGCTCATCTGGGCCTCCGTGGCCAGCGGATACAGCGACGAAGTAGTGGCCGTGGCCCGGAAGGCCGGCGCCCGGGGCGGCACCGTGCTAAAGGGGCGGCGGCATAATTCCGAGCGCGCCAGCCAGTACCTGGGGCTCTGCCTTCAGGATGAACAGGATTTTGTGATGATCGTAGTCCCCCGGGAAAAGAAAGCCGAGATCATGTCCGCCATCAGCGGCGCCTGCGGCTTGGCCACCGACGCCCACGGCGTGGTGGTCTCTCTGCCAGTGGACGAGGTGATGGGCCTTGAGCACTGAGTTCCGGCCCTCTATGAGATAGAATAAATATCCCCCGGCCAAGCCGGGGGTATTTCCTATGCGGGCAAAGCCCTTTGTTCTTCGCGTGACGCGTACAACGCGTAATACGGCCTGCCAGCTGCGTAGAGACTGTTACCTGCGACCCGTG
>CALXCU010000020.1 GCA_944386885.1 uncultured Oscillospiraceae bacterium | reverse complement strand
AATTATTCATGCCCAGGGACATGGCCGCCTCGTGCTGGCCGATGTCCACCGACAGCAGGGCCGCCCGGATGGACTCGGACATAAACGCCCCCATATTCAGGCTCATAACCACCGCCACGGCCACCACCGGGGACATGTTCAGGATGATCTCGCTGACCCGGGCCAGGCCGTAGTAGAAGAAGAACAGCTGGGCAATGCCGGGGGTGCCGCGCATGAAGGAGATCCAGACCTTGACGATCTGACTGAGTACTGGGAGCTTGTAGTAACTGACCAGCGCCAGCATTAGGCCGATCAGCAACGAGAACACCGTGGCAATCAGCGTCAGGGAAAGCGTCACATTCAGCTTGCTGGCCACCAGGGGCAGCGTCTCAAAGAAAAATGCAAAATCAAATTTCATACCCGTTCCCCCGTTTTCACGGGCCGGTGAATATGCCGGAATTCCCACCGTCCCGTTATAAAGTTGACATTCTTTTTATAGTAGGCTTTTTACAAAATTTCAAATCGAATTTTATAATAAAATGCGATATTTCCATTTACTATTTCGATAGAAGTTTTTTTTTCAATTTTTTATGCAATTTTAGGCCTTACATCCCAGATTATATTCGAAACCCTGTTTTATTGATTTTTCTCGGGGGAAGCTGCCCCGCCGGCCTTGCCGAAGCGGCGCATACTTCGTCAAAATACAATGTTTAAAAAATTGAATTTTTCTTAAAGATGGTCAAAATACACAAAATTAGGAAAATAATTTTATTCAAAAGAGAGTGATGAAACTTATTTCCATCAATGCTACAATAGAGCTATCGACCGGACGAGGAAAGGAGGGGACTGCCGCACAGTCTGTTCCGGACTGATTATGTTCCTATGGATACCAATGAGATGAGAAAGGATGATTGCATGAAATCCGTGTACAGGAAATGGACCGCTCTGCTTCTTACGCTGTGTATGCTCTTCTCCCTGGCCCCGGCGGCCTTTGCTGCTGAGACCGGCGCGCCGGAAATTCCCGGCTTTACCCAGTACACCGGCACGGAACTGGATACCTCGAAGTATTATCTGGCCGTTACTGTGGACAGTGACGGCAACCTCTATGCCCTCTATCTGAATCAAGCCGGCACGCAGGTGAACTCCGGCGGCCTGACCGGCGCCAACGGCGCCTGCACCGCTGCCCTGACTGTGGCGGACGGCGCGGTCACCGCCTCCTATCTGGCCGACGGCACGGCCCTGGACGTGGAGGACCTGCTCCTCACCGTCAATACCATCGACAATGGCTACACCTTCCGCTCGGGGGATCTGTACCTGGCCCTGGCCAACAACATGTTTAGCGCGGGCTACACTGCCCTCTCCGTCTCGGTGAGCGACGGGGCGTATACCATCTCCAATTCCTCCGCCAACCGGGTGCTGAGCTTCAACCGGGTAGGCGACGGCCTGTCTGATTACCCCGACGAGAAGTATATTACCGATTTCTGGGGGCCCCGAGCGGCCACCGGCTTCTCCATCTACCTCTATACCCAGGATGAGGCGGTGGCCCCCGTAGATAAGGGCCTGCTCCAGTCTGCCATCGCCTCCGCCTCCGCGCTGGAGGAAGCGGACTACACTGCCGCCACCTGGGCGGCCCTACAGGAAGCTCTGGTAGAGGCCCAGACTGTGTTTAACGACAGCGCGGCCACCCAGGAGGAGGTCAATGCCGCCACCGAAGCTTTGAACGACGCCATGGACAGCCTGGCCCTGGTAGTGACACCACCCGATGACCTGCCCACCGTTACTCAGTATGTGGAGGACACTGACGGCGTGGATGCCGGCGCGGTGTATGCCATCCTCTACGACGGCTCCAGCAACGGCAGCCTCCTCTACCACAACGGGACCGGCAGCCAGACCGACCAGATCGGCGGCAGTGTCAGCAGCGGCATCCTCTCCATCGCCAGCGGCTCCAACTGGACCGATGAAAACGTGCTCTGGACGGTGGAGGCCGTCGAGGGCGGCTATACTCTCCGGAATGTGGATACCGGCTACTATCTGAATCTGAGCGCCGCCAACAGCCGGGCCCAGGTGTCTGCCGAGCCCTCCACTGTGGAAGTGGCGGCGGAGGAAGGGCACTACACCATTACCAACGGTACTCTGGCCCTCTGTCACGATACCACAGGCCAATATTATATCGCTGAAGGGTCCGGTACCTCCCTGCGCTTCTTCAAGCAGACAGAGACCACCGTTACCGACATGGCCCCCGGCGCTATCTCCGGTACCAGCGAGGGCCAGCCCTTTGTGATGGACGACACCGGCACCAGCGCCTTCCGCATCCCCTCCGTTGTGACGCTGGACAACGGCTGGATCGTGGCTACCTGCGACATCCGCTGGCGTACCGAGGCTGACTCTCCCCAGAACCTGGACACCATTGTCAGCATCTCCAAAGACGGCGGCGAGAACTGGGAGTGGGAAGTGGTCAACTACTTTGACGACATGGCCGACTCCGCCACCGCTCAAACCAGCGCCTCTTTCATCGACCCCTCGGTGGTCCAGGCTTCCGACGGCACGGTCCACATGGTGGTGGACGCCTGCCCCTCCTATGCCGGCCTGATGAGCGGCAACCGGATGGGCTGGGAGAGCGACGGCTTTGACGAGCAGGGCCGCATGCTGGTGGCCCTGGCCCAGTCCGGCGGCGACGCCCCCACTGCTGTGAGCGCCTACGCCTACTATGTGGATATCAATAACTCCGCCGCCGGGCAGGAGAAGGCCGTGAACGGCTCCGCCGTCACCCTCTACCCCATCTGCCAGGCCAGCAACGGCGCGGAGAGCGGTTATTATGTGGACGCCTTCCTGGACCTGTACTATGAGCGGGACGGCGTGGTGGAGCCCGTCTATACCACCCAGCTGAGCAGCTCCTACCTGGTGCAGAGCAACCTCTTCTACCGCAATTCCCAGTGGAAGGCCTACCCTGTGTTTTACATCATGCACCGCTCTGCTACCGTCACTGAGGACGGCCTGGTATGGGGCGAGCCCCAGTTCCTGAACATCAAGATCGCGGAAAGCGAGGCCTTTACCGGCGTGTGCCCCGGCCGCGGCACGGTGACCACCCTCAGCGACGGCACGGAGCGTATCCTCTTCCCCCTCTATGACAACCAGACAGGCACTGAGCTGGCCAGCGCCATTTACTCCGACGACGGCGGCAAAACCTGGACGCGCAGCGCCCGGGCCAACCAGCTCAACGGCACCGGCAAGTCCAGCGAGTCCCAGATCATCGTCCTGCCCGACGGCACCCTGCGCATGTTCTCCCGCAATACCGTCAACTACATCAGCTATACCGACTCCACCGACGGCGGTGAGACCTGGGGACAGTACCAGCAGGATAAGGAGCTCTACTCCCAGAATCCTGGCAACGGCTGCATGGTCTCCTTCATCAATCTGGAGGGCGTGCTCACCGGTCCCGACGGCCAGACCTATGAGAATCTGGTGCTCGCCTCCTATCCGGTGGTCCAGCGTAAAGAGGGTGTGGTCCGCATCGGCTCCATTGACGCCGAGACCAACCAGATCACCTGGCTCAACGACGATGACTCCCGTTTCACCGGCGCCCGGAGTTTCGCCTATTCCTGCGTGACCCAGCTGGCCGAACTGGACACCTTCGGCGTGCTCTACGAGTATAGTCCCACCACCGGAACCATTGACTTTGCTACCCTCACAGTTACCGACCTGCTGGGTGAAGGCTGGACGCTCACCAAGGAAGTCACCCCCGAGGAGGCCGGCCTGTCCGTCTCCGTCACCGGCCCCACTGGCGTCAGCGCCGTCCCGGCCTGGAATCACTACACCTTCTCCCTGGAAGGTGAAAAGAGCGTGGATACCATCCAGCTCACCTTTACTGTCCGCTACGGGGAGGGCGTTGTGGACAGCCAGACCATGACCGCTCTGAACGATTTTGTCTATGACACTCAGCTGGTAAAGAGCACCGTCAACAGCGACGGCAGCACCACCTATACCGTGATCCTCTTCTATGACCCCGCTCAGGATGCGCCCACCCTGCCCGTGGACGCCTTCCAGCTTGGGCTGCGCACCACCGGCACCCTGGGCAGCGCCACTGTTATCCTCAACGAGGCTTCCTTTGCCTCCGACGGTGTGTACCAGGGCCCTGCCGCTCTGGGCGACACTACGGTGGTCACCCAGGTCATGGCCGACCGCTATGACCTCAATGGCGACGGCAGCGTCGATGTCGGCGACGTCTCCCTGGTCCGCAGATACTATCAGGTGGGCCGTGACAGCGATGAGTGGACTTCCGCCTCGGTCTGCGACCTGAATGGCGACGGCCTGGTGGATATGGAGGACCTGATTCTCATTGGTCAGGCCGCCCTGAACAACTAAAACCGACCGCTCTTCCCATAATGATTGAGCATGAGGGCCCCCGGCGTGCGTTGCACGCCGGGGGCCCCTTCTGTATTCGCGGGTAATTTGCCCCGTGCTTTTTCTGCCACCCTTGTATCCGCGGAACAAGGGTGGTATAATAGGGGGCATGAGATTGTTAAAAATTAAACGATAACCGAGGTGCTTTACCATGAATTATGAAGAACAATACCAGAGCAAGCTCACGACTGCCCAGGAGGCGGTCAGGGTAGTCCAGTCCGGCGACTGGATCGACTATGGTTGGTGTACCGGTACCCCCGAGGCCCTGGACCAGGCCCTGGCCGCCCGGTACCAAGAGCTCACCGACGTAAAGGTGCGGGGCGGCATCATCTTCCATAAGCCCGCCATCATGGCCGTCCCGGACGCGACGGAGCATTTTACCTGGAACTCCTGGCACATGTCCGGCTCGGAGCGGAAAATGGCCGCCGAGGGGAGCGCTTTCTACTGCCCCCTGCGCTATTCGGAGCTGCCCCGCTACTACCGGGAGAACGTCCCCCCCATCCATGTGGCCATGTTCCAAGTCTCCCCCATGGACCGGCACGGCTATTTCTCCTTCGGCCCCAACGCCTCTCACATGGCCGCGGTGTGCCAGCGCGCCGAGGTGATCATCGTGGAGGTCAACCAAAACATGCCACGCTGCCTGGGCGGCCAGGAACACGCCATCCACATCGACCAAGTGGATCGGATCGTGGAAGGGGACAACCCCGCTCTGGGGCAGCTCCCTGCCGGCGGCCCCGCCACCGAGGTGGACCAGGCGGTGGCCAAGCTCATTGTGGAGGAGATCCCCAACGGCGCATGCCTCCAGCTGGGCATCGGCGGCATGCCCAACGCGGTGGGCTCCCTCATCGCCCAGTCCGACCTGAAGGACCTGGGCGTCCACACGGAGATGTATGTGGACGCCTTTGTGGACATCGCCAGGGCCGGCAAGATCACCGGCGCACGCAAGTCCATCGACCGCTACCGCCAGACCTACGCCTTCGGCGCCGGCACGCAGAAGCTCTATGACTATTTGGACGACAACCACACCTGTATGTCCGCCCCGGTGGACTACACCAACGACGTGCGCACCATCGCCCAGCTGGAGAACTTCATCTCCATTAACAATGCTGTGGACGTAGATCTCTTCGGCCAGGTCAACGCCGAGTCCGCCGGCATCCGGCAGATCAGCGGCGCGGGCGGGCAGCTGGACTTCGTACTGGGGGCCTACCTGTCCCCCGGCGGCAAGAGCTTCATCTGCTGCTCCTCCACCTTCCTGAACAAAAAGACCGGGCAGCTGGAGAGCCGCATCAAGCCCACCCTAGACCCCGGCTCGGCGGTCACCGACGCCCGGCCCAATGTTCACTACCTGGTAACCGAGTTCGGGAAGGTCAATCTGAAGGGCACCTCCACCTGGGAGCGGGCCGAGAAGATCATCTCGGTGGCCCACCCCGACTTCCGGGAGGAGCTCATCGCGCAGGCTGAGAAGATGCACATCTGGCGCCGCTCCAACCGGCGCTGAGTCCCGGCAGCGATAAAAAGGCCCCGCGGAACCGTTTTCACGGCCCCGCGGGGCTCCTTATGTCCCGTATGCTCGACAGAACGGCCCGGGTATGTTATGATGGGGAGGCCGGGGGGCCCTCCAGCTCGTCCAGCGTCAGCTGGAACCCGGGCAGAAAATGCTCCAGAAAATAGTCCACCTCGGGCAGGGCCATCTCCTCCAGCGCCTGCCGGGTCTGTCCGGCGGCCTTCCGAAACTCCGCATTGCCCGCCTTGAGCTCTTCCAAGCACTTAATATGGGCGGAGAGCTTATCGGCGGCCTTCACCAAAGCCCGGGTCCCGGGGTCGTAATTCTCCCGCAGCCAGGGCGCGTAGGCCGGACGCATGGACGGGGGAAGCATCGAGAGCAGGCGCTCCGCCGAGAGCTCCTCCACCCGCCTGTAGGCGGAGCGAATCTCCGGGTCAAAGTACTTGACCGGTGTGGGCAGGTCCCCGGTAAGGATTTCAGGCGCGTCGTGGAAGAGGGCGGCAGCGGCCGCCCCCTCTGGATCGGCCTCTCCCCCCAGCACGTCCCGCCGGATCACCGCCAGAGCGTGGGCCAGCACGGCCACCATGTGGGAGTGCTCCTGGACATTCTCCGGTTCGGTGCTGCGCATGAGGCCCCAGCGGCGGATATACCGCATCCGGGCCAGGTAAGCGAAAAAGGCCCCCTCCATCAGCTGGCAGACACCAAGGTCCCCAAGCCCTTTTGGAAGGCCTGGCACTGGCTCTCGCTGCCGTGGAACTCCACCTTGACGGGCTCCTCCCGGTCGATGGAGAACAGGCCCATAATAGACTTGGCGTCCACCACATAGCGCCCCGAACACACGTCGATCTCACAGTCGTTCTGGCTAGCCAGGTGGGAAAACCGCTTCACATCCTCCAAAGTCAGCAGATTGACATAGAACGTACGCAAGGCAAACTACCTCCTGTATCTCTACTCATCCTGTTTTTTTCGGCGGGTCCGTCCCGCCGTCCCACCTATTATACGGACTTCTTTCGCAAATTACAAGCACTCCCCTCCTCTCTTCCCCGTGATTTTTACTTTTTTAAGGAGACGCTATGAACATTGCAATCACCACTCTGGGCTGTAAGGTCAATCAATATGAGACTGCCGCTCTGGAGGCCGAGCTGCGCCGCCGGGGCCATGAGCTTGTCCCCTTTGACGGCCCGGCCGACGCCTATATTGTCAACACCTGCACCGTTACGGCGGTGAGCGACAAGAAATCCCGCCAGCTCATCCGCCAGGCCCGGAAGCGCAGCCCGGAAGGGGTAGTCGCGGTGTGCGGCTGCTACGCCCAGACCGCGCCGGAGGCGGTCGCCGCCCTGGGGGTGGATCTGGTGGCGGGGTCGTCCGGACGCCTGGCTTTTTTGGACGACCTGGAGCATCTGCTGGCCCAGCGGGAGCCCGCGCCCCTGGTGACCGTGGACAACATTCTCTCCCACCGCACCTTCGAGGCCCTCTCGGGCGGCGGCCTGGAGGGGCGCACCCGGGCCATGCTGAAGGTAGAGGACGGGTGCGTCAATTTCTGCACCTACTGCATCATCCCCTATGCCCGGGGGCCGGTGCGCTCCCTGGATATCCCCGGGGCCAGGCAGGAACTGGCGCGCCTGCTGGAGGCGGGCTACCGGGAGATCGTCCTCACGGGCATTGAGATCTCCTCCTGGGGCCGGGACCTGCCCGGTGAAGAAACCCTTATCGACCTGCTGGAGGGGCTGTGCCGGGGCTTACCCGCCGGGGTGCGCCTGCGCCTGGGCAGCCTGGAGCCCCGGACCATCACCCCTAACTTCTGCCGCCGGGCCGCCGCCCTGCCCAACCTGTGTCCCCATTTCCACCTGTCTATGCAGAGCGGCTGCGATGCCGTTTTAGCGCGGATGCACCGGCATTATGATACCGCGCGGTATTATGAGAGCGTCAAATTACTCCGGGACTTCTTCCCTGACCCGGGGATCACCACCGACCTGATCGTAGGCTTCCCCGGCGAGCGCGAAGAAGAATTCCAGGAGACCCTGGCCTTTGTGGAGCGGTGCGCTTTCTCCGCTATGCACATCTTCCCCTACTCCCGGCGCACCGGCACCCCTGCGGCAGATATGCCCGGCCAGGTGCCCAACGCCGTGAAGGAGGCACGCGCCCACCGGGCCGCCGCTCTGGCGGGACGGCTGGAAGAGGCTTATCTGGACCGGATGATCGGCAAGTCCTTCCCCGTTCTCTTTGAGGATCAGCACGACGGGCTCTGGCGGGGCCACGCGCCCAACTATGCGGCGGTCTATGTCCCCGGTCAGGAACTCCATAACGTAGAAAGAATGGTTTCTATTACATCTCGGAATGGATCCCGCCTGCTGGGGGAGCTGGTCTGAGCCAAATACCCACAAAAAAGGGCGCCCCGGAGGGCGCCCCTTTCGTTGTTTCCCTTATTTGCGGCCGCCCCGGCGGGAGCCGCCCCGCTTGTCCATGTAGCGCAGCTCGGAGAGCTTGCTGTCCGAGGCCTGCATAAACTGCTTGAGCCGGTCCTCAAAGGTCGCCGGTTCTGCCGGCGCCTGCCGGCGGGAACCGCCCCGGGGCCCATTCGGCCGGGCGCCGTTGGAGCGCCCCTGACCCCCAGTGCGGGGAGGAGGATCCATGGCCTTCTTGATGGAGAGATTGATCCGGCCGTTCTCGTCGATGCCAATGACTTTGACCTTGACCTCTTGCCCCTCCTTGAGATAATCCTTCACATCGTTGACGTAGGAGTAAGCAATCTCAGAGATGTGCACCAAACCGGACTTGTTCTCCGGCAGAGACACAAACGCGCCGAACTTTGTGATACCTGTGACTTTTCCTTCGACAATCGAACCAACACCAAACTCCATACCGACCGAAATATCCTCCTTATTCTTTCTGAGCCTGACACACGCGCTCAATCCGTAAACTCGACGATCTGGTCTCCCGGCGCCACCAGGCCCAGCTTGGAGCGGGCGATCTCAGCCTGACGGTCGGGATCGCCGCTGTTTTCCACGGCGTCCCGCAGGTCGGCGTTGGTCTGCTCCTGGGCGGCCTTTTGGGCAGTGAGCTCCGCCAGATCCGCCTGGGCGGCCTGGATCTGCGTGCGCAGTCCCAGCAGCGCGCTGGCCACGAACACCAGCAGTGCCAGAACCACCAGCTTGGTCAGCAGTCCGGCCCGTTTTGTCCTCATGTAAGCCGCCCTCCTTCCGCCTGAGGCCCCGCTTTTGGCCAGGTCCCTCGATTTCCCGGATGAACAGCTTTATTCTATACCACTTCCGCCAATAATGGAAGTTTTTTTTTGCTCCCGACCCCATTTTTTTACCTAGCGCGGCGGCGCAGGTGAGTGGAAAAGTCACCAGGCGGACGAAAAGAGCCGCCAGCGTGGCCAAGCGGTAACCCAGCGCCAGGCACCAGCGGCTCAAGAGCTTGAAGTAGAGCACCGCCCCGCCCAGCACCGCCGCCACCATGTACAGCCGGAGGACCCCCGCCTCGGTGATCAAGGCATGGAGAAACAGGGCGGCGGTAACCAGCAGCCAGAACAACAGGTCCAAAATCCCCCCCAAAAGGGGCAGGTGCAGGCGCACCCGCAGCACCCGGAAGCAGTCATAGAGCAGCCCGATGGCCAGTCCCAGCGCCAGGGCGCTGCCCAGAGCGGCGAGCTGTCCGGGAATGGAGACCGCCATCTCAGCGGAAGAGCCGGGCGAGCAGGCCGCCCCGCTCCCGACGGTCGTCCTCGTAGGTCAGGGAATCCACCGTGCCCTCTACCTTCAGGTCCCCCCCATCCAGGCTCAGCTTTTCAATGTGCAGGCCCTCCCCCCGGACCACCAGGGTGCCCCGCACCGTGTCCATGATGATGGTATTCTCATCAAAGCTCTCCACCTCCTCCACACCGGAGACAGTGAGCCCCTCCCGCTCCTCCAGGAAGATGTGGTGCTCTCCCTCCATCCCGGGGCGGCGCTCCTCCTGGGCCATAGCCATCCCTCCTTTTCCCAGTGTCCCGGCTCCGGGTGGAGCCTGGCACTCCCATTCTATGGGACAAAGGCGGGGCGTATGTCTTAGGCCCGGTTCAGCGCCCGGACTAGAGGCCGGCTCACCAGGCAGGTGACGGCAATTTTTACTCCATCGCCAGGCAGATAGAGCAGCATCCCCGTCCGCACCACATCCCAAAGGGGCATCTCCCGGCCCAGATACAGGTTGAGGATCAGGTACATGTAGGGTACTGCCGCCAAATAGAGCACTCCCAGCCCCGCCAGACAGGCCACAGCCACCCGGAGCGGGTCCGTCCCCCTCCCTCGGGTCAGAACGCCAATCAACACAGCGGCGGGGATGAGCCCCAGAAGGAAGCCGAAGCTGGGCTGAAGCACATAGCCCAGCCCTCCCCCCAGGGTAAAGATGGGCAGTCCCGCCAGCCCCAGGACGACATAGGCCCCCTGGGAGAGGGCCCCCCACTTGGCCCCCAGCAGTACCCCCGCCAGGGCAGTGAAGAGAAATTGCAGTGTGATAGATGTGATCCCCAGGGGAGTCCGAATAAAAGCCCCTATCGCAGTAAGGGCGGCAAAGAGCCCGGCCAAAACCAGGCTGCGCGTGTCGGTGCGGTGCATGATCTCTCCTCCAATTGTAAACCAGAAATATTTTTTAGTTTACAATATCACAGCGCCGCCCAATTGTAAACCCCTATTTTTATCCGTTGACAATTCAGCGGATAATGATTACAATACGCATAAAAATAGGGTGTCATTCCGGAAAGGAGCGAGATTCATGCTGCAAGAAGACGTATTAGCTCTGCTGAAGGAGCAAGAGGCCCCCCGCTCCGGGGAGGAGATGAGCCGTCTGCTGGGGGTGAGCCGGGCGGCGGTCTGGAAAGCCGTCGCCGCCCTGCGGGAGGAGGGCTACAGGATTTCCTCCGCCCCCAACCGGGGCTACCGGCTGGAGCGCTCCCCCGACCGGGTGTCCCCTGGGGAGCTCCAGGGGGCTCTGGCCGGGCGTGTGCTGGGGCGGGAGCTGCTGTGCCTGGATACCGTGGACTCCACCAACAGCGAGGCGAAGCGCCGGGCAATGGAGGGAGCTCCCGAGGGACTGGTGGTCATCGCACGGGAGCAGACCGGGGGCCGGGGCCGCCGGGGCAATGTTTTTCTCTCCCCGCCCGGGGGACTTTACCTTTCTGTGTTGCTGCGGCCTCAAGCGGAGCTCCGGGAGTTGATGTGGCTCACCGCTTGGGCAGGAGTGGCAGTGTGCAACGGCATCCAGCGCTGCTGCGGGGTGCGCCCGGGCATCAAGTGGACCAACGATTTGATCGTGGAGGGCCGGAAGGTCTGCGGTATCCTCACCGAGCTGGGCATGGAGGGGGAGAGCGCCGAGCCCCAGTATGTGGTCGTCGGGGTTGGCGTCAATGTCCGGCAGACCGAGGCTGACTTCGGTCCCCAAGTGGCCCCGGTGGCCATCTCCCTGGGGCAGATCCTGGGTTCCGCCCCGCGGCTGGCCGATCTGGCCGCCTGCATTCTGACCGCCTTGGACGACCTGCGCGCCGCCTTTCCCCTCCAAAAAGAGCGCTATCTGGCACAATACCGCTCTGACTGCGTGACCTTGGGCCGGGAGGTCCGGTTGGTGGGACCTCAGGGAGAGCGGAGCGCGGTGGCCGAGGCGATCGATGAAGATTTCCAGCTGGTGGTGCGCCTGCCCGGCGGCGGGCACGAGACCGTCCACGCCGGGGAGGTCTCGGTGCGTGGGATGCTGGGCTATGTCTAAATCTGCGGGGACAATTTCTGTGGTATTTCAGGAAAAATAGTGTAAATACAATTCCTTTTGTCCTAAAATATAGGAGTTGATACTGTGATCAAAGCGTCCTATCTTGGCGTCCTTTCCAAGGCCAAAGTCCTGGCCCTCAGCACCGTTGCCCTTTCCCTCTGCCTAACGGCTGCGGACGTGGGGATGCGCTGGTGCAGCGGCAGCCTCATCGACGCCCTCAACGCCGGGACACTGGGAGACTTCCCCTGGGGCGTTCTGGCGGCGCTGGCTCTGCTGCTCATCGGGCTGCATTTCCTGCTGCCCTACAGCAGGACGCGGCTGGCCAACCAGATCCAGGCGGGGCTTTATGCCCAATTGGAGAAAAAAGCCCTCTGCGGGGAGCAAAAGGCCCTCAACAGGATCGCCCCAGGCGAGGCCGGCACCTTCTTTACCGCCGATGTGACGGAGATCGTGCGCTCTATCAACCGGATGGTGGGCGTCGGTCTGCCTGACCTGTTCTCCTTCGTCTTGAGCGTGGCCGTCCTCTGCGCCATGAACCCCTGGCTGGGGATTGCCGCTGTAGCGGCCTCCCTGCTGCCGGTGGTTTTTATGTTTTTTATGAGCAAGGCCCTCGTACGGGTGGGGGAGAAATACCAGGGGGTCTTGGAAAGGATCAATCAAAATATCGCAAACCATTTCTTTAACCTGGAGCTTATCAAGGCGAGCACTCTGGAGGATGCCTCCGATTTGGAGAACCGCACCCTTTTAAAGGAGCTTCTCGGGGTCAAGAGACGGCAATCCGGCTGGGAGGCCGTCCTCTCCTTCCCCACGATGTTCTCCTCCTTTTTGACCATCCTCTTTTTGGCGGTCCTGGGCGGATATTTTGTCCAGGATGGCTCCATGCAGCCGGGGGAGCTGTTTACCGCCATTACTTTGGCGAACTTTGTCGTCGACCCTGTCATGCGCTTTGACGGCACCATCGCTCAGATCCGCCGGGCCAAGGTGAGCTTTCAGCGGATCAATCAATTCCTGACACTAGCCGACGAAGGCAGCGCCATGGACTGCTTTGCCGTCCTTTCCGGCCGGGAGAAGGCGGCGCTGAAGATTGATGGGCTGGAATTTTCCTACGAAGAGAACGGGAAAAAGGTCTTTGACGGCGGGCATTTTCGCTGGGAGGAAGGATCGCTCCATATCCTTGTGGGGGAAAACGGAACGGGAAAATCCACCCTTCTAAAGCTCCTTTCGGGGATCTACCTTCCCCGGAAAGGGGCGATCACCCTCAGCCTGCCGGGAGACCGGCACCCCCGGAAATTAACCCGTCAGGAGGTCCGGGAACAGCTGATCATCGACCCCCAGCAGCCCCTCCTTTTCCCCGGCACCATCCGGCAAAACCTCTGCCGGGGCCGGGAGCTGTCCATGGATGCCATCGGGGCCGCCTGCCGGGCGGCGGGGATCGACGCCGAAATCGAAGCCCTCCCCGGGGGGTACGACACGGTGTTGGGCCCTGAGGGAACTCCCCTCTCCGGCGGCCAGAAGCGGCGGCTCTGCTTGGCCAGGAGCCTGCTCCGGGAGGGGAACGTCTTTCTCTTTGACGAGCCCACCACCGGCGTTGATCCCCGCCATATCCAGGAGCTGATCGGGACGCTGCGGGCGCTGGCTGAGGAAAAGCTGGTCATTGTCATCACCCACGAACCGCTGCTCATCCAGGCGGCGGATACCGTCACCCGATTGGAGGCGTCCCAATGAGAGAGGATCTAAAACGGCTCAAGGCGTTCTTCCTGCTCTTTCGGCCCCACTGGTTTTCCTACGGCCTTTCCTCCATCCTGGTGGCCTGCCGGAACCTCTTCATCAGCTGGCTCACCGCCTTTATCAGCAGTCAGGTGATGGCGGTGGTCACCGGGACTGGGCAAACCGGCCTTTTGCAGGAGCTTGCCCTTTTCCTCATCCTGCTGGCGGCCTTTTCGGCCTTTGATTCGGTGGGCATCTACGCCCAGAGGCTCAGCATCCAAAAGATCGGTAACCTGCTCCGGCAAACGCTCTGCAAACGCGTTTTAGAGACCCCTTTGGCCGAGACTGGCCGCTTCGGCCAAAGGGGCGAGCTGATTTCCAGGGTCAACCAGGATGTGGAGATGGCTTCGGGTCTGCTGTCCTACGGCCTGCTCACTCCGGTGATGTATCTGATCTCCGGCATCGGCGCGACGATTTTGATCGGCAGAGAGAGCCTGCTCCTCTGTTTGGGGCTTTACCTTTTGGGGGCAGCTGGGCTTTTTGTCCACACAAAGGCGGCAAAGGCCGCCCGTTCCGCCTTCTCCGCCATGCAGAAAGACACCGCTGAAGAGCTGTCGGCCTATTTGCAGACCCTCTCCCGCTCTGCCGACATCCGGATGAGCGCCCTCAGCGGCAGTGTTTCCGCATCTTTCGAAGCGAAACTGGAGGACTACCGCCGCCACGGGAGGAGGTACAGCCTTTTCCAGGGATTGACAGGCGGTTTTTCCCAGGTGGTTCAGTATGTTGGATTTTTCGGGACCATCGGTTTCTCTCTTTTTCTCTGTGCCAGGGGGGAAATGACCCTCTCAGATGTAGTAATGGTCAGCCAGATGGCCTCTTTGATCCTCACTATGGTCCTTACTATTTTTTCCAGTATCACCAGCGTCCACAACGCTCTGGTGGGCATCGACCGGATCTTTGAGGCGCTTTCCCTTCCCGCTGAAAACCGGGAAGGCAGTACCTTCTCTCCGGAGAGGAAAGGCGTTCCCCTTCTCCAGGCGGAGGGCGTAGGCTGCACCTTTTCGGACGGAATCTGCCCTTTTTCCGCCCTTTCTCTGATCGTCCCCGCCGGGGGGATTACAGCAGTACGGGGAGAAAGCGGAGCGGGGAAATCCACCCTGATGCGGCTTTTGCTGAAATTTTATCCTTATTCCGGCAGTCTGCGGCTGCTGGGGCAGGAGGTTTCAGGCTGCTCGGCGCCATTCTTGCGCAGGGCCATCAGCTATGTCCCCCAGGAAAATCTGGTCTTTTCCGGCACCCTCCGGGAAAATCTGCTGCTGGGCGTCCCGGAAACAGACATGGATGAGAAAAAAATCCGCCAGGTTCTGGAAGGGATTGGGGCAGATCGCTGGGTCTATGCCCTGGAAAAGGGATTGGATACCCCGCTGGCTGAAGGCGGGAGCAACCTTTCCGGTGGGCAGCGGCAGATGCTGGCCATTGCCAGGGCCATCCTGTCCGGGCGTTCCATCCTGATTTTGGACGAAGCCTTTGCCGGTGTGGACAGTACGCACATTCCCCGGATTCTCTCCTACTTAAAAGCCCTGCCCAGCCGTCCTTCTGTCCTTCTGGTCACTCACGACGAATCGGCGGCAGCCCTTTGCGACAGGCAGGTCACGGTCAGATGACAATACGAAAAAGGAGCGGGCCGCCCCAATAGGCGATCCGCTCCTTTTTCGTATTTCTCCACATCCACCGCCTGTACGGTGGAAAACTTGCTCACATCTGAAGCGACACGCCGAACTCCTCCGCGAAGTCCCGCAGGCCCTCCCCTACCTCCTCCCGGGTGAAATCCCCCGCCTCCAGCTCCCGGTCTGAGAGCTGGTTCAAGTGGGCATAAAAGGCCACGCCCAGCTCCAGGTAGCGCAGGTCCTCCCGGTCGGACTTCTCGTAGAGCAGGTCCTCGGCGGCATCAAATTCCCCCGCCCGGATGAGCTGGTCCAGTGTGAACCAGAGCCCGTCTGCCTCCGCATCGGCCGCCTGTCCGGTGGGCGTATAGTCCGTCCCGCTCTTGCGCAGAACCAGGTGCGCAATGGCAGTGGCCAGCGCGTCCGTCTGGCGTATCACAAAATCATCCTTCAGCATCGGAAGAACCCCCCTGGTTAAAAAAGCTTGACAATGCCGGGCCTCTGTGGTATCTTTTTAAGAAACGAACATTTGTGTTGCATCCCCCAAGCCGAAGATACAAAAACGCCCCGCCGATTGGCAGGACGCTTTTGGTGGAGGAGGGTGGATTCGAACCACCGAAGCTCACGCAACAGATTTACAGTCTGCCCCCTTTGGCCACTCGGGAACTCCTCCATATGCACTTTTGCTCCCCAAACGGGTGGAGCTGGTGGACGGACTCGAACCCCCGACCGGTTGATTACAAATCAACTGCTCTACCAACTGAGCTACACCAGCAAATCAGCTCGTCCACAACGTTGCTTAGTTTACCAGAGAGCACAGGTTTTGTCAAGCATTATTTTCAAATTTTTTTGGAATACAGAGGAGGTCTTTGATGCGCCCTGCAAATAACCACGGCGGCCTGACGGCCGGAGCCGATCTGGCAGTCTATCTCCGGGCCATGAGCGCGGACAACAGCCGGGAGCACCAGCTGCTCAGGCGCAACCTGCTCCGGGCCCTCCGGGAGGATGTTACCGGGCGGCAGCGGGAGATGCTCCATCTCTACTATGTGGAGGGGCTTTCGATGCCCCAGATCGGCCAGCGCCTGGGCGTCAATAAATCCACCGTCTCCCGGACCATCCGCCGGGGAGAGGCCCGGCTGCGGCGCTGCCTGCGCTATGGGGCCGCCCGGCTCCTCGCCCCCTGATTGCATCCCCTGCCGGGTTATGATACAATACAGCCGCTCTCGTATGCTTATCATCTTTAGGAGGAATTTCCATGCGGTACCGCGCTGTTCTCTTTGACTTCGACTTCACCCTAGCCGATGCCTCCCAGGCCATTGTGGCCGGATTTGACCACGGCTTTGCCCAGATGGGCCTCCCCCAGCCCACAGCAGAGGCGGTGCGGGGCACCATCGGCCTGCCTCTGGAGGACGCGTTTACCCTTCTCTCCGGGGATGCCGATCCCGCCCGCCGGGCCCAATTCCGGGCTCTGTTCACCCAGGTGGCTGTGCCCATGCAGATCGAATCCACCCGTATTTTCCCCGGCGCGGAGGACCTTCTGCGGGCCCTGAAGGCCGCCGGAGTTCCTGCCGCCATTGTCAGCACGAAGCGGGCCGAGACCCTGCGCGCTGTGCTGGAGCGGCGGAGACTTCTGGCGCTTTTCGCCTCAGTGACGGGCAGCGAGATGGTCTCCAAGCCCAAGCCCGACCCGGAGGGCCTGCTGGGGGCGGTGAAGGCCCTGGGCCTGGAGCCCGGGGCGTGCCTCTACTGTGGCGACACCGTCATTGACGCCCAGACCGCCCAGCGGGCCGGGTGCGAGTTTGCTGCCGTCCTCAACGGCACGACTCCCGCCGCCAGTTTCTCCCCCTATCCCGCCGTTCACATTGCCCCAGATCTGGTGGAGCTCAAGACATGGCTCGGCGTGTAATGCTATTCAGTAAACTGTACAATTTATTTTCTGCCCCAGAAGGCTATTCTGTCATGCCGAATGCTATTTTCCCGCCTTTTGACCTATTCTCCCCGCTCTATTTGCCGTTTTATTCTCCAAACCATGTCATAAGGTTCCATCCTGTCTCTCTTGACTTTTTGCACAAAAGCCGCTATTCTTTTTTCGTGGAGCACTGGCTCCGCTGCTGCAAAAATCGATAAAGTATATAGGAGGAATCATTATGGGACGTTTTACTCTGCCCCGTGACCTGTATCACGGCAAGGGCTCCCTGGAGGAGCTGAAGCACCTGACCGGTAAGAAGGCCGTTCTGGTCGTGGGCGGCGGCAGCATGAAGCGCTTTGGCTTCCTGGAGCGGGCCAAATCCTACCTGGAGCAGGCCGGCATGGAAGTGCGCGTCATCGACGGCGTGGAGCCCGATCCCTCCGTGGAGACCGTTATGAAGGGCGCGGCCGTCATGCGGGAGTTCGGCCCCGACTGGATCGTCGCCATGGGCGGCGGCTCCCCCATTGATGCGGCTAAGGCCATGTGGGTCTTCTATGAGTATCCTGACTGCACCTTCGAGCAGCTGATTACCCCCTTCAGCTTCCCCACCCTGCGCACCAAGGCCCACTTCTGCGCCATCCCCTCCACCTCCGGCACCGCCACCGAGGTCACCGCCTTCTCGGTGATCACCGACTACCACAAGGGCATCAAATACCCCCTGGCAGACTTTAATATCACCCCTGACGTGGCCATTGTGGACGCCGACCTGGCCGAGACCATGCCTGCCAAGCTTACCGCCCACACCGGTATGGATGCCATGACCCACGCCATCGAGGCCTATGTCTCCACCCTGCACTGCGACTACACCGATCCTCTGGCCCTGCACGCCATCCAGATGATCCACAACGACCTGAAGAAGTCCTATGACGGCGACATGGAGGCCCGGGACCGGATGCACAATGCCCAGTGCCTGGCCGGTATGGCGTTCTCCAACGCCCTGCTGGGCATTGTCCACTCCATGGCCCACAAGACCGGCGCGGCCTTCTCCGGCGGGCATATCATCCACGGCGCGGCCAACGCCATGTACCTGCCCAAGGTCATCCAGTACAACGCCAAGGTTCCCGCCGCGGCCGAGCGCTACGCCGAGATCGCCCGGTTTATCGGCTTGGAGGGAGCGAGCACCGAGGCCCTGGTTGCCGCCCTGGTGGCCGAGCTGCGGGAGATGAACCGCCAGCTCAACATCCCCCTGTCCATCCAGAACTACGGCGAGGGGGGCGTCATCGCCGAGAAGAGCATCATCGACGAGAAGGAATTCCACGACAAGCTCTCCGAGGTGGCCGCCAACGCCATCAGCGACGCCTGCACCGGCTCCAACCCCCGGCAGCCCAGCCAGGAGGACATGGAGAAGCTGCTCTTGGCCGTCTATTATGACAAGGACATTGATTTTTAAGCTCCGGTTCCATCCATACAGAAACGCCGCCGCCCGCAATTGCGGGCGGCGGCGTTTGCTCTGTTCTGAAATTGCAGTTAAACGGCGATGTTCATGTCCTTGAGCAGGCCCATGAACTCCTCACCGGTGATGGTCTCGTGCTCATAGAGGTACCCGGCCAGGGCGTTGAGGGCCTGCATATGGCTCTTGAGCAGCTCCTCGGCCTTCTGGTACTCCCGCTTGACCAGGGCAATAACCTTCTGGTCCACCTGGGCCGAGGTCTCCGGCGAACAGGCCAGGGAGGCGTCCCCGCCCAAGTACTGATTGCTCACCGTCTCCAGGGCCACCATACCGAAGTCGTCGGACATGCCGTAGCGGGTGATCATGGCCCGGGCCAGCTTGGTGGCCTGCTCAATGTCGTTGGACGCGCCGGTGGTCACCGAGTGGAAGATCAGGTCCTCCGCCACACGGCCGCCGGTGAGGGTGGCGATCTTGTTCTCCAGCTCCTCCCGGCTCATGAGGCTGTGGTTGTCCTGCTCCACCTGCATGGTATAGCCCAGGGCCCCGGAGGTGCGGGGGATGATGGTGATCTTGGTCACCGGGGCGGAGTGGGACTGGAGCGCGGCCACCAGGGCATGGCCCACCTCGTGATAGGCCACGATACGCTTCTCCTGGTCGGTGAGGATGGCGTTCTTTTTCTGGTAGCCGGCGATGACCACTTCCACACTCTCCTCCAGGTCGGACTGGGTCACCAGATCCCGGCCGGAGCGCACCGCCCGGAGGGCGGCCTCGTTGATGATATTGGCCAGCTCCGCGCCGGAGGCCCCCGCCGCCACCTTGGCGATGGCCGACAGGTCTACGCTCTCATCCATCTTGACCTTTCTGGCGTGGACTTTCAGAATGTCCTCCCGGCCCTTCAGGTCGGGCAGCTCCACGGGGATGCGCCGGTCAAACCGGCCGGGCCGCAGCAGGGCCGGGTCCAGGCTGTCGGGCCGGTTGGTGGCGGCCAGAATGATGACGCCCTTCCGGCCGTCAAAGCCGTCCATTTCCGTGAGAAGCTGGTTGAGGGTCTGCTCCCGCTCGTCATTTCCGCCCACAGCGCCAGCCCCGTCCCGCTTTTTGCCGCTGGTGTCGATCTCATCGATGAAGACGATGCAGGGGGCCTTCTCATTGGCCTGCTTGAAGAGGTCCCGGACCTTGGCCGCGCCGGCGCCCACAAACATCTCCACAAATTCCGAGCCCGAGATGGAGAAGAAGGGCACGCCCGCCTCGCCGGCCACGGCCTTGGCCAGCAGGGTCTTGCCGGTGCCCGGAGGGCCCACCAGCAGGGCGCCCTTCGGGATGGACGCGCCGATGGCGGCGTACTTCTCCGGGTTGTGCAGGTAGTCCACAATTTCGCTCAGGAGCTCTTTGGCCTCGTCCTCACCGGCCACGTCGGAGAAACGGATGCCCTCGGTGGACTGGACGTATACCTTGGCGTTGCTCTTACCGAAGGACATGGCGCCGGTCAGGCCGCCGTTCTGGAGCATGCGCTTGTTGAGCTGCCGGGTCAGGAGCTGCCCCAGGCCGATGAAAATCACGATCGGCAGGATCCACACCAGCAGAAATTGCACAAGCGGATTCATCTGCTCGACAATGGGGGTGCCGTACTGGGTGATGCCCGCGTTATGGAGCCGGTCCACCAGGAAGGCGTCCTCCATCCGGCCGGTCTTGTAAAACTGCACCGGATCGCTGTTGTCGGCAAAGACAATCTCGGTATCGGTCACCTGGACCTGAGTCACATCTCCGTTGTCTACCATCTCCAAAAAGACGCCGTAGTCCACCTCGGTCACCTGGGGGGTGAAGAGGTAGGGACTCACCAGCATATTAAAGAGCAGCAGAATCACCAGGGCAATGCCATAATAGTAGATCAGGGGTTTTTTGGAGTGCTTCACTTCTTTCACGCCGATCCATCCTTTCCACATCTGTGTGCCTCTAATTTAGCACACGAAACAGCACGATTCTGCCCTTTCCTGTGAAAAAAACGTGAACGATCTGTGAATGAACGCTTCACGGCCTGCGTTTCTTCGATCGGGCGCTTGACATACCTCGGATTCCAAGGTATATTATACCTAGAGTTCCAAGGCATTGATTTGGGAAAGGAGGCCCCATGCGCCCAGACAATCACTTGCTCGCGGGCAGCGCCAGCCTGCTGGTGCTCTCCCTGCTGGCCTCCGGGGACAAGTACGGCTATGAGATGATCGCCGCCCTGGAGGAAAAGAGCGACCACACGTTCACGTTAAAAGAGGGAACCCTCTACCCCGTCCTCCACAGTCTGGAGAAGGCCGGGGCGGTCACGGTCTACGAGCAGGCGGCCCCCACCGGCCGCCGCCGGAAGTACTACCGCATCACGCCGAGAGGCCGGCGCCTGCTGGAGGAGAAGCGGGAGCAGTGGCACTCCTTCAGCGCTCTGGTCAACGCCGTGGTAGCGGAAGGGGCGGGCGCCCCCCTTCCGGCAGGGGGAGGGATTTAGGGTGGATCCCTTCAGCCGCTACTGCGACATGGTCTGCTTTCACATCCGCTCCCGCGCCGGCCAGGCCGACGCCTACCGGGAGCTGCGGGAACATCTGGAAGACCACAGCGAGGCCCTGATTGCCCGGGGCGTCCCCGCCCGGGAGGCACGGGAGCGGGCAGTGGCAGCCATGGGAGACCCCCACGCGGTGGGGCAGGCACTGGACCGGCTCTATCCCTACTGCCCCCCGGTCCTCCCCGGCCTGCTGCTGGCCCTGGCCCTGCTCCTGCTGCTGGGGAGCGTCTGGATGCTCTGGGGGGATGCCGAGCTCCAGCCCCGGCTCCGCTTCCAGACGGCAGGGGTGGAGTATGACCCGGATGGGACCCTTCTCCGCTCCGGCGCACCCTCCGGGGGCGGGAGGCTGGGGGCGTACACCCTCCGGCCAGAGGGGACCGCCGCCCTCTACCAGGTGACTTACTCCGACGGGGAGCGCGCCCTGGAAGTCCACATCCCCGTCACCATCTCCCATCCCCAGCTCTGGCTGGACCACCCGGGGGATGCCCTGGAGTGGCCCAGCGCCTTGCCCAGCGGCCGGGGAGAGGGCTGGTACTTCCTCCCCGTGCAGTTTGAGTCCCGGTGGGCCGGACCCCTCCGCACCGGCGGGGTGCTGATCTTTGTGCTGGAAGGGGCGGATCGCTGGACTTCCCCCCAGGTCCTGCGGGCCTGGAGCGGAGAAACCGTCTCCTTTGCCGTGGAGTGGGATGAAGAGGGGGGAGCGCCATGAGCCGGCGCCGCCTCTGGCTGCGGACGTGGTGGAAACCCATCGCCGCGGCCCTGCTGCTGCTCTTCGCCCTGCTGTTTTTCTGGGCGGCCACCGGCTTCGCCATGCCCACGGTGGAGCTGGCCCTCCAGAAGTGGGAGGACGAGGACATCCTCCCCCGGGGGACCACCGTGGCCCAGGGAGAGACCCGTCTGGCCCAGGGAGAGGACTTTGACACCGGTCCCTTCACCTGGGTCCTGCGGAGTTACCCGGACGGCTGCCGGGTTTATACCCTGGAGCGCACGCTGTTCCTCTGGCAGGAGAGCCGGTCCCTGCACCCATCCGTCCGGGAACTCCCTCTCACCGGTCCCCTCTCGGCCACGCCGGTGGCCATGGCGCACTACTATAGTTCGGACCGTTCCGGCGGCTTGGGTCTGGGTGAACTGTGCAGCGATATGCTCCTGCTGGCGGTGACCACCGACCCGGCGGTGGCGCGAGTGGAGGCCACCATGGGCTGGAAGCACCCCTCCGAGGGGGACAGTCTCCTCACCGCCGCTATGAGCGAGACCGCCCCGGACAGCGGGGTGTGGACCCTCCAGGGGGTTACCCGGCCCAACGGCACGCTCTTCTACGCCTGCCGGGCCTATGACGGGGCCGGAACACTTCTCTACACCTGCTCCAACGGGACATAGTCCTTTCCAAATCTATATCTGCATTTTACACAAACAGGGTGGTTTCGTCTCCCCGTCCGGCGTAGAATAGTCTCAGTACCGCTGTACCTATCGGATCGAGGAGGGTCTCATATGCTGCCTTGTCAGACCGGCTGCGCCGCCTATTGCAGCGGCTGCCACAAGTCCTGCCCCCAGTGGCAGGCGTTCCAGGAGCGCCAGCGCGTCCTGCGCCAGGCCAAGAAGGAGTATCTCCACTATTACAACGACCTCACCTCCACCGTCACCCGGCAGTTCCGGGCCCTGGGGGCCCGCCGCCCCGCTTGGTGAGCCCAAAGGCTCCAAATGAAAGCGCCTCCCCCTGAGCCCAGGGGAAGGCGCGTTTTTTCTTATAGTATCTGGTAAAACAGGCCATGATTGGTGCAGTAGTGGTAAAGTTTTCCGTGCCCCTGCCGAGGCAGGCGCACCTGAAGCTCCCACTCAGGGTAGCTCCGCACCAGAACCAGCCGGTCCCCCGTGACCCAGGCCACGAAGGAGAGGAAATGCCCCTTCTCCATGGGATGGAGGCTGGTCACATACCACTCGTCCTCCACCGCCTCCAACTGGAGCTGGTGCGCTCCCACCGCCTTTTGGGGGTGGAGCGCCTCCAGTTTTCGTCCGCAACAGGATACCGATGCCTCCCCTGTAGAGGCGATCACGTTGCCACAGGTGGGGCAGACAAAATACTGTATCTTACGCATAGAATCTCCTTTCTCTCGGTTGGGTAACAAGTCTCCGGAAAGCATCCGTTCCAGATCCACCCCAAGCCGGTCCGAGAGGGCTGCGAGTAGGGACACGTCAGGGAATCCGGCTCCCCGCTCCCACTTGCTCACCGTCCGGTCGCTGACATGTATGGTTTCGGCCAGTGCCCGCTAGGTCATCCCCCGCTCCCGGCGCACTGCCCGGATAAGGGCCCCTATCTTTTCACAGTCCATTCTCGTTTACCTCCTCGTTCCCCAGTAGTATAAGCCCTCTCTCTCCCTCTTGACAATCAACGGAGCGTAGAATTGCCACCTTTGCTTCAAAACCTGAAAAAATTATTGACAAAAAAATTTTTTGTATAATAATTCCAGACATTTTGTGTGCTTCTGTATAAGTATATGCCCCCGCCACCGTGTTTTGCCCCCAGGACCCCGTCTATGCGGGGTGTCAACCGGCTCATTGAGGGGGGCCATCATCTGCATCGGCCCCGATATGCGCTGGTTAGCCGACAGATTCGGAACTGCCCGTCGAAAATCTGATTTCTATGGGATGAATGGAGTGAAATTCAAATGAAGTGGAGCCATGCCAACGCCAAGGAAGATTCCCGGGCTAAGCGGGACCGGGAGCTGGTCTACCAGCTGGAGGGCCGTCCCCGCCTGCGCACCGCTCTCCCCCTGGGCATGCAGCACGTGCTGGCCATGTTCGCCTCGAATCTGGCGCCTATCCTCATCATCGCCGGGGCCTGCGGCCTCTCGGCCGCTCAGACGGTCATCATGGTCCAGTGCGCCATGTTCGTCTCCGGTCTGACCACCTTTGTCCAGCTCTACCCCATTCCGCTGGGCAAAAAGCGCCGGATCGGCACCAACCTGCCCATCGTTATGGGCACCTCCTTCGCCTTTGTGCCCACCGCGTCCACCATCGCCGCCACCGGCGGCATCGGCGCGGTGCTGGGAGCCAGCCTGGTGGGCAGTCTGGTCGAGGTCTTTATGGGCTTTTTCTACAAGTATATCCGCCGCTTTTTCCCGCCCCTGGTGGTGGGCAGCGTGCTGGTCACCATCGGTGTGAACCTGTTGGATACCGGCGTGGACTACTTTGCCGGCGGCGCGGGCTCCCCCGACTACGGCTCCCCCCGGAACCTGGCCATGGGCTTTCTGGTGCTCATCACCATCGTGCTGCTCCAGCGCTTCGGCAAGGGCCTTCTGAAAAACTCCGCCATCCTCATCGGCCTGCTGCTGGGCTATCTCGTCTCCGCCTTCCTGGGCATGGTGGACCCCACCTCCATCCAGCAGGCCAGCTATTTCAGCGTCCCTCTGCCGCTCCAGTTCCAGATGACCTTCTCCCCCTCGGCCATTCTGAGCTTCGCCGCCCTCTTCGTGGTCTCCGGTCTGGAGACCATTGGCAACACCTCGGGCATCACCATCGCCGGTTTTGACCGGGAGGCCACCGAGGAGGAGACCTCCGGCGCCATCCTGGCTGACGCCCTGGGCTCCACCACCGCCGCCGTTTTCAACGCCCTGCCCAACACGGCCTTTGGCCAGAACGCGGGTATCGTCTCCATGACCAAGGTGGTCAACAAGTGGTGCATTGCCGTGGGTGCCTTTGTGCTGATGATCTGCGGTTTCCTGCCCAAGCTGGGGGCCGTCTTCTCCGCCATCCCCGATGCGGTGCTGGGCGGCGCAGTCATCTCGGTCTTCGCCATGATTCTCATCAACGGCATCAAGATGCTGGCCCGGGCCGGGTTCAGCGAGCGCAACGTGCTGGTGCTGGGCATCACGTTCGCCCTGGGCCTGGGCCTGTCCAGCCACCCCGATGCCGTGGCCCAGATGCCCGCCGCCCTGCGTTTTATCTTCTCCGACTCGGTGGCCGCCACCTGCATCGTGGCCATTGTGGCCAACCTCCTCTTCCCCATGGATGAGGCCGACCGCGAAAAGGCCAAGGAGGCCATGCGCGACGCCTGATTTCACTCAGCTCCCCTCAAACGCTGAAATGCAACACGCGAGACAGAGCTTCGAGCTCTGCCTCGCGTGTTCGTTTTCGCCGGGGCGCTTTGAATTGGAAACTGAAAAACCACCAGCCAAATGGCTGGTGGTTTTTTGGAGGCGCCACCCAGAATCGAACTGGGGAATAAAGCTTTTGCAGAGCTCTGCCTTACCGCTTGGCTATGGCGCCCTATGGAGGACGGGAAGCCCTCCCATCCTCATTTTTCTGGAGCAGGTGACGAGGCTCGAACTCGCTACCTCCACCTTGGCAAGGTGGCGCTCTACCAGATGAGCTACACCTGCATTGCGCAGACCCTAAATAGGGGTGGTCCCTCTGAGATACATACCATATCTCAGAGGGATCTGGTGCCTCCGGCCGGAATCGAACCAGCGACACGGGGATTTTCAGTCCCCTGCTCTACCAACTGAGCTACAGAGGCATATGGCGACGCGGAAGGGACTTGAACCCTCGACCT
>CALXCU010000019.1 GCA_944386885.1 uncultured Oscillospiraceae bacterium | reverse complement strand
CCCGGATGATCTTCTCCGGCTGCGAGCACACCGGCAAGCCCCCCTTCCACACCGTGTTCATCCACGGCCTGGTCCGGGACGACAAGGGCCGCAAGATGTCCAAGAGCCTGGGCAACGGCATCGACCCCCTGGAGATCGCCGACAAATACGGCGCCGACGCCCTGCGCTTCAACCTGGTCACCGGCAACAGCCCCGGAAACGATATGCGCTTCTACACCGAGCGGTGCGAGGCCATGCGGAATTTTGCCAACAAGATCTGGAACGCCTCCCGCTTCCTGATGATGAACCTCACCATCGAGACGTGCCAGCTGCCCGCCCACCTGGAACTGGAGGACAAGTGGATCCTCTCCAAGCTCAACTCGGTCATCCCCGAGGTCACTGAGAACATGGAGAAGTTTGAGCTGGGCGTGGCCGCCCAGAAGGTCTACGACTTCATCTGGGACTCCTATTGTGACTGGTATATTGAGCTCACCAAGGCCCGCCTCCAGGGTGAGGACCAGCAGGCCAAGGAGAACGCCCAGCAGGTCCTCTGCTACGTCCTCACGGAGACGCTCAAGCTCCTGCACCCCTTCATGCCCTTCATCACCGAGGAGATCTGGCAGGCCCTGCCCCATCAGGGGGACTACCTGATGCTCCAGTCGTGGCCCCAACGCCGGGCGGAGCTGGACTTCCCCGAGGAGGAGAAGGCCATGGAGCTCATCATGGACGCCATCCGGGCCGTGCGCACCCGCCGCGCCGAGATGAACGTGCCCCCCTCCAAGAAGGCCCAGCTCACGGTCTCCACCCTGGAGCAGGCAGTCTTCACCGCCGGCATTCCCTTCCTCAAGCGCCTGGCCTACGCCAGTGATGTAAAAGTGGTTGGGGCGGCCGGCACCGGCAGCGGCGACGCCGCCCAGGGTATGGTCACCGTCACCACCCACGCCGCCCGGATCTTCATGCCCCTGGCCGAACTGGTAGACCTGGAGAAGGAGAAGGCTCGGGTTGCCAAGGAGCTGGAGAAAAACCGCAAGCTGCTCGCCGGCCTGGAGGGCAAGCTCCAGAACCCCGGCTTTGTAAGCAAGGCTCCCGCCAATGTGGTGGAGGCCGAGCGGGAGCGGGCCGGGAAGCTGCGCGCCCTCATTGAGAAGCTGGAGCAGCAGGCCGCCGCATTCTAAGCCGCCCGCCTGCGCTGAAAGCGCAGCAAGCGCCGCGCCCCCCAGGGGGGCGCGGCGCTTTTGTTTTGTTGAAACCTGCGGCGGCGGGGATTTACTGCACGGTGATGAGCAGCTCGCCGGCCTTCACCGACGCGCCCTCCTTGATGAGGACCTGCTCCACCTTGCCCGCCATGCGGGCCACCACGCTGGTCTCCATCTTCATGGCCTCGATGACGGCCACCACCTGGTTCTCCTCCACATGGTCGCCCGGCTTAACGTTCACCTTGGACACCATGCCGGGGATGGAGGCCCCGATCTGGCTCTTGTCCTCCGGGTCGGCCAGCACCACGGGCTTGACTTGGGAGACGGCGCTCTTGTCGGGCACTTCCACGTCCCGGCGCATGCCGTTGAGCTCGAACTGTACAATGCGCTTGCCGTCCTCGGTCAGGTCGCCCAGGCCCAGATACTTGATGACCAAAGTCTTGCCGTCCTCGATGTTGATCTTGTTGGTCTCGCCCAGGGCCATGCCGTTGAAGAAGACGTGGCTGCCCATGCGCATGATATAGCCGTACTCCTTCCGGTGCCGGCAGAACTCCTCCACCACCTTGGGGTAGAGGCACCAGGAGATGACCGTCCGGTCGGAGGTGTCGGGGTAGAATTTGCGCACCTCCTCCCGCGCCTTTTCGAAGTCCACAGGGGGCAGCAGCTCGCCGGGGCGGCAGGTGATGGGCTTCTCCCCCTTCAGGACCACCTTTTGCAGATCCTCCGGGAAGCCCCAGGCAGGCTGGCCCATCCTGCCCTTAAAGTAGCTGACCACGCTGTCGGGGAAGGTAAGGGCCTCGCCCCGCTGCACGATGTTCTCGGGGGTAAGCTGGTTCTGCACCATGAAGATGGCCAGGTCGCCTACCATCTTGGAGGAGGGGGTCACCTTCACGATGTCGCCCAGCATCTGGTTGACGGCGGAATACATCTCCTTGACCGCCTCGAACTGGTGGCCCAGGCCCAGGCTCTCCACCTGGCTTTTCAGGTTGGTGTACTGGCCGCCAGGCATCTCATAGCGGTAGATGTCGGTGGAGGGGTTCTTGATCCCCGCCTCAAAGGAGGCGTAGCGCTCCCGCACGTCAGCCCAGTAGTCGCTGAGCTTCTGGAGCTTCACGGGGTCCAGACCGGTGTCCCGCTCCTGCCCCTGGAGGGCAGTGACCACCGCGTTCATGGAGGGCTGGCTGGTCATAGAGGACATGGAGTCAATGGCACAGTCCACGATGTCCACCCCCGCCTCGGCGGCCATCAGGTAGGCGGCCACCTGGTTGCCCGAGGTATCGTGGGTGTGCAGGTGAATGGGCAGGCCCACCTCCTGCTTGAGCGTCTCCACCAGTTTCTTGGCCGCGTAGGGCTTCAGCAGGCCCGACATGTCCTTGATGCACAGGAGATGGGCTCCCCGTTTCTCCAGCTCCTTGGCCATGTCCACATAGTATTTGAGGGTATACTTGTCCCGCTTGGGATCCAGGATGTCGCCGGTGTAGCACAGAGTGGCCTCGCAGAGCTTGCCCTGCTTGAGCACCTCGTCCATGGCCACCTCCATGCCGGGAATCCAGTTGAGGGAGTCAAAGATGCGGAACACATCGATGCCCGTCTTGGCGGCCTCCCGCACGAAGGCCCGGATCAGGTTATCCGGGTAGTTGGTGTAGCCCACGGCGTTGGCCCCCCGCAGGAGCATCTGGAAGGGGATATTGGGGATCTTCGCCCGCAGCAGGTCCAGCCGCTCCCAGGGGGACTCATGGAGGAAGCGGTAGGCCACGTCAAAGGTGGCCCCTCCCCACATCTCCAGGGAGAAGCAGTCGTTGAGGATCTCGGCGGTGCCCTCTGCGCCCTTCACCATGTCGCGGGTACGCACCCGGGTGGAGAGGAGAGACTGGTGCGCGTCGCGCATGGTGGTGTCGGTGATGAGGAGCTTTTTCTGCCCCAAGACCCAGTCCCGCACCGCCTCGGGCCCCTTCTCGTCCAGCAGCTGCTTGAGGCCGGTGCACTGGGGCGGCGTGTGCTCATAGGGCGGGAAGCGGGGGATGTCCAGCTGCCGCCGCTCGGCGGAGGGGTTGTCCACCTGGATCTGGGCAATATATTTGAGGACCTTGGTGGCCCGGTCCCGGCTGTTGACAAACTCGAAGAGCTCTGGGGTTTCGTCAATGAACTTGGTGTGGCACTTGCCCGCCCGGAAGGTAGGGTGGGTGAGGATATTGGTGACAAAGGGGATATTGGTCTTCACGCCCCGGATGTGCTCCTCGCTGATGGCCCGCACCGCCTTGCGGCACACCGCCTCAAAGGTCCGGTCCCAGGAGGTGACCTTCACCAGCAGGGAGTCATAGTAGGGGGAGATGACCGCGCCGGTGTAGGCGTTGCCGCCGTCCAGGCGCACGCCGAAGCCGCCGCCCGAGCGGTAGGCGGTGATCTTGCCGGTGTCGGGGGCAAAGTTGTTGGTTGGGTCCTCGGTGGTGACCCGGCACTGGATGGCATAGCCGTCCACCTTCAGGTCGGACTGGCTGCCCATGCCGATCTCCGGGGTGGAGAGGGGCTTGCCCTCCGCAATGAGGATCTGGGCCCGGACTAAGTCCACGCCGGTGACCATCTCAGTGACCGTGTGTTCCACTTGGATGCGGGGGTTCATCTCAATGAAGTAGTGATTGCCGTCCCGGTCCACCAGGAATTCCACCGTGCCGGCGGAGACATAGCCCACGTGCTTGGCCACCTTCACCGCGTCGGCGTGGAGCTTTTCCAGCGTGGCGGCTGGCACGCTCCAGGCGGGGGCGAACTCCACCACCTTCTGATACCGGCGCTGGAGGGAGCAGTCACGCTCCCCCAGGTGGACCACATTGCCGTACTGATCGCCCAGGATCTGCACTTCGATGTGCTTGGGCTCCACCAGATACTTCTCAATGAAGATGTCCTCGTTGCCAAAGGCCTTCTTGGCCTCGCTCTTCACCAGCTCAAAGGCCGGGGCCACCTCCTCCGGAGTGTCGCAGCGGCGCATGCCCCGTCCGCCGCCGCCGCCGGCCGCCTTCAAAATGACGGGAAAGCCGTAAGAACTTGCTTTTTCCAGGGCCTCGGCTGCGTCCTTCAAAGGCTCGGCGGAGCCGGGAATGGTGGGTACGCCACAGGCGCGGGCGATGGACTTGGCCGTGAGCTTATCCCCCATCTGGGCCAGGATGGTAGAGGACGGCCCGATAAACGCGATCCCCTCCTCCTCACAGGCCCTGGCGAAGTCGGCGTTCTCGCTCAAAAAGCCGTAGCCCGGGTGGATAGCGTCCACATTTCGCCGTTTTGCCAGGTCAATGATGGCTGGAATGTCCAAATATGCCCCCAGGGGGCTCTTATTTTCGCCGATCAGGTAGGCCTCGTCGGCGCGGGTGCGGAAGAGGCTGTAGGTGTCCTCATTGGAGTAGATGGCCACGGTGTGCAGGCCCAAATCATAGCAGGCACGGAACACGCGGATGGCGATCTCGCCCCGGTTTGCCACCAGGACTTTCTGAAAGGTGCGCTCGGCCATAGCTGCTCTACCGTCCTTTCTGGTTCAATTAAGCTCTTTAGCTTCCACTTAAAGCAGTTTCAATCTTTTCTATTTGCTTCTTATAGAACTCCAATTTTTATTAAGAAATTCTTTCCCTGCAATGGGTTCTATTTGCTATTATAGCGGCAAAACAGATCATTTGCAAGGAAAATTTGCCGGAATTGCAGGCTTTCCAAATCAGCTTGCAAATCAGTTCCGCCTGCGGCCTGGGCGGCTTGCCGGGTGGAAAAAAACGTGGTACACTGAGTGGCAGCGACGGAACAAGGGAGGTGCGCGCCGTGGAGCTGCGGCTGACAGACCATGTGGAGGCCCTGCCCGGGGTGGGCTCCGCCCGGGCCAAGGCCCTGGCCAAGCTGGGCCTTGCCACCATAGAAGATCTGCTGCGCTACTTCCCCCGGGACTATGAGGACCGCCGGCGGAGCAGCACCATCTCCGCCGCGCCGCCCGATGCGCCGGTGTGCATCGCCGCCCTGGTGGCCGAGACGCCCCGCTGCTCCTACGTCCGCAAGGGTCTGGAGCTGACCAAGGTGCGGGCCGTGGACGGGGGCGGGACGCTGGAGCTGACCTTCTTCAATCAGAGTTATGTGAGAAACGCGCTCGTCCCGGGGGAGAGCTATGTCTTTTATGGCGTGGCCGAGGGGACCGGGTCCCGCCGCCGGATGGCCAATCCGGTCTTTGAGCGGGAGGATCATCCCCGCTTTACGGGGCGGATCATGCCGATCTATCCCCTCACGGCCGGTCTCTCCAACGGCGTGCTCGCGGGGCTTGTTCAGCGCTGCGTAGCCGCCTGCGCCCAGGATGTGCCTGAAGTACTTCCCCAGCCGGTGCGGCAGGCGCACGCCTTGGCGGCCGCCGCCTTCTCCTATACCAATATTCATTTTCCCGAGAGCGAAGAGGCCCTGGCCCTGGCCCGGCGGCGGCTGATCTTCGAGGAGCTCTTCTACCTCTCCTGCGGCCTGGCCCTGCTGCGCACCCGGCGGGAGGTTCAGGCCGGGCCGGTCATCCCCAGCCAGGGGCTGGAGGACTTTTCCGCTCTGCTCCCCTTTTCCCTCACCGCCGCCCAGCAGCGGGCCATTGGCGAGGCGGCGGCCGACCTGGCCTCGGGCCGGTCCATGAACCGCCTTGTCCAGGGGGACGTGGGCTCGGGCAAGACGATGGTGGCGGCGGCCAGCTGCTTCCTGGCCTGGCGCGCCGGATGGCAGTCGGCCCTTATGGCCCCCACCGAACTGCTGGCCCAGCAGCATTTCCACACCTTGACAGACACCCTCTCCCCCGCGGGCGTGCGGGTAGGGCTGCTGACCGGTTCCCTGCGGGCTTCCGAGAAAAAACACCTTCGCGCCGCCCTCTCCGCCGGGGAAATTGACCTTCTGGTGGGCACTCATGCCCTGCTCTCGGAAGGAGTCGCGTTTGCGCGGCTGGGCCTGGTGATCACCGACGAGCAGCACCGCTTCGGGGTGGCCCAGCGGGCGGCCCTGGCGGCCAAGGGAGGCGGCGAAAGGGCCCTCTCCCCCCATGTGCTGGTCATGTCGGCTACCCCGATCCCCCGGACGCTGGCCCTCATCCTCTATGGGGACCTGGACGTGAGCGTCATTGACCAGCTCCCCCCTGGCCGCACGCCGGTGGAAACCTTTCTGGTCGGTGAGGACAAGCGGCAGCGGCTCTACGGTTTTGTGCGCAAGCAGGTCTCCCTGGGCCGTCAGGTCTACATCGTCTGTCCCGCCGTAGAGGAGGCCGAGCCTCCGCTGGAGCACGCCATGGGCCTGGGCCGGGCGGTGCCCGCGGGGGGCTTTGCCGATCTGAAGGCGGTGACCGCCTATGCCCGGGACCTGCGGGAGCGGGTCTTCCCCGACCTGAGGGTGGGCTTTGTCCACGGCCGGATGAAGCCCCGGGACAAGGAGGGAGCCATGGCCGCCTTTGCCGCCGGGGCGCTGGATGTGCTGGTCTCTACCACCGTCATTGAGGTCGGGGTGGACGTGCCCAACGCCTCCCTCATCATCATCGAGAATGCCGACCGCTTCGGCCTCTCACAGCTCCACCAGCTCCGGGGGCGGGTGGGCCGGGGCGCACACCAGTCCTACTGCGTGCTGGTCACCGCCAACCGGAACGAGGAGACCCGGGCGCGGCTGAAGGTCCTCACCCAGACAACCGACGGCTTCCGCATCGCCGAGGAGGATTTGAAGCTCCGGGGCCCCGGCGATTTCTTCGGCAAGCGCCAGCACGGCCTGCCCCAGCTCCACATCGCCGACCTGGCCGGGGACACGGGTCTTTTAAAAGAGGCCCAGGAGGCCGCCAAGGCCCTCCTCCGGTCCGACCCGGCCCTGGAGGCGCCGGAGCACCAGCCCCTCAAAGAGCAGATCCGCCGACTCTTTACCGAGCAGGCTGACTCTTTCAACTGATTTACCACAGGAGGAACCATTTTATGTTCGAAATTCGAGCCATGACCGCCCAGGACCACGACGCTGTGATGCCCATGGTGGATACCTTCTACCACAGCCCCGCCGTGGACCACCCCGCCGACCCCGCGGTGCTGGAGCGCACCTTCCGGGACGCAGTGGACCCCGCCGAGCCCCTGCTCCGGGGCCTGCTGCTCCTGGAGGACGGCGCGCCGGTGGGCTACGCCTATGTGACCGAGTGCTACTCCGGCGAGGTGGGAGGCCGCTGCCTCTTCTTCGAGGAGATGTACTTCCTGCCCCAGTGCCGGGGCAAGGGCTACGGCACCGCCGTCTTCCGCTACTTGAAGGAGCAGTATCCCGCCTATCCCCGCTTCCGGCTGGAGGTCACCGGCGCCAATACAAACGCCATCCGGCTCTATGAAAAGCTGGGCTTCCGCTTTTTGGAATACCGGCAGATGGTGCTGGAGGGGGATCTGAACGTCCCCGCTCCGGGTGAGGGGAGGTGTGCGGGAAAATGACCCGAATGGAAGAAGCCCGCGCCCTGCGGGGCGATCCCAACGTCCATTACAACTGCGCCCAGTCCGTGCTTCTGCCCTTCCGGGATGTGTGCGGCCTGGACCGGGAGACCGCCCTGAAGCTGACCAACAACCTGGGGGGCGGCCTGCGCCACGGGGGCACCTGCGGCGCAGTGGCCAGCGCCCTGCTGGTGCTGGGCCTGGCAGGCAAGGGCACGCCGGAGGCGGTGGAGTTTGTGCGCCGCTTCCGGGAGAAGCACACCGTCACCGACTGCGCCAGCCTGCTCCAGCGGGCCCAGGCCGCCGGCCTGACCCGCAAGCCCCACTGCGACGCGCTGGTGTACGAGGCAGTAGCGGTTTTGGAGGACATGCTGGACCTGTGAGCCCAGTAAAAAACGCGCGGCGCGGACCAGCTGGTCCGCGCCGCATCTGCGCTTATGGGTCTTACTGGGCCGTGAGGGTAAACCGGGTCCCCACATCTCCGGCAAAGACGATCCAGCCCCCCTCGGGCAGGGTGACGGTCTGGTCTCCCCAGGCCGCCGAGCTGGCCGTCACCAGGCCGTTGGCATCGTAGACGGTAAAGCCGCCTGTTCCCTGGGTGGCGATCGCCACCGTCTTCCCGGCGGAAGCGCCCACCTGGCACCAGCGGGCATAGCCGTCGCTCTGGATGGACAGGGCCGCTCCCGCGCCGGTATAAATCACCGGGATGGCGGCGTAGTCCACCGCCAGATAGCCGCCGAACTGGAGATACTCTACCCCGTCCTGGACGAAGAAGGTCAGGTCCGCCCCGTTGCGGGAGCCGGTGCCCGGGATCGTCAGGCCGTACTCGGCATGGCTGGCATCCACAATGCGGCAGTTGGCGGCGTAGCCGGGCATCTCCGGCAGCAGACCCACCGCCGCAAAGAGGCTGGAGTTGGCATAGGTCTGGGCATTGTAGGGCTCATTGACAATCAGATACAGCTTCTGCCCCCGGGCCTCCCAGGCCGCCGCCACATCGGCGGGAAGTTCATTCTCCTCCAGGCGCTCCAGGGCATAATTGGCGGTACCCACGGCGGGGAGGCCGGGCAGGACGGTGTAGGTCTGCTCATAGAGATAAGTGCGGCCGTTCTCTTCGGTGATGAAGCGGTAGCGGACGGTGTTGTCCGCATCCCGGAAGCTCCCATCGCTGTAATAGGTCAGCTCCATACTGTTGCCCCCCAGGGCGGCCACGGCGGCCATGGTGATACCGTTCTCACTGGGGGAGACCGTGACCATGGCGGTCAGGCCGGTGTAGGCCCCCGCGATGTCCTCGGCCAGTCCCTCGGGCAGAGCGGCGGGCTGGGCCTCCGGCAGGGAAGCCGGCTGCTCCACCGTGATCCCATCCTCAGCCAGGGCGTCCATCAGGATCTGCACCCCGGCCAGCTCGTTATAGGTGCTCACGCCGCCGGAGGACACCACAGCCACCGCCAGATTTTCCTCAGGCAGGACCACCAGTCCCGCGTGGTAGTAGAGGGTGTCGCCCCCCTTTACCAGGGCGGTGATTCCGTTTTTGTTGAAGGGGTACATGTGTACGTTGTCCCAGCCCAGGCCATAGGCCAGCACATCGTCCTCGCTCTCGTCGGCCCAGACGCCCCGCTCGTACTCCCGGTTCATTGTCGCCGTCCAGGACGCATCTGTGAGGATGTCGTTGTCTCCGCAAAAGAGCCCGCCGAAAGCCGCCAGGTCGGAGGCTGTGGCGTAGTAGCCCCCCGCGCCGATGATATTCAGCGTATCGGTGGCCAGGGCCCGGGGGTCCTCCCCCTGGTAGACCCGGGCCAAGGCGTCCCGGTCAAAGGACTCGGCGGGGGACCAGGTCTCCTCCAGACCGGCTTGGGTGAGGATGTGCTCCCGCACATAGGCGGAGAAGTCCTGGCCGGAGACGGCCTCCACTACCAGCTCGGCCAGAGTGAAGCCGTCATTGCAGTAGACGCTGTAGGCCCCCGGCTCCGCCTTCAGGCGCTGGATGGACAGGCGCTCCAGGAGTTCGTCGGTGGCCGCGCCGTTGTACTCGTCAAAGAGAAAGCCCCCCACGGTGGAGTCCCCCATAAGGCCGGAAGAGTGGTTAAGGAGCATCCGCACCGTGATGTCCGTATAGCGCTCATCGGCCATGGTGAAGCCGGGCAGGTAGGTCTTCACCGGCTCGTCCAGGTCCAGCTTCCCCTCTTCCGAGAGCTGAAGGACGGCGGCGGTGGTGTAGAGTTTGCTCACCGAGCCGATGCCGTAGAGGTCCTGATCGGTCAGCGCCCGGTTTTCCGTCTTGGAGAAGGTCCCGGCGCGGCCGGTCATGGTAATCTCTCCGTCCTCCCAGAGGGCGTACTGAATGCTGACCGCCCCGCCGTACTCAGCGGCGGCCTCAATGGCCTGCTGGGCCGACTCCGCCCGGGTGAGCGGCTCCCCCTCCGCCGCTGCGGCGGGCAGGGCCGTGGATACCGCCAGTACGGCCGTCAGGGCCAGGGCGGTGATGCGTGCGCACTTCATGAACTTCCTTCCTTTCCCGCGCCCGTGGGCGCATTGTGGCCATAGTGTACCCCATCCCCGCCCGGTTTGCAAGAGCCTGCCGGGCCGGTGCAGCAGGTCACCGCTATCTTATCATATTCCTATTTTTATAGCAATAGTTTTTTATCTCTATAACTGTAATTTTTCCGCCCCAAACCGTGTATTATGAGAGTTAATACCATATCGCTATGGCGTTAGAAAGGGGGCGGATGCGATGGATGTGGCAGAGCGGCTGGTGGCCCTGCGGGAGGCCAGGGGCTACACCACCAACCGGCTGGCCAATCTGGCGGGGGTGTCTCAGAGCTTTCTGCGGGACATTGAGCGCCGGGCCAAACGCCCCACGGTGGAGACCCTGAGCCTGCTGTGCGACGCGCTGGGGATCTCTCTGCGGGATTTTTTTGACGAACCCGCCCCGCCCCCCGGTGAGGAGGCGCTCCTGCGGCGCATCCGCAGGCTCACTCCCCGGCAGCAAGAGGCGCTGCTGGCCTTTCTGGACGCCCTGGAACGGTAGCAAGGAGGCTTTTTATGAACTATAAGCTCATCCTCCAGTACGACGGCACCCGCTACGACGGCTGGCAGAAGCAGGGCAATACCGGCAATACCATCCAGGGAAAGCTGGAGAGCGCCCTCTCCGCCCTGGCCGGGGCGGCGGTGGAAGTCCACGGCGCCGGGCGCACCGATGCGGGGGTCCACGCCCTGGGGCAGGCAGCCAGCGTCCGCTTACCGCTGGACCGCCCTCCGGAGGAGCTGCGCCGCGCCCTCAACGCCCTTCTGCCCGAGGACATCGCGGTGGTGGACCTCCGTCCCGCCGGGGAGCGCTTCCACGCCCGTCTCAACGCCGTGGGCAAGACCTACCGCTATGTCATCCGCCTGGGGGACGTGCCCGACGTCTTTCGCCGGCGTTTCCAGCTCCACCTGGACGAGGAACTGGACGTGTCCGCCATGGAGCGGGCCGCCGCCCTCCTCTCCGGGCAGCACGACTACCGCTCCTTCTGCTCCAACAAAAAGATGAAAAAGTCCACCGTGCGCACGGTGGACCAAATTGCGCTGGACCGGCAGGGGGCGGAACTGACCCTCACCTTCCACGGAGACGGTTTCCTCTACCACATGGTGCGGATCCTGGTGGGCACCCTCTTGGAGGTGGGACGGGGTGAGCGCACTGCGGAGGACATGCCCGCCGTTCTCGCCGCCCGGGACCGCTCGGCCGCCGGCTTTACCGCCCCGGCCCAGGGCCTCACTCTGATCTCAGTGGATTATCATTGACCGGACAGCAGCGGCGCGTCCGCCCCGTTGGGGCGGACGCGCCGCTTTCTTTCCAAGCAAATTGGGCCGGTGGCGGACTAGTCCTCCTCTTCCTTCTCCTCTTCCGGGAGAACCACCACCCGGATCTCCAGCACCCGGCGGTGATCCACCCTGGTGACCGTCACATCCAGGCCGTCCGCCTGGAAGTGGTCCCCCTCTTCCGGGACCCGGCCCACCTGCTCCATGACCCAGCCGGAGACCGTGTTGGCGTCGCAATCTCCCTTGATGGAGAAGAGGTCAAACAGGTCGGTGAGGTCTGCGTTGCAGGAGATGAGATAGCTGCCGTCCTCCTGCTTGCGGAACTCCTCGATCACCTCGTCGTGTTCGTCCCAGATCTCGCCCACCAGCTCTTCCACGATGTCCTCCAGGGTTACCAGCCCCTCGGTCCCGCCGTACTCGTCGACCACGATGACCATGTGGGCTTTCTCCTGCTGCAGGACCCGCAGCAGGGCGGAAATTTTGGTGTTGCCGGTGGTATACAGCACATTGCCCACAATGGCCGACACGTCGGTCTGGCCGTGGTAGCGGGCGGCGTGAAAGTCCTTCTCGTGGATGATGCCCACAATGTCGTCCAGATCCCCGTGGTAGACGGGCAGGCGGGAGTACCCGCTCTCCGCAAAAGCCTTGGCCACCTCGTCCATGCTGGCGGTGTCGGCCACGGCCACGATGTCCACCCGGGGCGTGAGGATCTCCTCCACCTCCAGGTCGTGGAACTCAATGGCCGCCCGGATGAGCTGGCTCTCGTGCTGGTCCAGTCCGCCCTCAGTTTCGGCCTGATCCACCATGGTGACCAGCTCCTCCTCGGTAATGCCGCTCTCCTGGGATTTGTGGAAGACCTTCGAGAGCAAACGCTTCCACTGGGCAAAGAGGAAGCTCACCGGGGTGAGCAGGGTCACAAGTACCTTCAGCAGGGGTGCGGAGAACATGGCGAAAGCCTCCGGCGACTCCTTAGCCAGGCTCTTGGGGGAGACCTCGCCGAAGATAAGGATGATCACCGTCAGCGCTACTGCCGAGACGGTGGGGCCCCGCACGTCGCCCAGGAACCGGATAAAGAGCACCGCGCCGATGGTGGTAGCCACGTTGTTGACGATGTTATTGCCGATCAGAATGGTGGAGAGCAGCTTGTCGTAATCCTCGCTCAAAGCCAGGACCTGGGCGGCCCGGCGGTCGCCCCCTTCGGCCCGGCTCTTCATCCGGACCCGGTTGAGGGATGTAAAGGCGGTCTCTGTGGCGGAAAAATACGCCGACATGGTAACCAGGAACACCAGGGCCACAATCATGCCCATACTGGCACTGTCCAACATAGGGACGCATCAACTCCAATGATTCAAGATTTGGTTTCCACACAGCCAGGTGCAGACGCACGAAAGGACAGCCCTATCCCTTCCTGGAGGGTAAGGCTGCCCTGGTCTCATCGCTATCTATCCATTTTTTCTGAGGCAAAGGCGGTTCGTCCACGCGGGATCACCAAGTCCTTTCGGGCAAAGATGCAGACTGCGCTGTGTTATGATAGAGAGTATAGCACACCCCGCCGGCAATTGCAAGAGGCAGCCCCTTCCGCTCTTGCGCTTCCCCGGAGAAGAAGCTATAATGATGGGACAGCCAATCCCAGCGCGGCTACGCCGGTATCGTTCGACGGCCGTCTTTTTGGAGGTCTCGCCTGTGCATGAACTCGAACAGCTTCCAATCCCCCTGCTCCGCTGGTTCCGGGAAAACGCCCGGGTCCTCCCCTGGCGCAGCGACCCCACGCCCTATCATGTCTGGGTTTCGGAGATCATGCTCCAGCAGACCCGGGTGGCGGCGGTGCTGGAGTACTACCGCCGCTTTATGGAGGCCCTGCCCACGGTGTCCGACTTAGCCTGCGCAGAGGAGGACAAGCTCTTAAAGCTCTGGCAGGGCCTTGGGTACTACAACCGGGCGCGGAACCTGCAAAAGGCGGCCCGGCAGATCATAGAACAGTTCGGCGGTACGTTCCCCGGCACCTACGAGGCCATCCGCGCCCTGGCGGGGGTGGGGGACTACACAGCGGGGGCCATCGCCTCCATTGCCTTCGGCATCCCCGTGCCCGCGGTGGACGGGAATGTCCTGCGGGTGATCTCCCGCATCACCGGCGACCGGGGGGATGTGCAGCGCCCCGAGACCAAGGCCCGCATCCGCCAGGCCCTGCTGGAGACCATGCCCAGGGACTTCCCCGGGGACTATAATCAGTCCCTCATGGAGCTGGGAGCCACGGTGTGCCTCCCCAACGGCGCCCCCCAGTGCCAGCGCTGCCCGGCCGCAGAGCTGTGCACCGCCCTGCGGGAGGGGACCATCGGTGAGCTGCCGGTCAAGTCCCCCAAGAAAGCCCGCCGGATTGAGGAGCGCACCGTCTACCTGATTTTTTTCGACGGAAAAGTGGCCCTGCGCCGGCGCGGCGCCAGGGGCCTGCTGGCCGGGCTTTGGGAGTACCCCAACGAGCTGAAATGCGACGGGGACGCCCTCTCCCGCTGGGGCATCGTCCCCGCGGGTCTGGAACCGGGCGGAACGGGGAAGCATATCTTCAGCCACATTGAATGGCACATGACCGCTCAAATCGTCCGGGCGGCGTCGGACGCTCTGCCGGAGGGCTGGGTGTGGGCCGGTCCCCTAGAACTGGAGGAGGTCTACGCCGTGCCCAATGCCTTTCAGGCCTTTGCCGGGGCGGCCCGCTCGGGGCTCTCTGAGCCCGAGCAGCAGTCCCTGTGGCGTCCATTTATCCCTGGAGGAGTTTTTGCCTATGACTGATTTTTCCACTCTGGTGGCCGGGCAGCGGCAGTATTTCAACACCGGAGCCACCCGGCCGGTCCCTTTCCGCCAAGCGATGCTCCGGCGCCTGTGGGACGGCCTGGAGGCGCGGGAGGCGTCCCTTCTGAACGCCTTGGCCGCCGACTTGGGCAAGTCCCGGTTTGAGGCCTTTGAGACTGAGCTGGGCATGGTCCGCGCCGAGCTCAAGGATGCCATGCGCCATGTGGCCCGATGGGCGCGGCCCCGGCATGCGGCCACCCCCTTAACCCAGTTTCCCTCCCGCAGCACGGTCTATCCCGAGCCCTACGGGGTCTCTCTCATCCTCTCCCCCTGGAACTACCCCCTTCAGCTCACACTGGTGCCCCTTATCTCCGCCTTGGCGGCGGGGTGCACCGCAGTGGTGAAGCCCTCGGCCTATGCCCCCGCCACCTCCCAGGCCGTTGCGGAGCTGCTGGGCGCGCTCTTCGAGCCCCGCTATGTGGCGGTGATCCAGGGGGGACGGGCAGAAAACGCCGCCCTGCTGGAGGAGCACTTCGATTTCATCTTCTTCACCGGCAGCACCCAGGTGGGGCGTACTGTCATGGCCGCCGCCGCCCGGCATCTGACCCCCGTGGCCTTGGAGCTGGGCGGCAAATCCCCCGTCCTTCTGTGGGAAGACGCCGACCTGGATCTGGCCGCCCGGCGCATCGCCTGGGGCAAATTTCTCAACGCGGGGCAGACCTGCGTGGCTCCTGACCATGTGTGGGTCCCCGCCCGGCTGCGGGATCCCTTTGTGGACAAGCTGGGGACATATATCCGGCAATTTTACGGCCCCCGCCCCCTGGAAAGCCCCGATCTGCCCAATATCATCAACCAAAAGCACTTTGCCCGCCTGCGGGGACTGATGGCCTCGGGCCGCACTGCCCTGGGGGGCGGCTGGGACCAGGAGGCAGGGCGTATTGAGCCCACTGTGCTGGTGGACGTGTCCGAAAATGAGCCCGTCATGGGGGAGGAGATCTTCGGCCCCATCCTGCCGGTACTCACCTACGAGGACTGGGACGGCCTGCTCTCCCATCTGATCCAAAAGCCCCGTCCCCTGGCCCTCTACGTCTTTACCCGCAGCCGGGCGCGGGCGGAGCAGGCCATCCGCGCCCTCCCATTTGGGGGCGGATGTTGGAACGACACTGTGGTACACCTGACGAACAGCCGCCTGCCCTTCGGCGGAGTGGGGGAAAGCGGCATGGGCCGCTGCCATGGGGTGTGGGGGTTCCGCACCTTCACCCACCAAAAGGGCGTACTGCACAAATACGCTCTGGACCTGCCGGTGCGCTACCCGCCCCACGCCGGCAAGGGCCTGGGCCTTTTGAAAAAACTCATGTGAGCCTGCTGCGCAAACACAGAGAGAACAGGGAGGATACGCCAATGGCAAAGCTGTATTTCCGTTACGGGGTGATGGGCTCCAGCAAGACCGCCAACGCACTGATGGTCCGGTACAATTATGAGGAGCGGGGGCAGGAGGCCCTCCTGGTGAAGCCTGAGCTGGACCAGCGGGATGGAGCCCGGTTTGTGGCCTCCCGGGCCGGGCTCACCCATCCGTGCATCTATTTTACCGATCTCAGGAAGATGACCCCGGCGCAGCTCCACGCCTACGCCTGCGTCATTGTGGACGAGGCCCAGTTCCTGACCCGAGAGGAAGTGCGCTACCTCACCGATCTGGTGGACGAGCAGAACATCCCCGTCATCTGCTACGGCCTGCGCACGGATTTCAAAGGAGAGCTCTTCCCCGGCTCCCAGGAGCTGCTGGCCTGCGCCGACATCATCGAGGAGGTCAAGACCATCTGCTGGTGTGGCAAGAAGGCCACCTTCAACGCCCGCTTTGACGCGCGCGGCGTAGTTCTCAAGGAGGGAGAGCAGGTGGTGCTGGGGGCCAACGACCGCTACATCGGCCTGTGCCGCAAGCACTGGAAGGAGGGCAACCTGGGGCCCCAGTAGGGGCCCAGGTTGCCAGTGGAAAGGAAGGAGCGCCCATGATCTGCAACCTCTGCCCCCGGCGCTGCGGCGCGGAGCGCACCGAGGCCGCCGGGACCGGCCGCTGCGGCATGCCCAGCCTGCCGGTGGTGGCCCGGGCAGCCCTCCATTTCTGGGAGGAACCCCCCATCTCCGGCAGCCGGGGGGCGGGGACGGTCTTCTTCTCCGGCTGCCCCCTGGGCTGCGTGTTCTGCCAGAACGAGTCTATCAGCCACGCGAATTTCGGGAAGCCCATTTCCATCCCGCGCCTGCGCGGGATCTTTCAGGAGCTCATTGCTCAGGGCGCCCACAACATCGACCTGGTCAGCCCCACCCACTTCGCCCACGCGGTCTGCGCGGCCCTGCCGGAGCCCCTGCCGGTGCCCGTGGTGTGGAACTCAGGGGGCTACGACCGGGTGGAGACTCTGCGGGCCCTGGAGGGGAAGGTGGACATCTACCTGCCTGACCTCAAATACCTGCGCCGGGAGACGGCGCAGCGGTATTCCGCCGCCCCCGACTACCCGGAAGTTGCTCCGGCCGCCATTCTGGAGATGTTCCGCCAGACGGGTCCCTGCCTCCTGGACGGAGATGGACTTTTGAAACGGGGCGTCCTCATCCGGCACCTGCTCCTCCCCGGGCGGCTCCAAGAGGCTAAGGAAGTTATGGACTGGGTGGCCGCCCACTTCCGGCCGGGGGAAGTCCTCTTCTCCCTGATGAGTCAGTACACTCCCTGGGGCCGGACCCCGGAGTTCCCCGAGCTCAACCGGCGGCTGCGCCCCTCCGAGGTGCGCAGCGCCCAGCAGTATATGGCCGCTCTGGGGCTGGAGGGCTTTATCCAGGAGGACAGCGCGGCCCAGAGCACCTTTATCCCCGCCTTCGATCTCACCGGAGTCTAAAAAGGCCGGGAGGAACTGCAGTTCCTCCCGGCCTTTCTCGGTCTGTGTATCAGGGGGCGGCCTCCACCGCGCCGTTGATGGTCCGCTCTCCGGCGGCCTTCACATGCTTGCTGACCTCCGCCTGGTTCTTGGGGCTGCGCACCACAATGCCCGCGCCCTGGACGCAGCCGCCCTCGCAGGCCATGCCTTCTATGAAGTTGACCTCCCCAATGCCCCGCTCCAGCTTGAACAGGGCAGCCTTGCAGGCGTCGATGCCGCTGCATGCGGTGCAGTTGAGCTTGAAGTCCTCGTCCTTCACGCCCTGCTCCTTCAGGGCCTCGGCCACGGCGGCGGCCACGCCGCCGCTGGCTGCAAAGGCCCGGCCATAGCCGCTGGCCTCGTCCAGGGGAGCCTCCTCCAGCTCCTCCAGCCGGATACCCTTGGCCTCCAGCAGGGGGAACATCTCCTCAAAGGTGAGCACACAGTCAATGGCGCCCATGGTCTTGCCCAGCTGGAACTCTTTCTTCTTTGCCACACAGGGGCCGATGAAGACCACCTTGGCCTTGGGGTCCTGTTCCTTGATGCGCCGGCCGATCATCACCATGGGAGAGGGGGTATGGGAGACCAAATGGGCGATCTTGGGGAAATTCTTCTCCACATAGTCCACAAAGGCGGGACAGCAGGAGGATGTGAGCACCTTCTTCTCCAGCAGCTCTTCGGCTTCCGCCTTCGCGGTCATGTCGGCGCCCAGGGCCACCTCCCGCACAGCACAGAATCCCGCCTGCTTGAGTCCGGTCACCAGCTGGCCCAGGGTCACACCTCCCAGCTGGCCCATAATAGAGGGAGCCAGCACAGCATAGACCCGGTAGCCCCACTTGGCCGAGCCCCGGAGCATTTCCACCGCGTCCACGATGTACGACTTATCCATAATGGCGCCGAAGGGGCACTGATAGACGCACGCGCCGCAGGAGATGCACTTGCCGTAGTCCACGGCGGCCTTCTTATCCTCGCCCATGGAGATCGCGCCCACTTTACAGGCCCGCTCGCAGGGGCGCAGGTTCTTGATGATGGCGCCATAGGGGCACGCGTTCAGACACTTGCCGCAGAGGATGCACTTGCTGTGGTCGATCTCCGCCTTATGGTTGACCACGGTGATGGCGTCCTTGGGGCAGGCGTGGACGCAGCGGGTGGCGATGCACCCCCGGCAGGCGGGGCCCACCGTCATCTGCGTGACGGGGCACTCGTCGCAGGCCACGCTCATGACCTCCACCATGGCGGGGTTGGCGTGGTCGCCCCCCAGGGCCATCTTCACGCGGCTGGAGACCACCGCCCGCTCCTTGTAAATACAGCAGCGCATCTTGGCTTCCGGGCCGGGAATAATCTTTTCTGGGATGTCCAGCACACCCGTCCGGAGCTTGTCCTCCCACGCCAGCGCCGCTACTTCCCGCAGCACGCCGTCCTTTAGTTCCTGTACGGTCGTCTCAAATACGCGCATCCAATTTTACCTCTTTTCTCCAGATCACTTCCACTGGCTCATTTACGTTTCGCGGGGCTATTGTACCCCATCCCAATCGGCCTGTCAATGTACATATCTTCCGATTTTCGAGCCTTTTCCCGGGAAAAGCGGCCTTTTTTGTGAACTTGTCCGTTTGCTTTTTACTGCCGGAGGACCACATGGATGTAGCTTAGCTGCCGCTCGATGAGGACCTGGTTGTCGGCCTCCGCCCCCTGGGTGAGTTTTTGATTGAGCAGCTCCTTAAAACAGTAGAGGATGATCTCATTGATGGACTCCTTTTCCTCTGGGGTGAAATTCATCTTTTCCAGCACAGGCCGGAGCATCATTCGGTTGCGTTCGGCCAGAGAGCCGCTCTGGAGCATCTCCAGCACCTTGCCCTCCAAACCGCTGCGCTCATCCGGGAACACATTATAATAGTCGGCGATGATCTCGGTGAGTTCTCCGCTGTACTTGCCATAGAAGAGGTTATAGTAGGCGTGGGGGTGGCGGAACGCCGAGGCACAAAAGAAACGCCACATAAAGAGCAGCCGCTGGAAATCGTCGGTCTCATCGGCCAGATAGCGGGCCAGGTTGCGGTTGTAGTCCTCAAAGTACTTCATAGAGGCATATACGGTCAAATGATCCAGGTCCTTGAAATAGTTGTACAGGGTAGCGCTGTTGTAGCCCGCCTTCTGGGCCACCCGCCGCAGCGTCAGAGCGTCCATCCCCTCGCTCTCCATGATCTCGCTGGCCGCATTAATAAAACAAGCCAAAATTTGATTGCGCTGGTCGGGCCGGTAAGGTGGTCTTGCCATTCTGGATTCCTCCTCTCTTTTCATGGGAAAAGGGCCTGTTTCGTGCCTCTTCAACGCCGGTCTTGCTATCCAAAAATAAAACTGTTAAGTTCAGATTACACCGTGAACGAATTTTCATACCCATTATAACTGGCAATTCAATAATAATCAAGGTGATTATTCACCAATTTTTTTAATAACCGCGATTTATTTCCCTAAAGCCCTGTTCAGACTCAAAATTTCCTCTTGACTTTCTGGCAAAAGCAATATAAAATCACCATACAAGAATAGATTGTTTCAATAAACCGTTTTTGAGGGGATCGGGCGGCTTTGGGCATTTTCCACAAGCCTCTTTTGCCGTTGCCCTCTCTACATACGGGTTTCCCTTTCAAAGATTATTTGTAGGAGGCAATCGTATCATGGACAAGGTTTATGACGTGATCGTCCTGGGCGCCGGCCCCGCCGGCTTGGCTGCCGGCCTGTATGCCGGACGCGCCCGCCTGGACACCCTGGTCATCGAGAAGGGCAAGGACGGCGGCCAGATCGCCATCACTGACGAGATCGAGAACTATCCCGGTCAGATGGTGGACGAGAAGGAGAGTGGCCCCAGCCTCATCGCCCGTATGACCAAGCAGGTGGAGAAGTTCGGTGCTGAGCGCGCCAGCGATACCATCCTGAGCGTGGAGCTGGAGGGCGATGTAAAGGTCCTCAAGAGCGCCAAGCACGAGTACCGCGCCAAGGTTGTTATCGTGGCCACCGGTGCGTTCCCCAAGCCCATCGGCTGCGAGAACGAGGCCAAGTTCATGGGCAAGGGCATTTCCTTCTGCGCCACCTGCGACGCCTCCTTCTTTGAGGACTTTGAGGTCTTCGTGGTGGGCGGCGGCGACTCCGCCGTGGAAGAGGCCATGTACCTGACCAAGTTCGCCCGGAAGGTCACCATCATTCACCGCCGCGACGAGCTGCGTGCCGCCAAGAGCATTCAGGAGAAGGCCTTCAAGAACCCCAAGCTCCACTTCATGTGGGACAGCGTGGTCCAGTCTGTGGACGGCGACGAGCTGCTGAGCAAGATGGTCGTGAAGAACGTCAAGACCGGCGAGCTCACCACTGTCGAGGCCGACCCCGACGACGGCCTGTTCGGCCTGTTTGGCTTCATTGGCTATAACCCCAACTCCAAGCTCTTTGAGGGCATGCTGGACATGGAGCACGGCTACATTAAGACGGACGAGAATATGCATACCAACATCCCCGGCGTCTTTGCCGCGGGCGATATCCGTGTGAAGAGCCTGCGCCAGGTGGTTACCGCCGCCGCCGACGGCGCCATCGCCGCCATGCAGGCTGAGAAGTACATCAACGCCTAACTTCCACACCTGCCCCCTATTCTATACGAAATCTTCCAATTTGGAAAGGAGTTTTTTATCATGCTGGAACTGACGAAGGATACCTTTGAAGAGGAAGTGCTGAAGGCCCCCGGCAAGGTTCTCGTAGACTTCTACGGCGACGGCTGCGTGCCCTGCGCCGCCCTCATGCCCCACGTCCACGCTCTGGCCGACGAGTACGGCGACAAGATCAAGTTCTGCGCCCTGAACACCACCAAGGCCCGCCGCCTGGCTATTTCTCAGAAGGTCCTGGGTCTGCCTGTCATCGCCATCTATGAGAACGGCGCTCAGATCGCCGCCTGCGTGAAGGACGACGCCACCCCCGAGGCGGTCCGCGCGATGGTCGAGGCCAACATCTAATTTTCTCAGTTAGTACGAGCGGCAACGCTCTGCTATAAAAATTTAAAAGGAAGGAGAGATTCACCATGGGAATGCTGGAAGGCAAGAAGGCTATCATCATTGGTGACCGCGACGGTGTCCCCGGTCCTGCGATCGAAGAGTGCGTCAAGACTGCGGGCGCTGACGTCGTGTTCAGCTCCACTGAGTGCTTTGTGTGAACCAGCGCTGGTGCAATGGATCTGGAGAATCAGAAGCGGGTTAAAGATTTCACCGAGGAGTTTGGCCCTGAGAACGTTATCGTTATCCTGGGCGCTTCCGAGGCGGAGGCCTCTGGTCTGGCGGCTGAGACCGTCACCAATGGCGACCCCACTTTCGCCGGTCCGTTGACTGGAGTCTCGTTGGGACTCAAGGTTTATCACGTGTGCGAGCCCGAGATCAAGGACGAAGTTGATCCCGCCGTGTACGATGAGCAGGTCGGAATGATGGAAATGGTTCTGGACGTGGATTCGATCATCGAGGAGATGAAGTCCATCCGCGAGCAGTACTGCAAGTACTAAGTTCGACCGAAACATAAAAGTGGTGGCTGGAACGCGGTGCGCTCTTGTCACCACTTTTGTGGATTTTAGGCTTTTTTAGACCGCTTCCCGGCCGGAGAAGTCCTGATCTCAATTCCTTCCAACCGTTATCTCGTATCCCTTGCCATTATGGTATTCTGTCTACCTACATTTTATTGGAAAGGCGGTCATTCACATGAACAGCGTCATTAAGGGAGCCGGTTATATTCTGGTCCACACCCCTGACATGGTGATCCACAACGGCACCACCCAGACCACCGAGCGCGTGGTCAATCCTGAGAGCGAGTACCTCAAGGAGCTGCCCAGCCATCTGCGCAGCTATGAGGACGTGCTGGCTTACTGGCCCAACCAGACCTACATCGGCAACGTCACCCCCGCCCAGCTGGCTGAGCAGGGTTCCACTTGGGTGGAGCTCAAGTGCCCTGTCACCGACCGCCACGGCAAGTACGGCGAGATCATGCCCCAGGAGGAGTTCCTGCTCCTGATGCAGATCTGCGACTGCTTTGACGTGGTCAAGCTGGACAAGGACTTTGTGGCCGCCCACAAGGCCGCTATTCTGGAGCATCCTCTCTTTGACGAGAGCATCACCAGCCGCCTGCACGACGGAGTGGAGCTCTCCGAGATCGAGCATTTCGTGAACGAGGAGGGCGCCGAGGGCCTGTATGACCACGACAAGCTGGTAGGCTGTGTCAAACGCGCTCACGACATCGACCACAACCTCTCCGCCCACGTCATGCATGAGAACCTGGTCTCCAAGGCCTCCAGCGTGCTGGCCCTGCTCCACGGCATCAAGAATGCCGGCATCGACAAGGCCGAGATCGAGTACGTCATCGACTGCTGCGAGGAGGCCTGCGGCGATATGAACCAGCGCGGCGGCGGCAACTTCGCCAAGGCTGCCGCTGAGATCGCCGGTCTGGCCCACGCTACCGGCTCCGATACCCGTGGCTTCTGCGCCGGCCCCGCCCACGCCATTGTGGAGGCCGCTTCTCTGGTGGCCGCCGGCACCTATAAGACTGTCGCCGTGACCGCTGGCGGCTGCACCGCCAAGCTGGGCATGAACGGCAAGGACCATGTCAAAAAGGGTCTGCCCATCCTGGAGGACATGCTGGGCGGCTTCTGTGTGATCATCTCCCAGAACGACGGCGTGAACCCCGTGATCGACTTGTCCATTCTGGGCCGCCACACCGTGGGCACCGGCTCTGCTCCTCAGGCCGTCATCGGCGCCCTGGTTGCCGACCCTCTCGCCCGCGTCGGCCTGAAGATCACCGACATCGACAAGTACTCCCCCGAGATGCAGAACCCCGATATCACCAAGCCTGCCGGCGCCGGCGATGTGCCTCTGGCCAACTATAAGATGATCGCCGCCCTGGCCGTCAAGAACGGCGACCTGGACCGCAAGGAGATGCCCAACTTCCTGACCGAGCACGGCCTGGTCGGCTGGGCTCCCACTCAGGGCCACATCCCCTCCGGCGTGCCCTTCATCGGCCCCGCCCGGGACGAGATGCTGGCTGGCGAGCTGAACACCGCTATGATCATCGGCAAGGGCTCCCTGTTCCTGGGCCGCATGACCAACCTCTTTGACGGCGTGTCCTTCGTCATCCGCAAGAACAGCGGTGAAGTCGATGAGGGCGGCGTCTCCACCGAGAAGGTCAAGAAGCTCATTGCGGATTCCTTCCGTCAGTTTGCCGCCACCCTGGCTGCGGACGACGAGTAAGGGGGGCGACGCACATGGCTGACAAGACCAAAAAGCTCATTGCCGACACCTTCCTGGCCATCGCTGAGGGCCTGGAGACCGGCACATTTGGGGCGAAGCCCAAAATCGCCGTCACTGCCATGGGCAGCGAGCACGGCGAGGAAGTGGTGATGCAGGGCGCTGTTCAGGCCGCCCGCGCCGGTGCCGACGTGTACTTTATCGGCACCATCACCCACCCCGAAGTCACCACCGTGGCTGTGGCTGACGAGGACGAGGCTCACAAGAAGATGGAGGAGTTGCTGGAGACCCGCGCCGTGGACGGCGCGGTGACCATGCACTACCCCTTCCCCATCGGCGTGTCCACCGTGGGCCGCTCAGTCACCCCCGGCAAGGGCCGCGAGATGTTCATTGCCAACACCACCGGCACCTCCTCCACCGACCGGATTGAGGGCATGATCAAGAATGCCATCTACGGCATCATCGCCGCTAAGGCCTGCGGTGTGGCCGATCCCACCGTGGGTATCCTGAACGTGGACGGCGCCCGCCAGACGGAAGGCGCTCTGAAGACCCTGAAGGAGAACGGCTACCCCATCACCTTTGCCGAGTCCGCCCGTGCCGACGGCGGCTGCGTCATGCGCGGCAACGACGTGCTTATGGGTTCCGCCGACGTGATGGTCACCGACTCTCTCACCGGCAATATCCTCTCCAAGATGCTCTCCTCCGCCAACACCGGCGGCAGCTATGAGGCCGTGGGTTATGGCTACGGCCCCGGCATCGGCAAGGGGTATGACCGCCTGGTGATGATTATCTCCCGCGCCTCCGGCGCGCCCGTGATCGCCGGCGCCATCAACTACGCCGCTCAGCTGGTCCGCGGCAAGGTCTTCGACGTGGCCGCTGCCGAGTTCGCCGCCGCCGAGAAGGCCGGTCTGGACAAGCTCCTGGCCGACCGGAAGGCCGCCGCCAACAAGGCCGCCGCGCCCGCCGAGGAGGTCACCGCGCCTCCCGCTGAGGTGGTCACGGCCCAGATCCCCGGCATCGAGGTCATGGATCTGGAGGACGCTGTGAAGTCCCTGTGGAAGGCCGGCATCTATGCCGAGGACGGCATGGGCTGCACCGGCCCCATCGTCCGCGTGTCCGAGGCCAACAAGGACAAGGCTGTGGAGATCCTCAAGCAGGGCGGTTACGTGTCCTGATCCCTTTCTTTCCCTCCGGCTATAAACCGGTCCGCAGGTTTTCCTGCGGACCGGTTTTTTGCATTCTCCGCCCTTTTGCAAAGTTCAGGTAAAATATAAGAAAAGTTTCAGAAAACCCCATTGTAACGCAAAAAATACCGTGCTATACTCACATCGCAGTTGCAAAATGTACTGTAAACTTGGAAAAGAAGGAAGTAGTTTGGAATGAACATGAGCAAGAAGCTGCTCTCCGGCGTGCTCACCGGCGCGCTGGTCCTGACCGCCGCTCCTCTGGCCCTGGCCACGCCCTACACCGACTCCAGCGCAGTGTCCGGCGGCTCCGAGGAGTGGAACGCCTGGGTCAATGAGTGGGAGAATGTCGCCACCGACTTCACCAAGGTTTCTCTGACCCCCGGCGCTGACGAGACGGAGCTCAACTTCGCCTGGTACAGCAGAGTAGAGGACGGCAAAGAAGCCACTCCCGTGGTCCACTTCGGTACCGACGCCAACAACCGTCAGACCTTCACTGGCACGGCTGAAGCGGTGGATACCTCCCTCACCGGCGGCGTGGCCTACATGTACAACCATGTTACCGTCACTGGCCTGACCGAGAACACCACCTACTCCTACACCGTGGAGAAGAACGGCGTGGAGACTGAGCCGGTCACCTATCAGACTCATAGCTTCTCGACTCTTAAGATCCTTTACGTGGGCGACCCCCAGATCGGCGCCTCTAAGGGGCAGACCCAGGGCGAGGCTGCCCTGGCCGCCGAGTCCGGCGCGGCCAATACCGCCGCCCGCAACGACAGCTACGGCTGGAACCGCACCCTGGAGATCGCCACCCGGGAAAACCCCGACCTGAACTTTATCATCTCCGCCGGCGATCAGGTCAACAAGACCGGCCAGGCCAAGGAGGAGGAGTACGCCGGTTACCTGAATCCCGCAGCGCTGGCCTCGCTGCCCGTGGCCACCACCATCGGCAACCACGACTCCCTCAACCCCGACTACATGTACCACTTCAATAACCCCAACACCACCGAGTATGGCGCCACCGAGGCCGGCGGCGACTACTACTACTCCTACGGCTCCGGCCTGTTCATCGTGCTCAACACCAACAACTACAATGTGGCCGAGCACGAGCAGGCCATTGAGGAGGCCATTGCCGCCTATCCCGACGCCAAGTGGCGTATCGTCACCATCCACCAGGATATCTACGGCTCCGGCCTGGATCACTCCGACACGGACGGCATGATCCTGCGCACCCAGCTGACCCCCATTTTTGACGAGCATGACATTGACGTAGTGCTCCAGGGCCATGACCACACCTACAGCCGCACCAAGCTCCTGTATGGCGACGGCCAGACCCACGGCACCTACGAGTTCCGCCTCAATGCCGAGGGCACCGACTACGACTGGGACAACGCCTACAACACCCAGACGGACGAGCAGATCCCCCTCTACCCCGAGGAGGGCGACACGGCCGGCATCGCCGCCCACGACGCCTTCCAGGCCGACAACAACTGCTACACCATTGAAGAGGCCGACGGCAGCACCGTGGTCAATCCCCAGGGCATCCTCTATATGACCGCGAACTCGGCCTCCGGCTCCAAGTTCTATGAGCTCATCTCCGCCCAGCAGGACTATGTGGCCAACCGGAGTCAGAACTGGCTGCCCAGCTACTCCGTCATTTCCCTGAGCGACGACGCCTTCACCATCGAGACCTATCAGATCACCGACGACGGCACGGTGGAGCAGATCGACTCGGCCTTCACCATCCAGAAGACGGCCGATGAGGGTTCCGCGGCCACTCTGGAGGCCAACGGCGAGACCTATTACCGCCTGCGCGACGTGGCCGCCATGACCTCCGGCAATTCGAACCAGTTCAACGTGAGCTGGAACAACGGTGTGGTTGTGACCACCGGCGCGGCTTACACCGAGGCTGTTCCCACCACCGCCCCCACCACCGGCGAGAGCGTGACCCTGACCCTCACGGTGGACGGCCAGAGCGTTACCACCGACGCTGTGCTGGCCAGCGGCAACTATTACCTGCCCGCCTCCTTCTTCGGCACGCTGGGCGTCGCCCTTGGCGCCATGTAAGCCAGGATCCTGAGGCATCCCATTCCCGGCGGCACTGCCGCCGGGAATTTCCATTCTGAACAGAAAGGCTGACTGTTGTTGAACGTGAAAAAGTGCTTCCTGCGCTGGGGCATCCCGGCGATCCTGTTGGTTCTCTTCGTGGTCTTTATCGTCTACATCAACCGGGTGGACAAGGTCCCCTTGGTCTCCCGGGAGGGCCAGACCTTTGAAAAAGGCGTGGTCACCCAGATTCTACAGGACAACCTCATGCCCGACGGAAGCCGGGTGGGCGAACAGCGGGTGCTGGTGCGCATGACCACCGGCGTCCGGGCCGGGCAGGAGCTGGAGACCACCAGTTCCTCGGGCTATCTCTTCGGCGCAGGGTGCGTGCCCGGGATGAAGGTTATCGTCATGCAGAGCGTGGCGGGCGATTCCACCATTACCAGCGTCTACACCCAGGACCGGGAGTGGGTCATCTACCTCTTCGCACTGCTCTACCTGGCGGTGCTGGTGCTGGTGGGCGGAAAACAGGGCGTCAAGGGCGCTCTAGGCCTGGTCTTTACCTTTTTCTGCATCCTCTTTGTCTATCTGCCCCTGGTCTACCGGGGCCTGTCCCCCTTCTGGGTGTCGGTGTTTATCTGTATCATCACCACATTGGTGACCATGTATCTCATCGGCGGTCCCACAAAAAAGACACTGGTGGCCACCGGCGGCACGGTGGCGGGGGTGGTCATTGCGGGCATCTCGGCCTCCCTGTTCAGCGCGGCCTCAGGCATCTCGGGCTGGAACGTCTCGGACATTGAGAGCCTGCTCACCCTCTGGAACGTAAGCGGCATCCAGGTGGGCGGCCTGCTCTTCTCAGGCCTGCTGATCTCCAGTCTGGGTGCGGTGATGGATGTGGCCATGTCCATCGGCAGCTCCATCTATGAGATCCACCAGCAGAACCCCGCCCTCTCCCGGCGGGATCTCTTCAAGGCGGGAATGCACGTGGGCCGGGACATGATGGGCACCGACTCCAACACCCTGATCCTGGCCTTTGCCGGCGGCAGCATCTCCATGCTGGTGCTGGACTACGCCTACGATCTGCCCTATCAGCAGATTATCAACTCCAACAACATCGGCATCTCCATCATGCAGGGCCTGGCGGGCAGCTTTGGTATCGTCCTCAGCGTCCCTGTAACCGTCCTTTTGGCGGTCCTCCTCTATACCCATGGCCGCTGCGAAACGCCGGCCCAGGACGCGCTGGAGCCCGCTCAGAGGGCGTAACTCCCTCCCGTCCAAAAACTCCCTTCCCAAGTCAGGAGGGGAGTTTTTTTATTGACTAAAATTATGCGGCATGTTAGGATGAGGCCAGAAAAGGATGTCCCTCTCCGCGCAACCGCCCATTTCCCCCCTGCAACGGGGATGCGGTTGCCCTTTCGGGAGATCCGTGGGAGAATGGAGGCAGGAACCATGACACTTTCGGAAAAACTGGCTCTTCTGCGCCGGGAGAAGGGTCTCTCCCAGATGGCGGTGGCGGAGGCGCTGCACGTCTCCCGGCAGGCCGTCTCCCGCTGGGAGGTGGGGACGGCGGTGCCCTCTACCGATAACCTGAAATATCTCAGCCGCCTGTACGGCGTCCCGGTGGACCTGCTGCTGGACGACCGTCAGGAGCTCCCGGCCGGGCGGGAAACTCCGCCCGCACCCGAACCGGACCCACCCACCGCTCCGGCGGAGCTGGAGCAC
>CALXCU010000018.1 GCA_944386885.1 uncultured Oscillospiraceae bacterium | reverse complement strand
TCAAGCCCGGCGGGCGCATCGGCAACGTCAACTACCTGGGCTCCGGCGACTATGTGCGCATCCCCCGGGTGGAGTGGGGCTGCGGCATGGGCCACAAGGTCATCGCCGGCGGCCTGATGCCCGGCGGACGCCGGCGTATGGAGAAGCTGGCCTCCCTCATGTCCACCGGCCGGCTGGACCCCGGCAAGATGCTCACCCACCGCTTCAACGGCTTTGAACACATGGAAGAGGCCCTGATGCTCATGAAGGACAAGCCCCGCGATCTCATCAAGCCGGTGGTCATCATCTAAACTGAATTTCCCTTAAAATGCCAACGTGCGCCGCGGCAAAAGCCGCGGCGCACGTCTCTTTTTTATCATTTCCGGCGGAAGCGCTCCACCAGGGCGGCCTCCCACCGGTCGCCGTACTTCATCCCCAGCAGGAAAATACCCAGCCCCGCCAGGCCCAGCAGGACCATGCCCCACACCGGGATGGCGATGACGGATCCCCCCAGGCCGCAGGCCACCAGCAGCCCCCAGGGCCGGGTCAGGGCTACCAGCACCAGGAAGCGCAGAGGCCGGATATCGGTGAGCCCCGCCAGGATACAGATCAGGTCGTCCGGGAAAAAGGGGAAGAGAAACACCAGGGCCAGGAATACATCCCGCTTCCGCCGGATCAGATCCAGATAACGCTCGGAGACCTTTCGGCTTACCAGCCGGTCGGCGAAGGGCCGCCCCAGTACCCGCGCCAGTCCAAAGACGATCATAGAACCCAGGATCACCGCCCCCGCCGTCAACAGGAACGAGGTTCCCGCTCCAAAGAGCACGCCTCCCGCCAGGGCGGTCAGGTTGCTGGGGATGGGCGCCAGCACCACGGAGGCGAGCTGCACCAGGAAATAGATCAGGTGAGAATAGGGTGAAAAATCCTCTATATAAGTCCGCAGCCCCTCCAGGGATGCGGCGGCCTGGAAAAAGCCTGTGGCCCACAAAAACCACACCCCGCCGCCCGCCAAGGCCGCCGCTAACAGCACTGCCGCATATCGGTAATCGCGTCTCATCTGTCTCTTCGCGCTCCATTCATTTTGGTCTGCTCCTAGCTTACCACGGCAAAGCAGCGGTTTTGCTTGCCTTTTTATTAAGATTTGATGAAACTTTTGGAATAAACACAAAAAACCGCGGGCGCGCTCAAGGGCGCGCCCGCAGCTGTGCACAGGCGATCTCTTTTTATTTAAACGGCCGTGTTCCGGCCGGGGCTGCGTGTGCCTGCTCTGCCCGGCTGGCAGAGAAAACAAAAAACCCACACCAAAACTCTTTTGGTGTGGAAATCACAGGAGGTCCAAATCAGCGCTCGCTCCGGATGACCTGTTCATCGCTGCCAAAAATGAGTTCGTCTACATCTGCACCATTTCTCCGCACATAAATCATAACACATTTTCCTCCTTCCCTTTGAATCTGTAGTCATTATACACGTTTTCTTTCCACTCGGCAAGTATAAATTATGTCATTTTCATGAATTTTTTGTAAAAATGGCCCGCCGTGCCCCTGCAAGGCATGGCGGGATCTCCCCGGTTTACAGACGGTCAGGCAGCTTCCGGTAGACCGTAAAGTACATGGTCAAAATACAAGCCAGCCCTCCAATCACATTGGAGACCGGCTCGGCCAGGAACACCCCGTTCACCCCCAGCCCGAAGCAGAAGGGCAGGAGCAGCGTCAGGGGCGCCACAATAAAGGCCTTGCGCAGCAGGGAGAAAAAGACTGCGTTTCGGGAGCGGCCCAGGGCCACAAACACCGCCTGCCCGATGAACTGGAAGGACATGCAGGCGAACGTGGCAAAGTAAATGCGAAAGGCGGGGATCCCCCGGGCCAGCAGCTCCGCGTCGTCGTTGAACAGGCGGATGAGGGCCCCCGGCGCCGCCAGGGTCAGCAGCCACACCGCCACCGAATAGGCCATGGTCACAGCGGCGGTAAACCGGATCCCCTGGCGCACCCGGTCGCCCCGGCCCGCGCCGTAGTTGTAGCCCAGCACCGGCTGGCAGCCCTGGGTCACGCCGGTGACCGGCATGGTGATGGCCTCCCGGATGGAGTTGATGACCGTCATCACCGTCACATACAGGTCGCCGCCCCAGGCCTTCAGGGTGGCGTTGCACAGCACCTGCACCAGGCTGTTGGTCATGGACATGACGAATCCCGAGGACCCCAGCCCCAGGATCCGCCCCACCAGCTCCCGCTCCAGGCGCAGGCTCCCCGGCGTGAGGCGCAGTTCGGTGCGCCGCCCCGTCAGGAAGAGCAGCACCCACACCGCCGAGGCCGCCTGGGAGAGCACCGTGGCCAGGGCCGCCCCCTTTACTCCCATCCCCAGCAGGAAAATAAACACCGGGTCCAGCACGATATTGAGCGCCGCCCCCAGGGCCACCGTGCCCATGCCAGTCCGGCTGAACCCCTGGGCGTTGATGAAGGGGTTCATGCCCAGGCCGATCATGACGAACACCGTGCCCAGCACATAGATGGACATGTAATCGGCGGCGTAGGGATAGGTCACGTCGCTGGCCCCGAAAAGATAGAGGATCGGCCTTTGGAAGGCCAGGCAGAAGGCCGTTAACCCCACGCCGAAGAGCAGCAGCAGCGTGAAGGAGTTGCCCATGACCTTTTCTGCCCGCTCCCGCTCCCCCCTGCCCCGGTAGATGGAGCACAGAGGGCTGCCGCCGCTGCCGCAGAGATTGGCAAATCCGATGAGAATGGAGATGACGGGCAGGCACAGGCCCAGCCCCGTCAGGGCCAGGCGGCCCTCCCCGGGGATGCGCCCAATGTAGATCCGGTCTACCAGGTTATAGAGGATGTTAATGAACTGGGCCGCCGTCATGGGCAGGGCCAGGTTGAGGATATTGCGCGGGATGCTCCCCTGGGAAAAATCGTGTGTGGTATTTGTCTGCGTAAGCAACGCCTCCGGTCTTTCAACAGATCTGCGCAGTCCGTCTTTCTTTGATTTATTTTAGCACAAGCGGGCGCCTGCCGCAAGGAAACGCGGATGGCCTGCCGGTTCCCGCATAGGATATCTGGAAAGGAGGCCTTCCCATGTCCCGAATGCCAACGCTGTCCCTGCGCACGCTGCCCCCGCCGGAAGGAGCTGATCTGGCCCGAGAAATCGACCAGATCTATCTCCGCTCCCTCCTCCGCCGCTTGGAGGCGGCGGAGCTCTCGCCCCAGGCCCGCCGGGAATTGCTCTCCGCCCTCCAGCAAAAACAGCCATAGCAAAGCCGCCGGGCGCAGATTGCGCCCGGCGGCTGTTTTTTGCCCTGCCGTTGGAGGGGGAAAACGCCCGTTGCAGGGGACAAAGGCATTGGTGAGCACGGCGATCAGCCGCTCCCGGGGGGAATCGATGATCCGGCACCCCACCACCCCCGCGGCGTTGCACCCAAATCCCATGCACATGCTTGGCGTCCCCTGGGGGCGCGGTCACAGGGCAATCTCCCCCGTCCAGGGCGGGGCCGGGAAGCGCAGGGTAATTTGAACCCGCTGCCGCCATATCCGCCGCCCTTCCTCTGGAATCCAGCCCCCCTGCTCTACTTCCACCCGGTCCACCAGGGCGCGCAGGCAGCTCCCGTCCAGAGGGGCCGCCAGCCAGGCGCGCAGGTCGGGCCGCCCCGGCGCCGGCGATGCGGCGGCCCGCTCCAGCGTGGAGAGCCGCTCCTGGGTCCGGGCCAGCAGGGACCAGAAGGCCCCCTCCTCCAGCCGCCCCGCCGCCCGATCCTCGTAGAGCTGTCCCAAGAGCCGCTCCAGCTTCTCCCGCTCCCGGCCCAGCGCCGGCCCGGCACTGTCTGATCCCGCAAGCGGAAGGGCCGCCTCCTCCTCTGCCGTCAACGTCAGACAGGGCGACAGGGCCTCCCGGAGCAGCGCACAGCAGGCGGCATAGTCGATGCGGTGGCTGGAGCAGGCCGCCGGGCCCGCCCGTTTGTAGCGGGCGCACACCAGGGCGGCGGGGGACCCCTGTTTCCGGGTGCTCACCGCGGCCATGGGAGAGCCGCATCCGGCACACCAGATCAGGCCGGAGAGCTCGTTGTGGAAGCCCCTCCCCACCGGCCGCCGCCGGTTTCCGTGGGCGGCGGCAAAGACGCCGGGGGACACCAGGGCGGGGTGGGCGTCCTCCACCCGCACCCAGTCTTCCCGGGCCCGCCGCACCGCCGCCCCCGCCCGGAAGGAGGGCTTCCGGCTCTTCCCCTGGACGGCGCGCCCCAGGTAGGCCTCGTTGTCCAGGACCCGGCGCACCGCCGCCGCCGTCCAGACTCCCGCCCCCGCCCAGTCCTCCTCCCGCAGGCGCGGGTAGAGCAGGCACCGCCACTTTCCCGGCGGGGGCTCTCCCCGCTCATTCAGCCGCCGGGCGATGGCTCCGCTGCCCTCCCCCGCGGCGGCGGAAGCGAAGATCTCCTCCACTACGGCGGCGGAATGGGGTTCCGGCCGCAGCCGCCCCCGGTCCGCCGGGTCCTTTTCGTAGCCGTAAGGGGCGAAATTCCCCACATATTGTCCCGCCGCCCGCTTTACCGCTAAGGCGCTGCGGATCTTCCGGCTGATATCCCGGGCATACATCTCGTTGACCACGTTTTTGAAAGGAGCGATATCGCTCTCTTGGCCGGAGTCAAAGCCGTCGTTGACCGCGATGAGGCGCACGCCGTGGGCGGGGAAATAGAGTTCTGCGTACTGCCCGGCCGTAATGTAATCCCGGCCCAGACGGGACAGGTCCTTGGTGAGGACGATATCCACCGCTCCGGCCTCCACATCGGAGAGCAGCCGCCGGAAGGCCGGCCGGTCAAACCGGGTCCCCGACCAGCCGCTGTCCACATACTCCCCCGCCACCTCCAGTCCAGGCGCCCCGGCGTAGGCGCGCAGGAGGGCGCGCTGGTTGGCGATGCTGCCCCCCTCTTCTCCTCCGCCGTCCTCCCGGGACAGGCGCAGATAGAGGGCCGTCCGGTTCCCCCTCACCATTCTTTCCTCCGCAGGGCGGCCAGAAGGGCCCGCAGGCAGGCCGTCTTATCCTCCGCGCCGCCCCGCACCTCCAGGAGATAGCGCTCCTTACGCTTGTGCTTCTCTGCCACAAAAATCACCTCCCCTCCAGCCTATGCGCCGGAGGGCGCGCGCCATGTTTGTACAATGAGAACGGGGCGCAGGAAATCTCCTGCGCCCCGCCTCCGCTTTACGTTCTTGCATCCGGTCCGCTCTGTTCCAGCACCACCACCTGGTAGGGCTTCAGATGCAGACTCCCCAACTCCCGCGCCAGCTCCGGGTAGTTGTTCAGCAGCACCCGCCCAATGGGCTGCGCAAACGCCAGGTCGCATGGAGCGGCGGCGTAATTGCACAGCACCAGGCACGACGCCTCCGGGGCAATCCGGCGGTAGGCGAACACGCTCTTCTCCTCCCGGTAGGCCGGCGCAAAGGTCCCCTCGGCCAAAACCGGGCCCAGAGCGGGGTCCTTTCGCAGCGCAATGAGCTTTTTATAGTAGGCGAGCACCGAGTTCGGGTCGGCTTGCTCCACCTCCGCGTTGACAGTGGGATAATTTGGGTTCACCGGCAGCCAGGGCGTTCCCATTGTAAAGCCCGCCGCAGCCCCGCCCGTCCACTGCATGGGGGTGCGGGCGTTGTCCCGGCTATACTGTGCGCACACCTCCAATGCCCGCTCCGGAGTCTGTCCCCCTGCCAGGGCCCGGGCATACTGCTCCCGGGTGCTCAAATCGTCGAACTCCTCCGGAGAAGCAAAGGGGTAGTTGCACATTCCCAGCTCCTGCCCCTGGTAGAGAAAGGGAATGCCCCGCAGCAGCAGTGAAATGGTGGCCAGAGCGGTAATACTGTGAAATCCGTAGTCCTCCGCCGGAATAAAGTAGCTGGCCCCTCTGGGCTGGTCGTGGTTTTCGATGAGGTTGGCAGGATACACGCCGCCTCGCTGGGCCTCCTCCTGGGCGCGGAACACCGCCTCCCGCCAGGGCCCGAAGCGCACCGGCTGGTGCTGATACCAGTGGACGCCCGTCTGGTTGACCAGACAATGTTCGAAATCAAACAGGGTGGAGAAATAGCCCTCCGCTCCGCCGAATTCAGACAGGCGGTCCCGGGTAATATCAAAGACCTCACCCACGGTAAAGGCCCCGTGAGGGGTCAGGCATGTTTCCTTCAGCTCCCCGAGAAACGCGCCGATTTCTCTGGTCTTGGGGAGCATCTGGAAAACCGAGCAGGTTCCATCCGGGCTGTCCGGCGGCCCGGAGCGCCAACTCAGGTCTTTCTTGATATTGATGATAGCATCCACCCGAAAGCCAGAAATTCCCTTTTCCAGCCACCAGTTCACCATATCATAGATCTCCCGGCGCAGCTCGGGATGTTCCCAGTTCAGGTCAGGCTGTTCCTTGGCGAAGGTGTGGAAGTAATAGAGGTTGTTCCGGCCGGGGACCGGTTCCCAACAGCTTCCGCCAAAGGCGCTGCGCCAGTTATTGGGCGGTCCTCCGGCCACCCCCTCCTTAAAGTAAAAATACCGGCCGTACCGGCCCTCCGGGTCCCGAAGTGCTGCCTGAAACCAGGGGTGCTGGTCGGAGCAGTGGTTGACCACCAGGTCCATGATCAGGGCCATCCCCCGCTTTTTGCTCTCCCGGATGAGTGCTTCCATGTCCTCCATCGTTCCAAAGCGGGGGTCAATCTGCCGGTAGTCCGCAATGTCATAGCCCTGGTCCACCATGGGCGAGACATAGACCGGAGAGAGCCAGAGCAGGTCCACGCCCAGCTCCT
>CALXCU010000017.1 GCA_944386885.1 uncultured Oscillospiraceae bacterium | reverse complement strand
ATCGCCAGCAACCACGCCGACGTGATGCACTGGTTCCCCAAGCACGGGAAGAGTATGGACACCCTGCGCGCCGATGTGAAGGCCCGCCTGGAAGGAGGAGACGAGATGACCCAGGAACAATTCGAGGCCATGCTGGACGCCGCCCTGGCCCGCCGCGCCGCTCTGGGCCCCAGCGGCTGGGCCGCCGGGGCCTGGGAGAAGGCCAAGACAAATGGCGTTCTGGACGGCTCCGCCCCCCAGAGCGCCCTCACCCGGGAGCAGGCCGCCCTGGTGCTGGAGCGGCTGGGACTGCTGTCCTGAGGAAACCAGGCGCGGGGGACCGGAAAAACCGGTCCCCCGCGCCCTTGACTCTGCCTGGCGGAACTGGTTTCTTCCCAGGCTGCACACAAAAACAGGCCCCCGGCGCGCAGTTCACGCCAGGGGCCTGCGGTCTATTCTACATGGTTACACCCGCGTCCAGGTGGTGCCCTCTTTGCTGTCCTTGAGCTCGATGCCCATGGCCTTGAGCTGGTCGCGGATGCGGTCGGCTTCCGCCCAGTTTTTGGCCTTTTTCGCCTCGGCCCGCTGGGCCACCAGGGCGTCGATCTCCGGGTCGGACTCTCCGGCGGCGGCCTCCTTGGGGGCGGCGGCCTTGGCCGCCCGGTCCAGGAGGCCCAGGCCCAGCACCTGGTCAAACTCGTCCAGGAGGGCCCGCTTGGCCCCGTCGCTCATGGGGGCCTTGAGCACGTCGTAGAGCACCGTCACCGCCATAGAGGTGTGCAGGTCGTTGTCCATGGCGGCCCGCAAGGCCTCCCGCAGCAGCTCCTGCCGCAGTTCATCGTCCGCCCCAGCGGGGGCATCGGCCTTCAGGGCGGCAATGCGGCCGATCAGCTTGTCATAGGCCGCCTTGGCGTTGTCCAGGTTCTCCCAGGAGAACACCAAGCCCTTACGGTAGTGGCTCTGCAGGCAGAAGAAACGATAGACCAGGGGATCGTAGCCCTTTTCTTCCAGCAGAGAGACAGTCAAAAACTCCCCCTTGGACTTGCTCATCTTGCCGCTGGTGGTGTTCAGATGGTGGACATGGAACCAGTGGGGGCACCAGGGATGGCCCAGGTAAGATTCGGACTGGGCGATCTCGTTGGTGTGGTGGGGAAAGGCGTTGTCGATGCCGCCGCAGTGCAGGTCCAGGTACTCGCCGTTGTACTTCATGGAGATGCCCGAGCACTCGATGTGCCAGCCCGGGTAGCCCACCCCCCAGGGGGAGTCCCATTTGAGAGCCTGGTCCTCGAACTTGGACTTGGTGAACCAGAGGACGAAGTCGGCCTTGTTGCGCTTATTCTGGTCCTCCTCCACGCTCTCCCGCACACCCACGGCCAGGTCCTCCTCGTCGTGGTCGTTGAAGACATAGTACTGCTGGAGCTTGGAGGTGTCGAAGTACACATTTCCCCCCGCCAGATAGGCGTAACCCTTGTCCAGCAGCCCCTGGATAATAGTGATATACTCGCCGATGCAGCCGGTGGCGGGCTGGACCACGTCGGGGCGCTTGATGTTGAGCTTCCGGCAGTCCTCAAAGAAGGCGTCGGTGTAGAACTGGGCGATCTCCATGACGCTCTTGTGCTCCCGCTTGGCGCCCTTGAGCATCTTGTCCTCGCCGGTGTCGGCGTCGCTGGCCAGGTGGCCCACGTCGGTGATGTTCATCACCCGGTTTACGTCGTAGCCCGCATAGCGCAGGTATTTCTCCAGCACATCCTCCATGAGGTAGCTGCGCAGGTTGCCGATGTGGGCGAAATGGTACACCGTGGGACCGCAGGTGTACATCTCCACATGGCCGGGGGTGTGGGTCTTGAATTCATCCTTCTGGCGGGTGAGAGAATTATAGAGCTTCATTGGGGGCTCCTTCCTTTCCTATTTGGTTTCCGCACCGGCTGCGTCCGTCAGGCCGGACTGCTCATCCAGCAGTTTTTCCACAAATTCCAGACGGGAGCTCAGGGCCTGGAGCTCCTTCTGCACTGGGTCGGGGACGCTGATCTGGTCCACCGAGGTGGCGTAGTCCACCTTCTGCCCAGCGATGCGCACCACCCGGGCGGGCACGCCCACGGCGGTGGCGTTGGGGGGGATCTCCTTGAGCACCACCGCATTGGCGGCGATGCGGACCCCGTCCCCCACCTTGAAGGGACCCAGCACCTTGGCCCCCGTGGAGACCATCACGTTGTTGCCCAGGGTGGGGTGGCGCTTGCCCTGGTCCTTGCCGGTGCCGCCCAGGGTGACATTGTGATAGATGAGGCAGTCGTCCCCCACCTCGGCGGTCTCGGCGATGACAATGCCCATGCCGTGGTCGATGACAAACCGCCGGCCGATCTTGGCCCCCGGATGGATCTCAATGCCCGTCCAGAAGCGGCTCCACTGGGACACAGCCCGGGCCAGGAATTTCAGGTTATGGCAGTACAAAAAATGGGCCAAGCGGTGATAAAGCGTGGCGTGGACGCCGGGGTAGAGGAGAAAGATCTCCAACTTGCTCCGGGCCGCCGGATCGCGGGCCTGATAGGCCGCCAGCGTCTCGCCGAGACGTGTCATAATGGCTCCCCCTCCCAATCATGCAAAAATAAAAACGCCTCTCATGCCCCTGTGGGCACAAGAGGCGGCGTCTCCGTCGCGGTTCCACTCTTGCATTCACTCCCCGGTCCAACAACCGGTCCAGCCGGTAACGGCGGCCTGCCGGGGGCCATTACGCCCCGCGCTCCCGGGCGCACTTCACATCCTCCGCCGGGGGTGCGCTTTCAGCCGACGGCGCGCCCTCTCTGTCCCTTGGGTGGGATGCTACTTTTCCCGTTCCTCACGCTTCTGATATAGTATATTATCACGCCCCCGCCGGGGTGTCAAGGGCAAAGGGGTCTTCTTTGGCGAAAGAAAAACCCTGCCGGGCCGCACGGAGAGCGGCCCGGCAGGGCGGAATTCTTAGTTGCAGCGGACAATGCAGGTGAGGGTCTGCCCATCCACAGTGCAGGTGAGGGTGGTGCTGCCCCGGCCCACCCGGGTGACCAGGCCCGTGTCGCTCACGGTGGCCACCGAGGGGTCCGCGATGCTCCAGCTGGGGGTGGAGTCGGTGCCGCTGACCTCCATCTGGAAGGTGGGATAGGTGGTGCTCATCGTGAAGTCCTCCCGGTTCAGGCTCAGGGTGCCGGACGCGGTCCCCTCGCCGCCGGTGGCAGAGGGCAATACCGCGTCCGCCCCGCCGGCGGGGGCGTCAAAGCTGCACCGGACGGTGCAGGACTGCGAGATCGAGGTGCCCGTGAGGGTGGCGGTGATGGTGGCGCTGCTCACTCCGTTGGAACGTCCAATGCCGGTGACCGTGCCATTCTCATCCACGCTCACCACGTTGGGGTCGCTGCTGGTCCAGGTCACATAGCCCACGCTGCCCGCCGGGGAGAAGGTGGCGTTGATGGTGACCCGCTCCCCCGCGCTGCTCAGGGTAAAATCACTCTGATCCAGGGTCAGGCCGGTGGCAGTCTGATCCGGCGGGATGGTGGGCGCGGCGGAGGCGGCCGGGGTTGGGGTCACCGCGGTGGTGGGCGCCGCGCTGGGAAGGGTGGAGGGAATCGCGTCCGGGTCGCCCTTATCCACCAACGGCTTGATGATGGAGACCACGATGCATACCGCCGCCACGATCAGGGCCAGGGACACCACCGTCATGGCGATGCGCAAAGGGGTAGGCCGGGTGGTATACCCGCCGCCCCGGGTGTTGGTTGCCTCCCGCCTGCCCCGGCGGCTGTCGTCCTGCTCCTGGGGCGGCCGCCCGTTGCAGAAGGGGCAGCGCTTATAGGTAGCGGCGTAATCCTCGCCGCAGATGTCGCAGTGGATGGTCTGATTCCGGTTTCCCGCCGGTCGTTTTGCCATACAAGTCCCTCCCAATGACATACTGTTTTCTGTTTCATTTTACACGCTTCGCCGGGAGCCGTCAACGCCCACAGGCAAAATATCACAGAATGTTCACTTTTTATGTCGACTTCCCACCAGCAGGGCCGCCTTGCATCCCGGCACGGATTCCAGTATAATGGAGATAATGTGATTTCTTTGGGATGAGGTGGACGATTTGAACGGTTCCATGACCGCCGCGGCGGTCCACAAACAGTATGAAGAGGGCATGCGGGCCTTCCAGCGGCAGATCGGCGACGGGGCTCTCCGTCTGCGCTTCGGCCGGGAGGCGGACGTGTTCTTCCGGGCCTGCGCCCTGGGGGTGTGGCAGCAGGACGGCGGAGCCCTGACCCCCCGCCATGTGGAGTATTATAACGCCATCTATACCCGGGGCAACCCGGTGCCCTCCATTTTGTACTGGGAGCTCTCCACCGCCGTGAGCGAGTATCCCGGCTTCAAGGTCCCCGGCTTTTTTGCCCGGATGCGCGCCTGTGACAAGGTCTCAGGCTCCCACCTCTCCCGGCGCTTCCGGGAGCTGACCGCCCTGATGATCCTCCTCTTCGCGGCGGTGGATGACTGCGTCAGCCAGGAGGAGGCCGACTTCGCCCAGCACTGTGCCCAGGTCCTGGATCAGCTCTGCGACGGGGACGGCCTGCCCCAGGACAAGCCGCCCCTGGACGCCCAGTCCTTCGTAACCCGCCGTCCGGCCCCGGAGCCTCCGCCCCAGACGGCCCCCGCCCCCGCCCCAGAGGCGGCCGGAGCGGCCAGCGCCGCTCCGGCGCAGAAGCCCCAGACAACCACCCCCGAGCCCACTCTGGAGGAGCTTCTGGGGCAGCTGGACGCCCTGTGCGGCCTGGAGAAGGTCAAGCGGGATGTGAAGAGCCTTATTAACCTGGTGAAAGTCCGCCGCCTTCGGGAGGAGCACGGCCTGCCGGTGCCCCCCATGTCTCTCCACCTGGTCTTTCTGGGCAATCCGGGCACCGGCAAGACCACTGTGGCCCGGCTGCTGGCCCAGATCTACCGGGCCATCGGGGTGCTCTCCAAGGGGCAGCTGGTGGAAGTGGACCGCTCCGGCCTGGTGGCCGGCTTTGTGGGACAGACCGCCATCAAGACCAACGAGGCGGTGCAGAAGGCCCTGGGCGGGGTGCTCTTCATTGACGAAGCCTATGCCCTCGTGAATGCCGACAGCCCCAACGATTTTGGCCGGGAGGCCATCGAGGTGCTGCTCAAGAATATGGAGGACCACCGGGACGACCTGATCGTCATCGTCGCCGGCTATACCGAGCTCATGGGCCGCTTTATCCACGCCAACCCCGGCCTGGAGAGCCGCTTTAACAAGTACTTCTACTTCGACGACTACGACGCCGGGCAGCTCTTGGAGATCCTGCGCTCTATGTGCGCCAAGAACGGCTATGTCCTGGATTCCTCCGCCGAGGCCTATGCCGCCAAGACCCTTCAGGAACTCTACGACAACCGGGACGAGAATTTCGGGAACGCCCGGGATGTACGCAACCTCTTTGAGAAGGCGGTGGCCCGGCAGGCCGACCGGGTGGCCAAGCTCTCCCAGCCCACCCGGGAGGAGCTCATGGCCTTCACGGAGGCCGACCTGCGGGAGGACGGGGCGCCGGAGCCTCCCAGCAGTCCGGATACCCCCGCCGGAACCGGTGCGTAAGCTCTGCTGGGCCTGTGCCGCTTTCTCCGCGGCGGTCTTTCTGGCGGTCTACCTCTTGCCCGCCGCCGGGCTGGCGCCCCTGGGGCTTTGTATGCTCGCCGGCGGGGCGGGGAGTTTCTGGCTCCCGCTCCGGGGAAGGCGGGCCCTGCGGGCCCGGCTGATCCTCTTCGGTCTGGCGGCGGGCCTGCTTTGGACCGGCCTGGCCCAGGTCCGGCAGGTCCGCCCCGCCGCGGCCCTGGATGGGATGGAAGGTCCCTTTTCCGCCCTGGTCACCGGCTATCCCCGGGAGACCGCCTACGGCGGCTACTCGGTGGAGGCCCGCCTGACCGCGGAGGGGATCACCCGGAAGGCTCTGCTCTATGTGGACGGGGAGGCTCTGGAGGTCCTCCCGGAGCCGGGGGACCTTCTCTCCGGCTCGGCCCGCTTCCGCCTGGCCAACCGCCTGCGGGGAGAGGAGAGCGATTCTTACTTTTCCCGCGGTATCTGGCTCACCGCCAGCGTCCAGGACACGCCGGTCCTCACCCCGGCGGAGACCGTCCCCCTTACCCTCTGGCCGGTGCGGTGGGCCAGGCTGTGGCAGGAGGCCCTGGAAAGCGCCCTCCCCGGCGGCGCCGCGCCCCTGGTGGTGGGGCTGGTCACCGGGGACCGGAGCGGCCTGGAGGGTCCGGCCTACTCCGCCTTCCAGCGGGTGGGGCTGGCCCATGTGGTGTCGGTATCCGGGCTCCACGTGTCCTTCCTGTGTGGGTTTGCCATGCGGATCTTCGGAAAGCACCGCCGCCGGACGGCGGTGGTTTCTCTGGCGCTCATGTTCTTCTTCGCGGCTATGGTGGGCTTCACGCCCCCGGTGGTGCGGGCCGCCTGTATGCAGGCCCTGCTCCTCCTGGCCCCGCTTTTGGGGCGGGAGCCCGACTCCCCCACCTCGCTCTCCCTGGCGCTGGCTCTCTTGCTGCTCCAAAACCCCTATGCCGCCGCCTCTCTGGGGCTTCAGCTCTCCTTCGCCTCGGTGGCGGGCATCTGCTGCTTCTCCTCCGCCCTCTACCGCCGCTGGACCGCCTCGCTCCCGGAGCATCCCGGCCGGGCGGGCCGGCTGGGATGCTCCGCCTGGCGCTTTTTTGCCGCCTCGGTGTCCACCACCCTGGGCGCGCTGGCCTTTACCACCCCTTTGACCGCCTTTACCTTTTCCACCCTCTCCCTCATCAGCCCCCTGGCCAATCTGTTCACCCTCTGGGCGGTATCCCTGGCCTTCGGCGGGGGCTTCCTGGCCGGGGCTGCCGCCCTCCTCTCCCCCGCTCTGGGGCAGCTTCTGGGGGCGGTGTGCGCCCTGCCCGCCCGCTTTGTGCTCTGGGCGGCGGAACTGCTCTCCCGGCTCCCGCTGGCCGCTGTCTCTCTGGACGGCGTGCTGCTGAAGGTCTGGCTGTTTCTGGCATATCTGCTCCTTCTGCTGGGCTTTTTCTGGCGGAGGGACCGCTCCCGCCTGCTCCTCCCCGCCTGCGCAGGGACCTGTACCCTGTGCGCCGCCCTGCTGGCCTCGGCGGCCGCCGCCGGGCAGAGTCCCTTGGCCCTAGCCGTCCTAGATGTGGGACAGGGCCAGAGCGTGGCCATCACAACACCCCGCCAGGCAGTGTTGGTGGACTGCGGCGGGAGCAGCTTCACCGACCCGGGGGATGTCGCCGCTGATTACCTCCAGTCCACCGGCCACACCCGGCTGGATGTGCTGGTGCTCACCCACTACCACACCGACCACACCAACGGCGTGGAGGAGCTGCTCGCCCGGATGGAGGTGGGCTTACTGATCGCCCCCGACGTGGCGGAGGAGGACCCCCTCCGCCAAGAGCTGCTGGCGCTGGCCCAGGCGGCGGGGACGGAAGTCTGTCTTCTCCAGGAGACCAGCCGCCTGACCCTGGACGGGGCAGAGCTCACCCTCTACCGGCCCCTGGGCGCTGGGGAGACCAACGAGGAGGGGCTCTCCGTTCTGTGCACCCGGGGCGAGACCGACGCCCTCATCACCGGCGACATGGATTCGGTCATTGAGGGACGCCTGGTAAAATACGGGGACCTGCCCCCCACGGAGATCCTGGTGGCGGGGCACCACGGCTCCAAATACGCCACCTCTCAGGCCCTGCTGGACGCCATCGCGCCGGAATACGCCGCCATCTCGGTGGGCTACAACACTTACGGCCACCCCGCCTGGGAGACTCTCGCCCGCCTCGAGTCGGCCGGGTGCGCCGTCTATACCACACAGCTGATGGGACACATCGCCTTCCGCATCGCCTGAGCGGATGCCGTGTCCCCGCCAAAGGAGTGATCCCCATGCCCCCCAAAGCCAAGGCCGACGCCTCCGCCCTGAAGGCCCTCAAGCAGGACCTGAAGACGGGCGCCCTGGCCCCTCTGTACATCTTTTACGGGGAGGAGTCCTATCTGCGGGACTACTACCTGGGAGAGATGAAAAAAAAGCTCCTGCCCGCCGGGATGGAGGAATTTAACCTCCACACCCTGTCCGGGAAGGAATTTGACGTAAAAAAACTCCAGGAGCTGGTGGACTGCCTACCCATGATGAGCCAGCGCACCCTGATCGTCGTCAGCGACTACGACCTCTTTAAGGGGGATAAGGAAGCTCTGGTACGGGTGCTCTCCGACCTGCCCGACTATGTGTGCCTGGTCTTTGTCTACGACATCCTGGAATACAAGGCCGACGCCCGCACCAAGCTGGCCGGGGTCATCAAGGAGAAGGGCCGGGTGGTGGCCTTCAACCGCCAGGGCCAGAACGACCTGGTGGACTGGATCTCCCGGCGCTTCCGGGCCCTGGACCACGACATCGGCACCGAGGACGCCAAGTACCTCATGTTCCTGTGCGGAGACCTGATGAACGGCCTTATCTCGGAGATCGGGAAGATTGGGGCCTACGCCAAGGGCCACCGGGTCACCCGGGCGGATATCGACGCGGTGGCCACTCCCCAGCTGGACGCGGTGGTCTTCCAGATGACCGACGCCATCGCCGCGGGGAATTTTGACCGGGCCGCCTCGGTGCTGGGGGACCTCTTTCACATGCAGGAGGCCCCCATCAAACTCCTGGCCGTGCTGGGCAAGCAGCTGCGGCAGCTCTACTCCGCCCGGCTGTGCCTGGAGGGGCGCAAGAGTGCGGCCTATCTCATGGAGCTCTGGGGGATGCGCAACTCCTACCCCGCTGAAAAGCTCATGAACGCCGCTAAGCGCTTCTCCCTGCCCTGGTGCCGCCGGGCGGTGATCCGCTGCGGCGAGGTGGACCTGGCTATGAAATCCACCGGCGCCGATGGGGAGGAGCTGCTGGTGGCCCTCCTCATGGAGCTGGCCACCCCGGCCCAAGAGTAAATCGAGACTATCGTTTATCGTTTGTTATTTAGGAGGAAGGCTATGCTGCGCATCCGGGAGGCCATCGTGGTAGAGGGCCGCTATGACAAGAACACCCTCTCTCAGGTGGTGGATACCGTTATCATCGAAACGAGGGGGTTTGGGATTTTTAAGGACGAAGAGCGCCTCTCCCTCCTGCGCCGCCTGGCCGAGCAGCGGGGGCTTATCGTCTTCACCGACCCGGACGGGGCCGGATTTGTGATCCGTAATTTTCTCAAGGGCAGTATTCCACCCGAACAAGTCAAGCAGGCTTATATTCCTGACATCTACGGAAAAGAGCGCCGCAAGCGCAAGGGCGGCAAGGAGGGCAAGCTGGGGGTGGAGGGCATGCGTCCGGAAGTGCTGGAGGCCGCCCTGCGCCGGGCAGGGGCCACCTTTTTCGGCGAAGAGGCTGCCGCCGCCCCTATCTCTCCCCCGCTTACCAAAGCCGACCTCTTCGTCCTGGGCCTGTCCGGCGGACCTGGTTCGGCCGAGAAGCGAAAGGCCCTTCTGGACGCACTGGATCTGCCCGCCCACCTGAGCGCCAATGCTCTGCTGGAGGTCCTCAACGCCCTGTATGCCCGGGAGCAAGTCATAGAAGCTCTGGGTAAGCTCAGCGCCCCGCTGGCAGGTGAAAATCTTTTTGAAAAAAGCGAAAAAAACACTTGACGAACTGCGGCTGCCGTGGTATCTTAATAACTGTAAATAGTAATCATTACTGATTAAGAAGCCCATGAACCTTTGTTCAATGTATTTGAAATGAAGTAGGAGGAATTTATTATGAAGAAGTTCGTCTGCTCTGTCTGTGGTTATGTCTATGAGGGCGAGTCCGCCCCCGACATCTGCCCCATCTGCAAGGCCCCCAAGGAGAAGTTCGTGGAGCAGTCCGCTGAAAAGACCTGGGCTGCCGAGCATGTGGTGGGCGTGGCCCAGGGCGCTCCCGAAGAGATCCTGCAGGGCCTGCGCGAGAACTTCCAGGGCGAGTGCACTGAGGTCGGCATGTACCTGGCCATGGCCCGCGTGGCCCACCGGGAGGGCTACCCCGAGATCGGCCTGTACTGGGAGAAGGCCGCCTATGAGGAGGCCGAGCACGCCGCCAAGTTCGCCGAGCTTCTGGGCGAGGTGGTGACCGACTCCACCAAGAAGAACCTGGAGATGCGTGTGGCCGCCGAGAACGGCGCCACCGCCGGCAAGTTCGAGCTGGCCAAGAAGGCCAAGGAGCTCAACCTGGACGCCATCCATGACACCGTGCATGAGATGGCCCGCGACGAGGCCCGCCACGGCAAGGCTTTT
>CALXCU010000016.1 GCA_944386885.1 uncultured Oscillospiraceae bacterium | reverse complement strand
TTTCCTCATAAGTGGCCTTGCTCTCCGCTGTTGTCAGATCCAGCTCGTCCATATCCAACTCAACCTCGATATGTTCCTTTACATTAAGTTTGGACAAAAGACATACCGTCTCCACATGGCTTGTCCTTGGAAACAGATCGATGGCCAAAATCTTGGCAGGGCAGTAGCCGAGGGGGCGGAAACGGGCAAGGTCCCGAGCCAGAGTGGCGGGGTCGCAGGAGACGTAGACGATGCGCCGGGGGGCCATGGCGGCCACGGTCTCCACCACGTCGGGGGAGAGACCTTTCCGGGGCGGGTCCATGCAGACCACATCCGGGCGCAGGCCCTCTGCGGCCAGGCTCCGAGCGGCCTCCCCAGCGTCGCCGCAGAGAAAACGGGCGTTGGAGATCCCATTGCGCAGGGCATTCTGCCGGGCGTCCTCCACGGCCTGGGGGATCACCTCAGCTCCGATGACCTGCTTGGCCTGGGCGGCCATCGTAAGGCCGATGGTGCCGATGCCGCAGTAGAGGTCCAGCAGGGTCTCCGCCCCGGTGAGGCCGGCAAATTCCGCTGCCGTTCGATAGAGCACCTCCGTCTGATCGGGGTTGACCTGATAAAAAGAGGGGACAGAGAGGCGGAAGGTGAGCCCGCAGAGGTGGTCATCCAGAAAGTCCCGCCCCCAGAGCGTCCGGTAGGAGTCCCCCAGGATGACATTATTCCGCTTCTCGTTGACGCCCAGCAGCACACCGGTGAGACCGGGCTCAGCCGCCCGGAGTGCGGAGACCAGCTCCGGCTCATGGGGGACTTTCCGGCCGTTGACCAGCAGACAGAACAGGGACTCTCCCCGCCGGTTGGTGCGTACATAGACGTGGCGGACCAGGCCCTTCCCGCTGCGCTCCTGATAGGCGGGTATGTGAAAGCGGGTCATCCAATCCTTGGCGGCGGCGCGGAGCCGGGCAGCGGCCTCGCTCTGGAGGAGGCAGTCGGCCACGTCGGCCACGGCATGGGTCCGCTTTTGATAAAAACCGATGCAGGGCCCCTCTGCCACGGGAAACTGGGCCTTGTTCCGGTAGCGGAGGGTGTGCTCCGCCCCCAGGATCTCCAGCTCCGGCACGGGCACTCCGCCAATGCGCTCCAAGGCGTCCCGCACCCGGGCGCGCTTGGCCTCCAGCTCCTCGGCGTAGGTCATGTGACGGAAGCAGCACCCGCCGCAGGCAGAGAAATAGGGACAGTCAGGCTCCACCCGGGCGGGGGAGGGGCTCTCCACTCCGACCACATGGCCCCAGGCGGCGCTGCGGCCCACCTTGTCCAGATAGACCCGGCAGGTCTCCCCCCGGACCGCGCCCTTCACAAAGACCACCTGACCTTCCGGACGGGCTACGCCGTCGCCGTCGGCGGCATAGCCCTCGATGGTCATGGGAAGGGTGGCGTGCTCGCTCAGTCGTTTGTGATCCATGGCTGTAGATATCCCTCCAAGGCAGAATAGGGCACGGTGGCCTCGATGGGGCTGTTGGATGCCCCGGTGAGCTCTCCGGGCTGGAACCAGAAGACGAACCCCTCCTGGGTCAGATAGAAGTGGTCGGGCTGAAAGGCGGCTTCCAGCTGCTCGGCGGTCAGGGCGCCGGAGGAGACCAGATCGGAAATCTCTCCGGTCTGGAGCAGGGCCTCATAGGCCGCGCCGGCGGCGGCGAGGCCGTCGGAAAAGCAGTCCGTAAAGGTGAGCTTGCTCCCGTCGGTGCGGTCAAACTGCTCACTCATCCGCATGACGGTGGGGTGGGCCGCCCCTACGGTGCTCACATAGAACTCCCGCCGGAAGCTGAGCACCCCTTCGCTCTGATAGGTCAGCTCGGAGGTGATCTCCTCCAGGGTGGCCTGAAAGGGGTAGCCCGCCGCCTGGGAGATCTCATAGTCGCTGACCGCGTCCTGGGACCGGAGAGCGGCATTTTCCAGCAGGGCTTCCCCCTCGGCGGTGTACCAGTCTGCAATGGCGGTGAGAGCGGTGGAACCGGCCTTGTTGGCGAAGTCGGGGAGCGTATAGCTCACGGTGAGGACCACCGTGCCGTCGCTGGCAGTGTAGCTCTCGGAAAAGGTCTGGGTGGTGAGTTCCGGGTCCACCAAGGGCTCCGGGGTGGGCTCCGGCGTGGGGGAGGGCGTGGCTTCCGGGGTGGGTTCCGGCGTGGGAGAAGCGGTGGGCTCTGGGGCGGCGGGGCCGCAAGCGGCCAGGGTCAGGGCCAGCAGGGCGGCCAGGGCCGCGCAGTATTTTTTCATGGAAATACCTCCTACGAGGATGATGGCCTCCAAAACAGGAGGAACCTCCCCTTGATTGTACCATGTTCCCGGGGCGGCGTAAAGAAAAGGCGGACAAGTTCTTGGGCGCACCGCCCCTTTTGTTCCGGCATATGGTAAGACGTAACGACAAGAGATTGGAGGGTCTTTCATGACGGAACAACCGCAGGTCCGCTTTTTTCTGGGAGCCAATTCCCCGGAGGGCTTTTATTCGCTCTACGACCAGCTCATCGACCGGGAGAAGGCGGAGGATTATTTCCTCCTGAAGGGGGGGCCGGGCTGCGGCAAGTCCACCCTGATGCGCCGGGTGGCCCAGCGCCTGGAAGAGGCGGGGGAGCCGGTGGAGTACATCCTCTGTTCCGGGGACCCGGACTCCCTGGACGCCATTGCGGCCCCCCGCCTGGGGGCGGCCATTGTGGATGCCACCGCTCCCCACGTGGTGGAACCCCAGGAGCCGGGCATTCTGGAGCGCTATGTAAACCTGGGCTCGTGCTATGACACCCCGGCCCTGAAGGCCATCCGGGGAGAGCTGAAGGAGGCCATGGAGGGCTATGGGGACTGCTACCGGCGGGCCTACCGCTGCCTGCGGGCGGCGGAGGAGATCCGCGGGGACATGCGCGCCCTCCTCATCACGCCGGCGGTGGAGGAGCGCCTCCGGCGCCGGGCGGCGGGGATCCTCTCCCGGGAGTGCAAAAAGACCGGCGGGGAGCCGGGAAAAGCGGTGCAGCGCTTCCTGAATGCCGTCTCCTGTCAGGGGGAGCTGTGCCTCTTCGGCACGGTGGAGGCCCTGTGCAGCCGGATTTATGAGCTCTGGGACCACTACGGGCTCGCCCACGTCCTGCTCTCCGCCCTGGCTGCGGGGGCCATGGCCGCCGGATATGATGTGATCGTCTGCCCGGACCCTATGGCCCCCGAGCGGATGCTCCACCTGCTCATCCCGGAGCTGTCCCTGGGCTTTGTCACCAGCAGCAGCGAGCGGCCCTATGCAGGCCGGCGGCCATACCGCCGCCTGCGGCTGGACGCCATGGCCGGCCAGGAGGCCCTGCGCCGGAACAAATCCCGGCTGCGCTTTGCCCGCCGGGTGGTCCAGGCCCTGGTGGAGGAGGCGGTGGAGGCCATGGCGCAGGCCAAGGCCATGCACGACGCGCTGGAGGGGCTCTACAACCCCCATGTGGACTTTGCGCAGGTCCAGGCGGAGGCCGACGCCATTGCCGGGGAGCTGCTGGAGGGCCGCTGAGACGCATCGGAAAAGGCGGGCGTAAGGGCCCGCCTTTCTTCTATGCTCCCGCCAAGGGGCCGCCGGGAGCGCTCTTGCGTCCGGCGTGAAAAGCCGCTATACTTTTGGAGAAGACTACATCCATAGGGAGGAAACGGCATGTTCGGTGCGATCGTTGGGGATATTGTGGGCTCGGTGTATGAATTCCAGAACCACCGCGCCAAGGATTTTCCGCTCTTCTCCGCGGGGTGCTTTCCCACGGACGACAGCATCATGACTTTGGCGGTGGCCCAGGCTCTGCTGGAGAGCCGGGTGGACTTCTCCGACCTGGGGGAGCAGGCGGTCCGCTGGATGCGCACAGTGGGACAGCCCTACCCGGAGTGCGGGTACGGCGGGCGGTTTTATGCGTGGATGTACGGGGACTGCCCCAGGCCCTACCACAGCTTTGGAAACGGCGCGGCCATGCGGGTGAGCCCGGTGGCCTACGCGGCCCGCTCTCTGGAGGAGGTCAAGCGCCTGTCCCGGCAGGTGACGGAGGTCACCCACGACCACCCGGAGGGAATCAAGGGGGCGGAGGCCACGGCGGTGCTCACCTGGCTGGCCCTTCAAGGCGCGGATAAAACGGAGCTTGCGGCCCGGTGCCGGGCGGACTACTATCCCCTGGACCTGACCTTAGACCAGATCCGGCCGGCCTACCGGTTTGACGAGACCTGCCAGGGTACCGTGCCCCCGGCCGTGGAGGCTTTCCTGGAATCCGGCAGCTTTGAGGACGCCATCCGCAACGCCATTTCCCTGGGCGGGGACAGCGATACCCTGGCCGCCATCACGGGAGCCATCGCGGGGGCCTACTACGGCGTGCCGGAGGAGATCGGGCGGACGGCCCGGACCTACCTGGACGGGCGGCTGGCGGACATTTTGGACCGGTTCGAGGGGCGCTTTCCCCTGGAGCGCAAGCCGGGAGAGAGGCCGCTGGAGGTGGCGGCGGCTGTGATTCGGGATGGAGAGCGGGTGCTGATCTGCCGGCGCCCGGCCCATAAGGCCCGGGGGCTCCTGTGGGAGTTCCCCGGGGGCAAGGTAGAGCCCGGCGAGACGGCGGAAGAGGCCCTCCGGCGGGAGTGCCGGGAGGAACTGGGCGTAGAGGTGGCCATAGAAGGGCCCTGCGCGGAGGTGACCCACCGCTATCCCGATGTGTGGATCCACCTGACCTGCTTCTGGGCCTCCCTGGCCGGGGGCGTTCCACAGAAGCTGGAACATGAGGACCTCCGGTGGGCGGCTCTTCCGGAGCTGGCAGGGTATGAATTCTGCCCCGCCGACCGGAGGGTTGTGGAGCGGTTGACCGCCGCCGGTTAAGACCCTGCCGCCGGGCCGGGCCTCAGCCGGCCGCCTCCCCCTGGGGCGGAGAGGCGGGGCGGATGCCTGTCTCCAGGATATACAGGTAGTACTCGGCCCGGCGATCGGCGTAATCCCGGGCGTCCAACTCAATGGACTGCGTGAAGTAGCCTGCATAGTCGTCCAGGCCAGAGGTATAGCCCTCAAAATTTCCCTTCCAGTTCCGGGCAGTAGCGAAGTAGGGGCTTGCGGCGATGGCGGGGTCGTCCCAGTCGATCAGGGAGACCGTATAGTACTGATAGGCATGGCGGGCCTCGTGGCACAGGGAGGTCAGAGCCCGCTGGGAGGAGCACACGGCCAAATACTCCAGGTCGATGGTGATGACGGCCTGCCCGTCCTGGGTGCGGCTGTAGTGGGCCAGGACCTCATCCTCCTCAATGTCCTGGCTGAGCAGCTCCAGATGAGGGAGGGCCAGGCGGCTCTGTTCCTCCTCCAGCACGGCCTGAAGCAGGTCCAGCCGCTCCTGCACGGTCATGGCGTCCCAGGAGCCGGGAGTGACCTGGGCGCCCTCCAGCGCGGCGCTGGAGGATGGGGTGATGGTGACGGTGCTGCGGGCGTCCAGGGCGGCGTTGATCTCCAGGGCCGCAGAGAAGCACAGGCCAAGAACGGTGAGGGTTCCGGCATAGAGCGGGAAGAGCCCCTTCCAAAGCCCGCGCAGGCACCGGGCCCGGCGCTGCCGGGGGAGCAGGCCGGCGTGGGCCCGCCAGAGCAGCAGGAAAAAGACCGCCGGAGCGGCCAGAAGGACCGCGGTCTCCACCCAAAAGAACCAGGGCAGAAGCAGGCGGGACACGCCCCAGAAGTAGCACAGCAGGGGGAAGGCCCCCATGGTCACCCCCCAAACAGGGTTCGTAGTCTGCCGCCGCCCGGGCTGAAAGAGGGCCCAGAGGGTGGAGGCGATCAGCAGCGGCCAGGAGGAGAGGTTCATGGCCATGCAGCAGGAAAAAAATACCATCCCCCAGTAGCATACGTCACTGAAACAGATTCGCTCCCGCAGGCGGGCCAGAATCTGGCCTAGGGCGGCACGCATCTCGTACAGGGCTTCCATATGAGACCTCCTCGCCTTGCAAATGAAATCACTTGATAGTTGTTATTATACCATGGCCCGGGCCTGCCAGCAAGGCGGTCTGCCCGCTGGCAGACCCGGGGGAGAGGAGCCCCGGCGGAGCGGGCGCCAGAGCAGGATGAGACAAACGGAAAACGCCCCCGGCGTTGCGGCCGCCGGAGGCATTTTCACGTTGCTTGCTGTGTCTGTGCTGCTTTGGAGAAAAGAGATGTGAGTGAAGTAGAAGGAGGATGCGCGGAGCGGACGAACCGAAGCCCAAAAGGCTCATCCGCTCCGAGCATCCCGCTTCCGCGGGGAAACGGGGAGCTCAGCTTTCTTTTTGGAGGCGGAACGGATTCCGATCAGGACCGGGCCAGGGCCGCGCCCAGGGCCTTGCACTGGCTCAATGCGCCCTCGCCGGGGGCTTCATTGACCATCAGGCCCTCCTGGCACAGGTTGGCGCCGGCCTGTTCCGCCCGCTCCTGCCAATCCCGCATCCACTGGCCGTCGCCCCAGCCGTAGGAGCCGAAGAGGGCCAGCTTCTTGCCGCCCAGCTTGGGTTCCAGGCCGGTGAAGAAGGGCTCGAACTCGCTCTCCTCCAGCACCTCGGCGCCCATGGCGGGGCACCCGAGGGCCAGGGCCTCATACCCGGCGGCCTTGGCGGCGTCTATTTCCGAAACCTGGAACAGATCCACGGCCGCGCCGGCCTCTTTGGCCCCTCCGGCCACGGCCAGGGCCATGCGCTCGGTGTTGCCCGAGCCGGACCAGTAAATGACTGCAAGCTGCATGTTGCGATTCTCCTTTCTTGATGGGGCGTCAGGCCGCCCTGCCTGGCCGCGCGGCCAGAAGCTGGATCAGGCTGCGGCCCTCTTTCAGGCCGCCGCAGAGGAAGGCGCGGCTCTCATCGAAGCGCCGGAAGCAGGCCTTGGCATACTCCACGTCGCCGTAGACCTTCCAATAGCCGCAGAGCTTGGCGCACGCGCCGCCCAGGGCGCAGAAGCCCAACACGTCGGCCAGAGGATAGCCCAGGAAGAGCCCGATCTCGTGTGGAAAGCCCCCCGCCCGGTCCAGGCGGCCTTTTAAGTACTCCAGGCAGGGGCGGAGCCCCTCCTCCACCGGGTAGCCCAGCCGCCGTAGAAACGCGGCGGTGTAGGG
>CALXCU010000015.1 GCA_944386885.1 uncultured Oscillospiraceae bacterium | reverse complement strand
CATTCCTGAGAGAGCGGACATGAGATGGTCCCAGACAGCGCCTGGCTTTGAGGGCATCGGCCGGAAGAGGCAAACAAAAACGCAAGCTCCCCACCTGTCCGGCAACGGTTTGCCGGTTCAGGCGGGGCGCTTGCGTTTTTGACCACATTTTCAGCCGCAAAGCCGCATGGAACAGACGGAAGCAGTGGGATGGCATAAAGCAAACGGCAAGGTACTCTTGCGCGGCGGCCGGCGCTTTTCACCTTGCGCTACTCGCCACATTGAGGCGTTGGAAGCCGGTTCAGGACCGCTCCAATATCTTCCGCAATGCAGACCGCCTGCTTTCGGATCCCCTGCGGGACATACGCATCCGCTTGATTGATACAGGCATATGTGGCGTTTTGGTTCTCATACGTCATCTTCCAGAAGGGGTACTTAATAATCACTGGGGTATTGCCGCCCACCCCCAGCTCCAGGAACAGCACCCGCGCCCCCTTATGCCGGCGGAGAAAATCGTGGTACCGGCGCTGGGCGGCATACCAGCCCTCATCCTGGACAAAGGTGCCGTCGCACCGCAGGTTCATGGTCATGGGGCGGCCGCACTTTGGACAATATGGCACCAGCTCAGAGGGGACCCGCATATCCTTCTGCTCCGTGAACATTCTGCGGACGATCTCCTCGTTGTCATAGGTCTCCGGATGGCAGGGCTGAGCGCACTGCCACAGGCCATAGTCCCCCTGGGTGTAAAAGAGCCTCTTTTTGTCGAAGCCCGCCAGCTGGAATTGATGATCCACATTGGTCGTGAGAACAAAGTAATCTCTGTCCTGAACCAGGCGCAGGAGATCATCATATACCGGGCCTGGCGCCTTCTCATAGCGGTTCACCATGATCTGCCGGCTCCACCAGGCCCAGTGTTCTTCCAGGCTGTCAAACGGATAGAAACCGCCGGAGTACATATCCCGGATGCCGTACTTGGCCTGGAAGTCACCGAAGTACCGTTCAAACCGCTCCCCCGAGTAGGTCAGCCCCGCAGAGGCGGAGAGCCCCGCCCCCGCCCCGACTACCACCGCGTCTGCCGCATACAGCGCCTCCCGCAGTTTCTCAACGGGATGCGAGGAGGCTGCGGTAGATGTCCGCGTCATGATCCTTGAAAACATTGAAAATCACCCTTTTGATGGGAGCAGCTCGCTCATTCAGAACTTCTTTCACGGTTCTAACGGCGATCTCCGCTGCCTCCCGATTTGGAAAGTGGAATTCCCCGGTGGAGATACAGCAAAAGGCCACGCTCTTTAGGCCGCGCTCCGCCGCCAGCTCCAGACAGGAGCGGTAGCAGGAGGCCAGCTCCTCCCGGTCCCGCTCCGTTACCCGCCCCTGTATAACGGGCCCCACAGTATGGAGCACATAGCGGGCCGGCAGGTTATAGCCCTTTGTCAGCTTGGCCCGGCCGTTTGGCTCCGGGCGGCCCTGGGCCGCCATGAGCCGGCTGCACTCATCCCGGAGCTGGAGCCCCGCCGCCGAGTGGATGGCGTTGTCGATACATCCGTGGCAGGGGACGAAGCACCCCAGCAGGACGGAGTTGGCGGCATTGACGATGGCGTCCACCCGCAGGCGGGTGATATCCCCCTGCCAGATCACCAGGCGGGGATCGGATGGAACGGATGGGAGCGTATTTCCATCCACTACGCCCTTTTCCCTCGTTTCAGCCGAGAGAAGGGCGTCCTGGATTTCCAGAAATCCCGCCGATATTGGCAGGGGCGGCCGGACATTCATCAACGCACGGAGGAGCCGCCGCTGGGCGGCATCATCCGCCGGGCAGGCCTCCGCCTGCCGTTGGTACCGGGGCATCTCGGTCAGGAGGCTTTGATTCAAATACTGTAATTGTTCCCTGCGGTCCATGTGTCGCGCCTCCCAAACTCAAGAAATTTTCTCCACCGCCTTCACCGGGCAGATGCCAAAGCAGTTGCCGCAGTGGATGCAGTGGCTCGCGTCGATCACGCGGGGGATGGTATTGCTGATGCAGCCCGAGGGGCACACGCTGCGGCACCCCTGGCAGCCGATGCACTTCTCCGCGTTGATCCGGTAGCCGGTCTGGTGGACCGCCTGGCCGCCAAAAGAGAAGCTCTGCCGGAAGGGCGGCTGCTGGGACAGGTCGAAATACTCCCCCTCCCCTCTGTAGATCTGGAACACCTCCAGGGCCTGCCGGCTCTTTGCCGCGGGGTAGATCTTGGCCATGTAGGGGTTCTTCTCAAAAATCTCCCCCAGCCGCTCTTTCCCCATGTTCCGCACCGCCCCCCGCAGGGAAATGGCCACGGTGGAGAGGGTATCCCGCCCCTTCATGCCGGACAGGGCCACAAAAGGCCGGGCCATGAGCCGGTCATAGAAGGACTTGCCCTTCGCGGTGAGAAAATAGAGGCCGTCCCCGTCGGAGAGCATCAAATCAATGACGCAGGTCTGGGGCAGGCCCTGACCGTCCAGCGTGGCAAAGACGGCAGAGTGGATGTCGCGCTGCAAAATCGTTAAAATCTCTGCGGTGGTCATAGGGCCGCACCTCCTGGTTTTGGTTCTGTGACTATTGTAATCCCTGCCGGAGCCGCCGTAAAGTACGCACAATATTGTGCCCTGGTTACCAAAAGGAAACCATCACTACCCGGCCAGCACCTGCTGGCATCCGTCGGTAATCAAGCCGCTGACAATCACCGGCAGCTTCAGGGACTGTCTATTGGGTTGTTTGGTCCCTGGCAGAGCCTCCAAAATATGGGTACCAAAGCCCTTGTCGATGAGGCTGGCAGACTCGGTTAGGAGGCCCCAGCATATTGCGGCATTTTGCTGTAGTCCCAGGGGGCCAAAAGCACGCCTTTTGCCGCCGGGAACCGGCAAACAGGGCGGGCAACTCTGAGAGGTCAACTTCGAAAATGTGGGTGCGAAGGGCAGCGGCACATTGATTGCCTTGAGGACGGCGGAGCGCGCGCCCGGCATCCCGGTGACGGCGCCGGGTTTTGCGATAAATCGCTTGCTTTTCATAGTTTTATAGATGACACTTCTTATATCTGGAAGAGCAAAAAGGCCCTGGAGTCCCAAAACTCCAGAGCCTTTTTCATCTGCTCTCATCCGGCCTGTGACCGCCGCTATCGGGATTGCACCGATTCATGCCTTGCAGCTTGCAGACGGTGCCGCCGGTGCGGACTTCTGTTCCGCCTTGAAGACTTTGATCTGATCCGGCTGCATTGCTTACAGGCTGTACTCCTGGGGCGGGTTGCCGGAGAAGTCGGCGATGACCGCGTGGGCGCCGTCCAGATAGAACACCTCGAAGATGGGGTTGCCGGCGGTCTGATACTGACTCTTGACGATGGGGTTCTGGATGCACATCTCCTTGACCGCCATGTTGTTTTCAAACACCGCCTTGCCATTCAGCCGAATCCAGGCATAGGTGGGGCTGGAGACCGAGACCTCGATATTGGGGTTGGCCTGCATGTCCTTGTACACGTCCTTGGTGTTGTTGGTGCAGAACCACAGCTTGCCGTCCTTCTCACCGGCGAACATGAAGGGGCGGCACTTGGCCTTCCCGTCCCGGCCCACAGTGGCCAAATACTGCACAGGGTTCTCGTTCAGGAATTTCACGACTTCGTTCATGGTTGTTACCTCCTAAAATAATGTTCTAAGATGTGGGCTCCTTCTTGATGGTCCTATTGTAACGCCACAATTCATGCTTGAAAAGTACGCACAATATTGTGGTATAGTTACCAGTTAGTAACCTTAGATTGCTTCCATACGTCAGCTTCTCGCCGCCCAGCCTGACCGCCTCAAACATTCTTGAAAATCGGATGGAACCTTGACACCAAATCGGGTGGTACAGTAGAATAGGTATGTACCGCTCATAGAAAACACATAGAGCAAGGAGGGATTGTGATGGCGGTCGCCGCAAAGGAACTCCCCGCCTGTCCGGTGGAGACCACGCTAATGCTGATCAGCGATAAATGGAAAGTACTGATCCTCCGAGACTTGATGCCGGGAACAAAGCGATTTGGGGAGCTGAAAAAGTCCATTGGTACTGTCAGTCAAAAGGTGCTCACCGCCCAGCTCCGGGAGATGGAGCAGAGCGGCCTGCTCACCCGCACGGTCTATCCGGAGGTGCCGCCCCGGGTGGAATACACCTTAACCAACCTTGGCCGCAGCTTAAAGCCCATTTTGGACGCTATGTGGAACTGGGGTGAGGCGTACAAGGCAAAAAACGGGGGGTGATTCCTTCCCTTTCGAAAGATATGCGCCCAAAGGGATCTTAAGGATACCCGGGATTAAAACAACGTCCCCCAATACCTGAGAGGCTACAGCAAAAACCGCACCGAATCCTTCGGTGCGGTTTTGATATCGCTGTCTCTGAAGGCGGGCCACATTGCTCTCTATCACCAGCGCCTCCCCCTGTTGTATTTGCCTTTTGAAGTTTATTTTCCAGCTCGCCCAGAAGGTGGTACAGCAGAGCTTGGCAGAACGCCTGCATGTTCACTTTCATATCTTCAGCGGAGACGGGAAGGAACTCCTGGAGGACTTGGGGAGTGGATCCGGCGGGAGAGGTGTGTTGAGAAAGACCCAATAACCGGACTGCAGCCGTGATATACTAATCACGAAGGGAGCGTGGGAGGCTTGAACGAACGGACTTATCTTTGCTGCGATCTGAAATCATTTTACGCCAGCGTGGAATGCGTGGAGCGCGGCCTGGACCCCATGACCACCAACCTTGTCGTGGCCGACAAACGCCGCACGGAAAAGACGATCTGCCTCGCCGTCTCCCCCGCTCTTAAAGCCTACGGGATCGCGGGCCGTGCCCGGCTGTTTGAAGTGGTCCAACGGGTAGCCGAGGTCAACGCCAAGCGGCAGCAAAATCTTCCAGGCCACACGTTCACCGGCTCCTCCTGGCACGATCCAGCGGTGCAGAGCGACCCATCCTTGGCGCTAGACTACATCGTAGCCCCGCCCCGGATGGCCCGCTACATTGACTGGAGCACCAAAATCTACCGCGTCTATCTCAAATATATCGCCCCGGAGGACATCTATCCTTACAGCATCGACGAGGTGTTTATGGATATCACCCATTATCTGGACACTTACAAACTGTCGGCGCGGGCGCTGACCCGGACCATCCTCCTGGACATATTAAAGACCACTGGCATCACCGCCGCAGCGGGCATGGGCACAAATCTGTACCTGGCCAAGGTCGCCATGGACATCGTGGCCAAGCATGTCCCGGCAGATGAACACGGCGTTCGCATTGCCCAGCTGGATGAGCTGAGCTACCGGCGGCTGCTTTGGAACCACCGCCCCCTCACCGACTTCTGGCGGGTGGGCAAGGGCTATGCCGCCAAGCTGGAGGCCAACGGGATGTACACCATGGGGGATGTGGCCCGGTGCTCCATTGGAAAGCCCGGCGAATACCAGAACGAGGAACTGCTGTACAAACTGTTCGGGGTCCATGCGGAGATCCTGATCGACCACGCCTGGGGCTGGGAGCCCTGCACCATCGCGGACGTGAAAGCCTATCAGCCGGAGAACAAGAGCATCGTCTCCGGCCAGGTGCTCCCGTGCCCCTATGGCTTTGACAAGGCCCGGCTGGTGGTGCGGGAGATGGCGGACGCCCTGGCCCTGGAGTTGGTCGACAGGCGCCTGGCGACCAATCAGCTGGTGCTCACAGTGGGCTACGACATCGAGAACCTGACCGACCCTCAGCGGAGCCGGAGCTACCGCGGCCCAGTGGCCACCGACCGCTACGGGCGGAAAATCCCTAAGCACGCTGTGGGTACGGAGCATTTTATCTACACCTCCTCGGCCAGCGATTTGCAGAAAGCAGCCGCGGCTCTCTACGACCGAATCGTGGATCAAACGCTGTTGATCCGCCGCCTGAGCATCAGCGCAAACAAACTGCTGGATGAGCGCATTGCCCCCCGGGAGGGCGAATGCGAGCAGATGGACCTGTTCACGGATTACACCGAAAAGGCAAGGCAGAAAAAAGCGGACGAGGCCGCCCATGCCAGGGAGAGAAAAATTCAGGAAACTGTGCTGGGCATCAAGAAACGCTACGGCAAGAACGCCATCCTCAGGGGGATGAATTTGGAGGAGGGCGCCACGGCCAGGGAGCGGAATCAGACCATTGGAGGACACCACGCATGAGCGGGAAATACGATGCTATCATGGACCTCCCTCATCCCACTTCCACCAGGCATCCCCGGATGCCCATCCAGGACCGGGCCGCTATTTTCAGCCCCTTCGCCGCTCTGAGCGGCTATGGAGCTGCCATTGCGGAAACAGCCCGCCGGACGGACCGCCGGATCGAACTGGGCGAGGATGCCAAAGCGGAATTGGACCGCAAACAGGCAATCCTGCTGGAGCATATCACAGAACAGCCGGAGATCACCGTCACCTGGTTTCAGCCCGATGAAACGAAAGATGGCGGCACATATGCCGCCATCACCGGCCGTCTGAAAAAAATCGACGGCCTTGCGCGTATTCTGTGGATGACAAATGGATGCGCGATTCCACTGGAGAATATCATAGACCTTCAGATGAAAAGAGCGCCGGATGAATCTCTCCAATGAACCGGGCGATTCGTCTCTCTTGACTCAAATGGGATCTTTTTTGCCTTGATACCGCGCTCCAAGCGAATGGGATATGCGGATCCTCCGGCGGCCGGTTGCGGGATGGCCCGCATCCCCCTCCCCTCTTTTCCTGTCCAGACCCCTGTAGCACACGGCCTCCGCCTCACATAGGCTGTATGGGGCGCTGCCCCAGAACCCAGAAGGGAGTCATACGGATGGGTATTACCAATTCCAACAAAGTAATCAGTGCGGAGCGGATGGATTGTGACGGCTCTCTGAAAGTCACTCTGGCGCTCACAGCCGCACCAGATATCATTTCCAATCCCACGGATATCGCTTTGGTGCTCGACCGCTCCGGCAGCATGGCCGGCACGCCTTTGGTCAATATGAAGGCGGGAGCCAAGACCTTTATCGACATCATCTCCCAGTCCACCGGCGGCCAGCCTGCCGGTGAGATTGGCTCCGGAAGCCATATCGGCATCGTCAGCTTTGCGGATACCGCCACTCAGGACACCCAGATGATCACCTCGGTGGACACGTTGAAAGACGCCGTCGATGCCCTGTCGGCCGGTGGGCGTACCAACCACGCCGACGCCTTTTCCAAGGCCACCGCCCTTTTCGATCCCAACTCCAGCAACGCCAAGGTAATTGTCCTCTTCACCGATGGGAAGACCACGGCCGGCGCGCCTCCGGCTCCGGTCGCCGCCGCGGCCCGGGCACAGGGGATCATCATCTACTGTATCGGCCTGCTCGGCTCCGACGGCGTGGATGTGGACGCCCTCAACGACTGGGCCACCGATCCCGATGCCACCCATGTGGCGGTAACCCCCGATGCCAGCGAACTGGAGGAGCTCTTTGCCGAGCTGGCCGCCAACCTCTCCAAGCCCGGGGCCACCAATATCGTCATCGACGAGACTGTGGCCTCTGATTTTACCATCACCAGCATCCTCAGCCCCTCTGTGGGCAGCGCGGCCATGCTCAGCTCCACCTCCCTGCGCTGGTCGATCCCGGCGCTGGGCGTCACCTCCTCCGAGAGCGCCACGCTGGAGTTCTTTATCCGTCATGTGGGGCAGAGTGCCGGGACCAAGCTGGTCAACGAGTCCATCACCTACTCCGATACCGAGGGAAATGTGGTGGATTTCCCCGAGCCCACCGTAACGGTGGAGTGCGACGTAGTGGTCACCCCGGAGGAGTGCCCTGTCCCAGTCGATCTGACGGTGGGCGGATGCTCCGACTCCGTGGTCATGGACATGGGTGACGTCTACCTGGAATCTTTGGGGCGCATCCTCCAGTTGGATGTGACCATCAAGCATGTCTGCCCCAACAAGCGGGTGGCCCTGGCAGTCCTCCTCACCGAGGTCGGCCAAAACGGCGTGGAGTATCCGCGCGGCACCAAGACCATGACGATCCCGGCCCACCACTTCCCCACCTGCCGTGACGTCCTGGTCAAGTGCATCAAATTTGTGATCCCGGAAGATCTGGATGTATCCGGCTCCACCCAGTCCATGTGCAATCCCCGCAGCTTTAAGGTCCGCTTCATCGCCCACACCATCGACAGCAGCTTCCGCTGCTGCGGGGCCTCCATTACCCTGTAATCTCCGGCGTTCCCCGGAACACCACCGCCAAACGGCGGTGGTACATAGTTGTTCCTAATGTCAATCTACTCCAAAACAAGACAAGCCGGGGCCGGAGCATATGCTCCGGCCCCAGCCGTATATCTCGGAAAGAAATGGAATTACAGGGCGGTATAGCCGCCGTCCACAGGCACCATGACGCCATTGACATAGCTGGAGGCGGAGGATGCCAGGAAGATCGCGGTGGAATCCAGCTCGCCCTCTTTGCCGTAGCGCTCCATAGGAATAGCGCCCTTGGCGTACTCCTTAAACCAGTCGGTGTCCAGGGTGTCCTTGGTCAGCGGAGTCCAGAAGTAGCCCGGGCAGATGGCGTTGACGGTGATATTGTACTTGCCCCACTCGCAGGCCAGGGCACGAGTCAGGTTCACCACGCCGCCTTTGGCCGCGTGATAGGGGGCGGCCGGGGCGATCTTGTTGCCCACCAGGCCATACATGGAGGCAATATTGATGATGCGTCCGTACTTGGCGGGGATCATAGCGGCGTTGGCCACCTCGCGGGCCATCTTGAAGGTGCCGAAGAGGTCGATATTCAGCTCATTGCCGAACTGCTCGTCGGTGATCTGCTCGGCGGGAGCCACGGCGCCGGTGCCGGCGTTGTTGATGAGGATGTCAATGCGGCCAAAGCGGTCCATGACCGCCTTTACCGCGTCTTTCACATTCTGAGTGTCGGTAATGTCACAGCGCACCGCCAGCGTCTCCACCCCATAGGTTTCCTGGAGCTCCTTGGCCACCGCGTCGATCTTCTCCTGCCGCCGGGCCAAGGCCACAATCTTACAGCCCTGGTTGGCCAGAGCCTTCGCCATCTGCACGCCCAGGCCGGTAGAACAGCCCGTGACAACGGCGACCTGTCCGGTGAGATCAAAATAAGCTTTCATGTCTGACAAACTCCTTTCGACTGCTTCCCGAAAATAAACTGTCCAGTATTTTTTATGGACCGCTTCTATTATAATACAGTCTCTCGCGTTTGTCCATATGGTTACCTGCGCGCTCCGCTCCTGTTCCTATGGTTCGGGCCGGTCGAGCTCCTCCCGGAACCGCTCCAACAAGACCGCATCCTGGATCTCCAGTCCCCGCTCTCCGGCCAGCCCTTCCACATGGTGGGTGAACTCGTGGGCCAGGGTCTCATAGAGCTCTGCGTCCCAGTCCTCCTCGGTCCAGTTCTCCCGCTCCGCCAGGGCGGCAAAGGAGCCGTAGTAGAGGTTGATATACTTCCCCATCTGGTCGTTGCAGTACTCTCCCATAATATAGAGGTCCTCCCCCGGGAACTCCGGGTCGGGCAGGGCCTCGGGCAGGAGGCAGATGCCCCCGTTCAGTTCCTCGTAAAATTCCGGCGGGAACTCCTCCGCCATGGCGTCCAGGCGGTCCCCCACCTCTTCAAAGCTCAGAATCATGTGCCGCTCCTTTCACGGATCCATCCATTCCGCCCGGAGGGTAACCACCCCTTGGAAGGTCTCCCCCCCGCGCTCATAATAATTTCCGTCCACGCTGATGCTCCGCAGGGCGCCCTCGGCCGCCTCCACCCCCAGGGTGAGGGCGAGCCCCTCCGTGGTGACGGTCTTGCCCGCCATGGCGTCTGCCAGTGTCAGGTCTGCCAGGGTCTGGATATAGCGGGCCATGGTCCGCTGATACGTAATGGGGCCCAGGTCCCCCCGCTCCGCCAGCAGAGCGCCCCCCAGGGCGGCCGGAGCCGCCATGCTGGGCGTGTGGTAGATATCCCATGTGGGGATGTTCTTCCAGACCACCGAAAAGCCGGTGACCACGCCTTCCTGTTCCTCCAGTGTGACCACCGGACTGTACCAGCCCCAGGCGGCCAGGCCCAGCGCCTGATTTTCCCCCAGCGTGCCGTCCCGCTCCATCTCGGGGGCCTCCAGCTGGTAGGTCCGGTTGACGTGGTTATAATTTCGCACAAACGCCGCCTCGGTCAGCGCCCCACGGGCGGGCGGAACCATCCCGGCCAGCACCAGCAGAATCTCCAGGGCCAGGGCGGCCGCACCAACCCCCACATAGCTCAATCCCCGGGGCAGAGAGAGGGGCAGGGCCTCGTAGGAGAGGTCGTCCCGCTCCGGCAGGTCGGGGTCCTGATCCCACTCCAGGTACGCCCCGTCCCGGCAGGCCCTATAGGAGCGCCACATGCGGTAGAGGTTGTAGATGGGAAGATTGTACCCATAGCCCCGCCCAAAGAGCCGCCAGCAGCGCTGATAGCCCCGGCGCAGGGTGAGCTTCTCCCCGTTGCTGTCCCGGAGCTTCAGCCGCAGGAGCCATTTGCCCGGCGTCCAGCCCCAGAAGTGGAGCAGCACCGGCTCCAGCAGAAACAGGAGCCCCAGGGAGAGATAGCCCTCAAGCCAGGAGAGGATGCTGTTCTCAACGTCGGGGATATGGAGCGCCAGACAGCGCAGCAGCACCCAGGGCAGCCCCAGAACCGTCAAGTCCAGGATCCGGGCCAGATACCGCCGGATGGGGTGCGGGGCCACAGGCAGATAGGTCTTGGTCTCCTCCGGGGGCGGGAAGTGGGGCGCGGAGGGCATTGGCTGCCGGGAGAGCGCTTCCAGCCAGGGCCGGGGATCCAGGGCGGCGTAGCTCTCCCCCGCCGCCCGCAACTGCCGGCACACCGACTCCGCCCGGTCTAGGGCGGAGCGGTCCTCCGCCAGGGCCTTCAGCTGCCCGTCCAGGGCCTCATCCAGGGTCAGCTCCCCCCGCTGCAGGCGCCGGATGGTCTCCAGGTCCAGATGGAGCTGCCGCAGGAGCTTGATCTTCTCCAGGGTCCGCACGTCCTCCTCCGAGTAGTCCCGATAGCCATTTTCCCGCCGCTCAGGGGAGAGCAGTCCCTCCTGCTCATAGTAGCGGATGCTGGCCCGGGACAGGTCCAGCCGCTCCTCCAGTTCCTTGATGGTCATGCCGCCCCCTCCTTTCCCCTCTATCTTAGGGCATCAAGGGCCTTTACAGTCAAGTATTTTCATCCTTTGAATTCCAATTCGAAATCTTTTCTTCGAAAAATACAATACGGCATCGCATTTCTGGAATAGACATCCAGTCCTAAGGCTTCCGCATCGTCAGGGAGATGCGCTTGCGCTTCAGGTCCACCTCCTTAACCCAGACGGTGACCACGTCTCCCACTGCGAGGACCTGAGAGGGGTGCTTCACCCGGCGCGGCGTGTTGAGCTCTGAGATGTGGACCAGGCCGTCCTGGTGCACGCCGATGTCCACAAAGGCCCCGAAGTCGATGACATTGCGCACGGTGCCCTGGAGTTCCATGCCGGGCTTGAGGTCTTTCATCTCCATCACGTCGG
>CALXCU010000014.1 GCA_944386885.1 uncultured Oscillospiraceae bacterium | reverse complement strand
CTCCGCCGCCGCAGGCGGAGACACAGAAGCCGAAGAGAATGGCGAAAAGGATGAGAGGGAGCATGTTGGACTTATCCCACAGGTCGGAGAAATCGGACACGGTCAGGGAACTGACCAGCAGTTCGCCGGCGCTCTGGGCTCCGCCCACCTCGACGGCGGTCATCTCGATGGAGGCGCCGGCAGAGGGACGGAAGAGATCTACCCAAACCAGGACGCAAACGGCGGCAATCAGGCCGGTGAACAGAAAGACGCCGGCGGTGCCGCCCAGGATTTTGCCCAGGCGTTTCAGATTGGCCATGCTGCCCACCGCCGAGGCGATGGAGACAAAAACCAGGGGCACGACAATGGTGAAGAGCAGGTTGAGGAAGATATCGCCGATAGGCTTGCTGGCAGCGCCTGCAGCGGGGGCGAGCGCGCCCATGAGGGCGCCAATGGCGATGCCCCCCAAAATCAGGATAAGGTTTCCATACTGTTTCCAGAAGCGCTTTTTTGGGATTGTTGCCATGGGAATTCCTCCTTCAGCTTGCGATGGCAGGCAAAGACGGTCCCCACACGCATTGACACCTGCCAGCCTCTCGCCTAAAATATCCACAAGGAGTTCAGTCCGGTTTTCCAGCGGCAGCCCCGGGCAGAGACGCGAGCAAAGCCCGGACAGAGTGCGCCCTTTGCACCCTTTAAAGGGAGGGAAAGAGAGGATATTTGAGACGGCCTTGGCTTCATAGTGGGGAAAAGAAGCACGTCCCGGATCAATTTTGACCAGAGGGGCAGGTTGGTATACCGATTGTCCATCTCAATGGGGCGCGGTGAGAAAGCCGGCCATCCGGCACGGAGAACGAGTATTCAGGAGAAGGAGAATCACCATGCCATTGACAAAAGAAGAAATGCTCACCCTGCTGCGGCAGGAGGTCGTCCCGGCCCTGGGCTGCACAGAGCCCGTCTGCGTGGCTTTGTGTGCCGCGGACGCTTACCACGCCATCGGCGGACAGGTGGTATCCATCAAAATGGAGGTCAACCCCGGCATTTACAAAAACGGCATGTCAGTGGGCATCCCGGGGTTTGACCGGGTGGGCCTGAGGTATGCCGCCGCCCTGGGCGCCTGCCTGGGCAACCCGGAGAAGGGCTTGCAGCTGTTGGAGGCGATCAACAGCACCGTCAGCAAGGAGGCTGTCCGCCTGGTGGAGGAAAAGCAGGTGAGCGTGTCCATCGCTGCGGAGGAGCAGCAGCTCTATGCCCACGCCGAGATCATCACCACCCGGGGCATCGGCATCAGCACCATCCGCAACACCCACTCCAACATTGTCTATACCAGCGCTAACAACGAGGTGCTCTTGGAGAAGGCTTACACCGTGGGCGGGGAGGATGCCCTGCATGAGAAGCTCAAAGGCATGACGGTGGCCCAGATCCGGGAGCTGGTGGACAGTGCCAGTGAGGCGGAACTCTCCTTTATGATGGAGGGTGCGGAGATGAATGAGACGCTCGCCGACTACGGACTGGAGCGCCGCCTGGGCATCGGCATTGCCGACACGCTGAAGGGCCAGCTCTCCACCGATGTGATGGGCTCCAGCCTCATGAGCAGCATCATGGTAAAGGTGGCATCCAGCGCGGAAGGGCGTATGTCCGGCTGCCCCTACGCGGTTATGAGCAGCGCTGGCAGCGGCAACCACGGCATCACCGCCATCATCCCGGTCGTGGAACTGGCCAAGCATGTGGGAGCCAGCCGGGAGGCCACGGTAAAAGCGCTGGCGTTCTCCCACATGGTCAACGTGTACATCAAGATTTTTACCGGCAAGCTCAGCGCCACCTGCGGCTGCGGCGTGTCCGCGGCGGCGGCAGCCAGTGCCGCCATGGTGTGGCTTCTGGGGGGCAACGACGCCCAGATGGGGGCGGCTATCATCAACATGAGCGGCAACCTGACCGGCATGATCTGTGACGGCGGCAAAATCGGCTGTGCCCTCAAGCTGGCCACCGCCGCCAGCGCCGCGGTCATGAGCGCCTATCTGGCCATGGGAGGCGTGGCAGTCAGCGCCAGCGACGGCATCTGCGCCGCCGCCCCCGAGCAGGCCATCCGCAACATGGGCCGGGTCAGTAACCCCGGCATGCTGGAGACCGACCGGACCATCCTCCAAATCATGATGGAAAAGGACTCCGCCCAGTAAAAGGGAACGGGAGAATGCACCCCGGCGCGCCGGGGCGTTTTCAAACCGGTTTCTTTTTACCAAAACTTTTTACGGTAAAAATAATTTTATAAAATTTAGCCATAAATTTGTTGAAATAAACATTTAAATTTAGTATAATATAGATATCTATCGCATTTAAAATGCCCTTGAAATCTCCAAAAGGGAAGGAGGCGCGCCCATCAGACGGTAGGTGTGGGATGGACTGGCCGCCCATCGCGGCCCCGATTCAGGAAGGATGAGTCATTTTTATGAGGAGAAGTGTACTGCGAAAAGCCCTCTCGGCATTGCTGACCCTGGCAATGCTCCTGAGCCTGATCCCGGGCGCGGCTTTCGCCGCCGAAGGGACGGGAACGTATGAGAAAATTTCAACCCAGGAGGAGTTCACCACCGGGCAGTATGTGATGGTGGTAGACACCGGATATGCCGTGGGAGCCCTGGAAGGGGATCCAAATTGGCTCACTGCTACAGAAATGACGGCAGAAGGGGACATCATCACCGGCCCGGCCGCCAATCTGGTCTGGACGATCACGGTGGAAGGGAATACCGCCGTCCTCACCGACGCAAACGG
>CALXCU010000013.1 GCA_944386885.1 uncultured Oscillospiraceae bacterium | reverse complement strand
CCACCGAGTCCTTCCTCTCCGCCGCCTCCTTCCAGGAGACCACCAAGGTCCTCACCGAGGCGGCCATCAAGGGCAAGGTGGACCACCTGCTGGGCCTGAAGGAGAACGTCATCATCGGCAAGCTGATTCCCGCCGGTTCCGGTCTGTCCATGTACCGCAAGTACGACAAGATCGAGGACGAGTGCGCCTGCGGTCACGACCATGACCACGAGCGCGAGGAGTACTTCCAAGGCGAGGCGTACGAGGCTGAGCCCGCGGCCGATGAGGCCGAGGACGGGCCGGAAGAGGATGAGATCCTCTCCATCTCTCTGGACGAGAGCGCCGGCGACGCCGCTCAGAGCCAGGATAACGTCTGATCGGAGCAAATCGGAAGGGCGCGCCGCCATGCGGTGCGCCCTTTTTATCTTCATTCCATAGGAGGGACAACTATGATCCCTGTCGACCGCGAAACCTGGCCCAGAAAGGCCATCTATGACTTCTTTTCCCCTATGTGTAACCCCTTTTATGCCCTGACCTTCCCGGTGGACGTGACCGCCCTGCGTTGCTTCGCCAAAGAGCGGGGGCTCTCCTTCTACTGCGGCATGGTCTGGATGGTCACCCGGGCCATGGACCAGGTGGAGGCCTTCCGCTATAAAATCCGGGGGGAGGAGATCATCCTCCACGACCATCTGATTCCCAGCTTTACCGATCTGGCCCCGGGCAGTGACACCTTCCACATCACTACGCTGGAGGCGGGGAACGAACTGGAGGACTTCTGCCGCCGGGCCAGGGCGGCCAGTCAGGCCCAGACGGAGTTCATGACCCGGGGTCCCTGGCCGGAGGACCAGCTGGTCTACTTTACCTGTCTGCCCTGGTTTCCTCTGACCGCCCTGACCAACGAGCGGGATACCGATCCATCGGACTCCATCCCACGGGTGGGCTGGGGACGTTGGGAGGAGGCGGGGGAGCGCACGGTGCTCCACCTCTCCCTGGAGCTCAATCACCGCCTCCTGGACGGGGTCCATGCCGGGCGGTTCTATGAGACCCTGTGCCGGGACATGGGCCGTCTGGAGGCCCTGCTGTGACGCTGAAGGAGATCCGGGCGGCCTTCTCCGGCCGCAAGCCCGGATTGCAGGACATCCGGGCGGAATACGCCGTCCTGGTCCCGTTGGTGGAGGGCGGGGCGGGGCTGGAGCTTTTGTTTGAGGTGCGTGCGGCCGGCCTGAGCCGCCAGCCGGGGGAAGTCTGCTTTCCAGGGGGCCGGATGGAGCGGGGGGAAGGCCCGGTGGACTGTGCGCTGCGGGAGACCTGGGAGGAGCTCTCGATCCCGCGCCAGGCGGTGGAGGTGGTGGCTCCGCTGGATGCCCTCTTCCACCAGAGCGGCTTTTTGCTCCATCCGGTACTGGGAGTCGTGGCGCCGGAGGCCGCCGCCGGGCTGGCTCCCAGCCCCGCCGAGGTGGAGGAGGCGTTCCGTGTCCCGCTGGCCTTTTTTCAGAAAAACCCGCCCGTCTGCCCCAGCTATCCCCTGGAGCCCCGTCCAGGAGAGGACTTTCCGTATGAGCTTATTAACTTCCCGCAGGGCTACCCCTGGAGAGGCGGGCGGGTGGAGGTGCCCATCTACCGCTGGCAGGGGCGGGCCATATGGGGGCTCACCGGGCGGATCGTGCGCCATCTGGTGGAGGTCCTGGCGTGAAGGGGGGCCAGGAGCAGCTCGGGCCCTACCGCTACCGCTGGCCGGCGGGCTGCTTCCCTCTGGGCCGGGACTCTTTGGCCCTAGGGGCTTTTGCCACGGTGCGCCGGGGCTGGCGGGTGTGCGACTTGGGCTGTGGGGCGGGAGTGCTCCTGCTGCTGGCGGCCCGGCGGGAGGCGGAGCTCACCCTCACCGGGGTGGAGCGGGATGCCGCCGCCGCGCAAGCCGCCCGGGAGAACCTGGCGGACAACGGTTTGGCAGGGACGGTCCTCACCGCTGATTGGCGGGAGGTCTCCCTGGAGCCGGGGCACTTTGACCTCATCTTTTCCAACCCGCCCTATTTTGCCGCCGGCAGCGGCCGCTCCGGAGGTCTGGCCCGGATGGAGGAACCGGACGGACTGGCATCTCTCTGCACCTGCGCCGGGCGGCTGCTGCGCCACGGGGGACGCTTTGCCCTGGTGCAGCGCCCGGAGCGGCTGACCGATTTGCTCTGCGCCCTGCGGGGCGCAGGCGTAGAGCCGAAGCGGCTCCAATTTCTCCAGCACAGCAGCGCCCACCCGCCCTCAGCCTGCCTGGTGGAGGGCGTAAAGGGGGGCCGGGCGGGGCTGGAGGTCCTGCCCGCCGCCCTGACGGCGGAGGCTACATCTTGAACAAAGGAGGTCCTATCATGGCTGGAACCCTCTATTTGGTCCCCACGCCCATTGGCAACCTGGGGGACATCTCCCGCCGTATGGCGGACACCCTGGCGGAGGCGGACTTTATTGCCGCGGAGGACACCCGCGTGACCGTCAAACTCCTCAACCATCTGGGCGTGAAGAAACCCATGGTCACCTACCACCGCCACAACACCGAGACCAGCGGACCGGCCATTCTCCAGCGTCTGCTGGCGGGGGAGAGCTGCGCCCTGGTCACAGACGCGGGGACGCCCGCCGTCAGCGACCCGGGCGAGGACCTGGTGGCTCTGTGCGCCGGGGCGGGGGTGCCGGTCGTGGCCATCCCGGGGCCCTGCGCCCTGGTGACCGCCTTGTCCGTGTCAGGCCTGCCCACAGCCCGCTTTGTATTTGAGGGTTTTCTGCCCATGAACAAGAAGAACCGCCGCGCCCGGCTGGAGGCTTTGGCCCGGGAGGAGCGCACGATGATCTTCTACGAGGCGCCTCACAAGCTGAGCGCCACCCTGGCTGACCTGCGGGACTGCTTTGGCGAAGGTCGTCGAATGTCCGCTTGCCGGGAACTGACCAAGCTCCATGAGGAGGTGCTCCGCACCACGCTGGGAGAAGCGGCAGCCCGCTATGCCGCGCAGCCGCCCCGGGGGGAGTTCGTGCTTGTGGTGGAGGGGCGCCCGCCGGAGGAGGAG
>CALXCU010000012.1 GCA_944386885.1 uncultured Oscillospiraceae bacterium | reverse complement strand
CATTCAGCTAAAGACTGGAGAGGCGCCGCTGGCGCGACGCCTCTCCTACTAAAACTCAATATTTCCTACCAGGGCTCTTTTTTGTACTGTCCGCACATAATGGGGCAGTGCACGGCGCCCGGGCCTTTTCGCGTTGTTTACGGCGGTTTTACAAAGCAATGGTATCTAGAGCAATGGGTTTGCAGTATACTGACGGAGCTGAATCGAAAGGATGATTTCTCATGATAAAAAAGGGAGCCGGACACATGCCGTGGAAATGGCTCTTCTGCCTGGCGGTGCTGGCCGGGACCCTTTTGCTCCTGTGCCTGCCGGCTGCGGGGCGTCTGTTCCAGACGATGGTGAATGACACCATCACCTATGAGACTGGCGTGGTGCTGGAGGTGAGCGAGGAGTCCCTGAGCCCCAGCCCTCTGAAGGGGGGGCAGCAGCTGGGCACCCAGGAGCTGCAGATCCGCCTTTCTGATGGGCAGGTCGTGGCCGTCACCAACTATCTGACCGATACCCACAACGTCCAAGCCTCCGCTGGAATGCGGGTGGTGGTGTGTGTGGACGCCCCAGAGGGCGTGCCCTCCTACTACACGCTCTATAACTATGACCGGACCGGGAGCGTATGTCTGATTCTGGCGGTCTTTTTCCTGCTCATGATCCTAGTGGGCCGGAAGAAGGGCCTTTTTGCCGGAGTAGCTCTGCTGTTCGCCCTGGTTTTTTTACTTCGGGTGACGCTCCCGGCCATCTACTCCGGCGTTTCGCCGGTGCTCATGGGGCTGGCCACGGTACTGGCGGTGACAGCGGTGACCATCTTCCTGCTCTACGGCTTCACTGTCCGGGGCGCTCTGGCCGTGGGGGTGACTCTGGCGGGGGAGGGGCTGGCCTGCCTCCTGTTCGGGCTCTTCTCGGGCCTGCTCCATCTGAGCGGATTTCAGTCCTCCGACGCGGAGAGCCTGCTGGTGGTGGCTCAGAATACCGGATTGGACATCTCTACCGTCCTTTTTGCGGCCACCATGATCGCCTCCCTGGGGGCGGTAATGGATGTGGCGGTCTCCCTGCTCTCGGCCCTGTGGGAGGTCCACATTGCGGGCGGGGGAGAGGGCTCCCTCTTCCGCGCCGGACTGCGGATCGGCCAGGACATGCTGGCCACCAATTGCAATACCCTGATCTTCGCCTTTGCGGGGGACTCCCTGACCACGGTGCTGGTGCTCTTTTCTTACGGGGTGTCTGCCTCCCAGCTCATCAGTTCCGACTATGTGGCTCTGGAGCTCTCCAGCGGACTGTGCGGCGCCTGTGCGGTGATTTTGACGGTTCCGCTGGCCTCAGCCGCGGCGGCATTGATGTTCCCCAAGGCAAAAATGTCCGGCTGAGCCGGTTTGAAATAGAGAGAAATTAAAGTTCAAGGTCAAAACAGTAAGGAGCGGAAACATGAGAGTACAAATCAGACGAGCCCTCTCCTTGGGCTTGAGCGCGGCTATGGCGCTTCAGCTGTGCGCCGTTGCCCCGGCCTCGGCGGAGGAGCAGGCGGAGCCCTCGGTTCAGATTCAGGCGGGCGAACAGACGGAGACCCTCTCCGCTGCCCTGAAGGGCGCGGGCACCCAGGAAGATCCCTATCTCATTGCCAGCCAGACGGATCTTCAGGCAGCGATTGAGGCCATTAACGCTGGCGGGGATGCCGCTGGGGCTTGGTATCAGCTCACCGATGATATCACACTGGAGGGGAGCATCCCGTCGATCGAGACCTTCTCCGGCACCCTGGACGGCGCCGGCCATGTCATCCGGGATTATACCCTCTCCAGCGGCGACGAGACGGACGCCCTGGTGCGCGTCAATGAGGGCACCATACAAAATCTGGCCCTGACAGGGGTAAAGGTCACCGGCCCCAATACGGCGGAGACCAGCCGCCGGGGCGGCCTGTGCTTCCAGAACTACGGCACCATTCAGCAGTGCTATGTGCAGGGCAGCGTCTCCGGCGGCCACCGTTCTGGCGGAATTGTGGCGGAAAACTATAACACCATTCAGAATTGCTATTTCCTGGGTGATGTGACCGGCCGGTGCGAGAGCGGCGGCATTACGGCCTGGAACCAGAACACCGGCAGGGTGATCAACTGCTATGTGCAGGGCAACATCGCCACCCAGACCAACAACAGCGGGATCATCGGCGGCTATGGCTACACCGGCACCGTCTATCAGGGCAATGTAGTCCTCAGCGGCAGCACCCTGAGCTCGGTGAATGACTGGAACCATGCCCGCATTTGCGGGCGCAACAACGGCGAGACCACCTTCCGGGACAACCTGTGCTGCAATGACGTGACGGTCAATGGAGAGACCGTCTCCGACGGCGCGGCCGATAATCTGCAGGGCCTGGACCAGACGGCCGACGAGCTTCAGCAGCAGGAGACCTATGAGGCCATCGGCTGGGACTTTGAGACGGTCTGGGTCATGGATGAGGCCCTGGGCCGTCCGGCGCTGCGCAGCTGCCGGGAGGCCATTCCGGAAGAGAAGCCCGATCGGGCCTCTTACCAGGTGGAGAGCCCCGACGGAGATCTGGTGGCCACGGTCTATGTGGACGGCCAGGGCCAGCTGGGCTACTCGGTGACCCTCCATGGGGTACAGGTGCTGGAGCGTGCCACCCTGGGCCTGACGGTAGACGGTGTGGAGCTGGGAAAAGATGCCGTCCTGGGCGCGCCCGTGGAGACCACCTTTGACGAGACCTATGCCACCCGGGGCATGCATACCCAGGCCCGGAACCACTATAACCAGTCGGCCTTCCCCGTTGCCAGCGGCGAGGCGGCGATGACCCTGAACGTGCGGGCCTACGACGACGGTGTGGCCATCCAGTATGACCTGCCGGAGGGAGAGCACACCATCTCCGGCGACGCCACCCGCTTTGCCCTGCCCACCGACGCCACTGCCTTCTATCAGCACGGCGACGCCACCAATTACGAGGGCCTCAAGCACGTGCAGGTGCCGACCGAGACCAC
>CALXCU010000011.1 GCA_944386885.1 uncultured Oscillospiraceae bacterium | reverse complement strand
CGACGCCATCCAGGGCGAGAACGCCGCTAAGGTGGAGGTCCCCATGCCCCACGCCCAGCGCCGGGAAAAGGAGGCCGAGGCCACCCGCATCGCCACCGCCGCTGAGAAGATTGCCGCCGCCCAGGCCCTGGAGGAGGCCTATGCCGCTGAGCGGAAGGCCGAAGAAGCCCGCGCCGCCCGGGAAAAGGCCACCCAGGAGGCCGACATTATCGTCAAGAGCGAGATCGAAAAACGCAAGAAGGAGCTGGAGGCCGAGGCTGAGGCCGAGCAGATCCGCCGCCGGGCCAAGGGCGAGGCCGACGCCATTCTGGCCAAGATGCAGGCCGAGGCCCAGGGCGCCCAGGAAGTCCTGCTCAAGCAGGCCGACGGCCTGCGCCAGGTGGTCTCCGCCGCCGGCGGCGACGCCAACAGCGCCGTGCGCCTGATGCTGGCCGACAAGATGGAGGACCTGATGCGCATCCAGGTGGACGCCGTCAAGAACATCAAGATCGACAAGGTCACCGTCTGGGACGGCGGCGAGGGTAAGGACGGCAAAACCGCCACCGCCGGATTTGTCTCGGGCCTGATGAAGAGCATTCCGCCCATGAGCGAGCTCTTTGACATGGCCGGCATGGACCTGCCCGCCTATCTGGGCAAGAAGCAGGAGGCGGATCCCTCCGCCCAGTCCGGGCAGGAGGCCGCCCAGTGAGACGGACCGACCGGGAGATCACCAGCCGGGAGGAGCTCCTGGCCGTGATGGAGGGCTGTGACGTGTGCCGCCTGGCCCTCAACGGGGACGACGGCTACCCCTATATCCTCCCGCTGAACTTCGGCATGCAGGTGGAGGGGGACGCCATCACCCTCTACTTCCACGGGGCCAATGAGGGCCGGAAATACGCCCTCCTGGCCCGGGACAACCGCGTGAGCTTCGAGATGGACTGTGCCCACCGCCTCCACACCGACGTGGAGCGGGGTTACTGCACCATGGAATATGAGAGCGTCATGGGCCGGGGCTATGTGGACGTCCTCCCTGAGGAGGAGAAGTATCCCGCCCTGTGCCGGCTCATGGCCCACTACCACAGGGAGGACTTCGCCTTCAACCCTGCGGCCATCCCACGCACCACCGTGCTCCGCCTGACCGTCACCGAGCTCACCGGCAAGCGCCGCAAGGTCAACCAATAGACAAGCGCGCCCCCTCCCAGACTGGGAGGGGGCGCGGCTTTGTTTGCTACAGCTCCACCGTATACCGCTCGTAGCCGTTGATTACCCGGGTGGGGCCATACCAGGACTCCCGCGGGATGCTCCGGCCGTAGTTGATATGGGTGTGCCCGTGGAGGTAGAGGGAGGGACGGTAGCGCTCCAGCAGGCGGTTAAAGGTCTGGAAGCCCTGGTGGGCCAGGTCGGTGCAGGGGGTCATGTCCCGCCCGGGAGCATGGGTCAGAAGGATATCGAAGCCATGCTTCCAAGCAATGCTGGGAGTCAGTTTCCAGACCCGGCGGGCCATCTGAGCCTCAGTATACTGGTGTTCCCCCTGCTCTTTGTAGCGCATAGACCCCCCCAGGCCCAGGATCCGCAGCCCCCGGTACTCGTAGAGCTTCCCATCCACACAGGTGCAGCCCAAGGGCGGGTCTTTGGCGTAGCGGTCGTCGTGGTTCCCATGGACATAGAGCACCGGACAGTGGGCGAATGTGGCCAGAAAGGACAGATACTGGGGCTTCAAATCTCCACAGGAAAGGATCAGTTCGATACCCTCCAGCTTTTCCGGGCTGAAATAGTCCCAGAAATAGGGGGACTCATAGTCGGCAATGGCCAGTATCTTCATCCGCCCCGCCTTTCCACGCCCTGGAGCCGGACCATCTCCTGGGCACGCTCGTTGAATTCCTCATAGGCCGGGATGCGTCCCACCACATATTCGGAAAGCCAGTCCATGGTCAGAATCTGGTCGGCCGTGAGACGGGCGTCCTCCTCGCTGTAGGCCACTCTCCCCTCCTGGTCCAGGAGCACCCCATAGAAGGGGTCCAGCCGCCGGTTCTTCAGGGCGTCCTTGAGCACATCGGCCAGGCGGCGGGTGCCGGTGGGGATGCGCCGGGAGCAGAGCACTTCCACCACACCCTGCCGCAGGCCCCACCAGTAGTTGATGGCGCTGCTCCCCCGGGCGTCTTTTTTCCACCCTCCGGCGATCACCCGCCGGAGGATGCTCTCATAGATCCGCCCCCACCGGCACTGGATGAGGGAGAGATTGTGCGCCCCGGGCATCCAGGCGCCGGTATTGGCGGTCAGGCGGTCGGCGTCGTCGATGTAGAGAATCCCCGCCTGGTGCAGCCGCTCCACGCCGTTCCCCGACCGGAGGTTGGACCACTCCAGATACACCCTTGCGTTGCTGTTGACCAGCCGGGCCCCCTGAGCAAAGGCGTTGATGCTGGCCACGCTGCCGTAGGTGGGAAAATCGGCCACATAGCCGATCCGCCCGTCGGGGGTCATGGTGCCAGCAATGGCCCCTTTGATGAACTTGGCCTCATAGAGGCGGGGATAGTAGGTGCGCACTGTGGGGTGCGAGGTGTTCAGGGAGCAGTTGAGAATCTTCACATCCGGGTGGAGCACCGCCTGCTTCACACTGGCCAGGAGCAGCTTGGGCGTGGTGGTGAAAATCAGGTCGGCCCCCCGCTTGACCGCGTCGTCGATGGCCTCTCCGGCCTGCTCGTCGGTGGTGATGTCCTCATAGGCAAAGGTGCACACCTGGCCCTTCATCTCGTACTCCAGACTGTAGCGGCCGTACTCGTGGCCATATACCCACCGGGAGGAGGACGCGCTCCCCCCGTGGATGAACGCGGCGCACAGCTTCCCCGTGGAGGGCAGGGAGATGAGAGGGGCCTTTACCTCGTCCTCCACCAGGAGGGTGATGCCCGCCCGTTCAATGCGGTTGCGCACCTCCTGGTCAATTTTGTCCAGCTCCTCGGCGATCTGGCTGCCCAGCTTGTCCTTGGACTCCCGGTAGCCGAAGATCTTCACATAGGTGAGGAAGACCTCCGATACCGCCCGGAGCTGGATATCCCGGCGCAGGCATGCCTCCCGGAACATATAGTAGAAGGAGCGAAACTGATAGATCTCCTCCGCGCTCCAGGGCTCGCTTCCGGGACGGCCCATGGCCTCCAGCAGGTCCCGGTATTCCCCGGGCTGCTTCAGAACCAGGAAGTTCATGCCGGTCATCTGGTAAAAATCCAGAAACTCGTAGTAGGCCACCACCTCCGGGTCCTCGGAGGGCTTCGGGAACAGGCGGGTCACATGGCCGGGCACCGACACCGCGCCGAAATAGCGCAGCACGCTCACCCGCTTGTGGCCCTCCACCACATAGTAGCGGTTGAGGTACTCCACCGCCCGGATGGGGTCCCGGATGCCCTCTCCCACATGGGCCCGGCACAGAGAGGTCCACTTCTCGGCAAACTCGCTGTCCTCCTCCAGGACGGGCAGGAAGCTGGGTGAAAAGGCGTCCTTGCGCAGGGCGTTGCAGGTGCCGGCGATGAGCTCGATGGGGATCTCCATCACCCCCATGGACTCCCGGCGGGCCACATAACGCTCCTGGTGGTCGGGCAGCACCCGCAGCCCGGCGGGCTCTCCCCGGGCTGCGGCCTCTTTGGCCTCCTTCAGGCCTAGACGCTGGGCTTTTCGGTATTCCTCAATGGGCATGGGGGCCTCCCTTCTCAGCAGATTCCCCGCGGCCGCCTCTCAGCGGCACAGCCGGGCGATGGCCTGGGCGTAGATCTTGCAGGCCTTCAGGTGGAGCTCCACGCTGGCCTGTTCGTTGGGGGAGTGCATCTTGGGGTCAAAGCCGGGGAACGTACCGCCAAAGGCCACGCCGCCGGGGATGTTGTGGACGTAGGTGCCCCCGCCCATATAGGTAGGCTTGGCGCCGGTGACGCCGGTGACGTTTTCATAGCACTCCAGCAGGGTGCGCACCAGCTCCGAGTCCCCGGCCACCCGGTGGACCTGGGTCATCTCCGGGTCGGCCGTCACCCGGATGCCGCAGCGGGCCAGGCTCTTCTCGCACACCTCCTGGCAGTTTGCCTGTGTGGCGCAGGAGGGGAAGCGCACATCAAACTTGGCCTGGAAGCCCGCTCCGTCCAGGGTGATGAGGGCCAGGTTCAGGGTCAGGGGCCCGCTCTCCTCGTTCTCCTGGGCGATGCCCAGGGCGGCGCCCCGGTTGTCCCCGAAGGGGAAAAGGGCGTGCATGCCCTTCAGGGCCCGCGTGCTTTCGCATGCGGCCAGGGGGAGCTTGTCCAGCAGCTCCAAGAGGGCGGCAATGGCGTTGCAGCCGTCGTCCGGGCTGGCGGCGTGGGCGTTGCGCCCGGCACAGTGGATGCGGACCCCCTCCGCGCCGTCTTCACAGGTGAAGGAGGCGCCGGTGGCCCTGGCCGTCTCGTCCGCGGCAGGGCGGACCTGCTCCGCCGTCAGTCCGGCGATGCTGCACGCGGCCTCGGGGGGCACCACGTTGGTGCGGAAACCGCCGGTCATGCCGGTGACCCGGGGCAGGGCGGTCTCCGCCGCCCAGGATGCGCCGAAGCTTGGGTGGTAGTGGCCCTTCTCCACGTTGACCACCGGGAAGTCGGCGTCCGGCGTGAAGGACATGGGGGCGTAGGGGTGCTTGGAGTAGTAATAGGCGATGTCGCTGGAGCCGCTCTCCTCGTCGGTGCCCATAATGAGCCGGGCATTGGCCGAGAGGGGCAGCCCCAGCTCCCGCACCGCCTTCATCGCCAGCAGGGCGCAGACCAGGGGCCCTTTGTCGTCGCTGACCCCCCGGCCGTAGAGCATCCCATCCTTTTCCACGCAGGTATAGGGGTCGGTGTTCCAGCCCTTGCCCTCCCCCACCACGTCCAGATGGGCCAGGATGTGCAGGCGGGTCTCCTTGCCGTTGAGGTCCGCGGTGCCCACATAGTGGTCCACATCCCCCGTGGAGAACCCCCACTCCCCGGCCAGCTTCAGGGCCTCGTCCAGGGCGGCGGCGGGGCCGGGGCCAAAGGGCTGCCCGGGTACGCGCTCCCCCTTCACGCTCTTGACCGCCACCAGGCGGGAAATCGCCGCCACCAGGTCCTCCCGGGCCTCGGGGCGGTCAAAATAGGCATTGATTTCTGCTTCATACATGGAAATCGGCTCCTTTCAATGGCTTGGGCGGGCCTACTCCCCGCTGTTTCCCGACTCCGCTGCGGCGGAGAGCTCGCCCAGATATTTGTACACCGTATAGCGGGAGACCTGCAGGCGCCGGGAGACAAAGGGCACCGACTTGCGGAAGGAGAAGGCGTTCTTCTGGTCCAGCAGGGCGATGACCTTCATCCGGTCCTTCTTGGTCAGGGCGTCCACCGGCTTGCCCACGGCGGCCAGGCACTCGTCAAAGATCTCCGCAAGGCGGGAATCCCCCCCCTGCCACATGGCGCTTTGGAGGTCGGACTCAGCGTTCATCAGGTCCACCAGGATGCGGTTGGCGTACACCAGAGAGGTGTAGTCGAAATTGATACCCAGAGCCAGATTGTACCCATCGCCGATCAGATGGAAGGTACTGCTCTTGATCTGGTGGCCGCTGGGGGTGGTTGCGGCCAGGTTGACAAAGTCGGTGACCAGTCCGGTGGCGTCCAACTCCTTGGCGGTGCCCAGGATATCCAGTGTGGAACCCACCGAGCGGCCGGAGACATGCCCGTTGTAGATGCTCAAAATGGGGTGCTTGGGGTCCCCCATGTCGTGGACCAGCGTCTCGCAGGAGGAGCCGAACATCTCCGCAATCCCCCGGGCCGTCCGGTCCAGGAACTCAAAGGCCTCCTCCCGGGTCATAGATCCTCACCTCGTCCTCGTGATATTCCGGGGTCCTTTCCCCATCGGTATCATTATACGAGTCCCCGGGCCCGCTGTCCAGCGTACTTTTTCTACCCGGCCCCGGGAGGAGTTGATAGACGATAGACGGCGGCACAGCCTTTGTGCTATAATTGGGTTTTAAGAAGCCCGTCCCTTCCGGGCAGTCTGATGTTTGGAGTGTGATCAGATGACAGAACAACTGCTCCGGCGTTTTGTCAAGGATTATCAGAACACCGGCGATCCAGCCGTGCGGGAGCGGTACGGCCGGCTCTCCGGGGTGGTGGGCATCCTGCTCAACCTGCTCCTCTCGGGCGGGAAGTTTTTGGCGGGGGCGGTCACCGGGTCGATCTCCATTATGGCCGACGCCTTCAACAACCTCTCCGATGCGGGCTCGTCGGTGGTGACCCTGGTGGGCTTCCGTCTGGCCGGGCAGAAGGCCGACCGGGAGCACCCCTTTGGCCACGGCCGGATAGAGTACCTGGCGGGGCTGCTGGTCTCCCTGCTCATCCTGATGGTGGGCGTGGAGTTGGGCAAATCCTCCATCGAGAAGATCCTCCACCCCCAGCCGGTGGAGTTCTCCCCTCTCTCGGCGGCCATCCTGGCCGCGTCGGTGGCCGTGAAGCTGTGGATGAGCCGCTTCAACCGGGCGCTCTCCCGGCGCATCCACTCCTCTGCCATGGCCGCCACCGCCACCGACTCCCTCTCTGACGCGGTGGCCACCGCCACCCTGCTCATTGGCCTGGCGGCGGGACAGCTCCTGCACCTGCCCCTGGACGGCTGGCTGGGCGTGGCGGTGGCGGTGTTCATCCTGCGGGCCGGCTGGGGGGCCGCCAAGGATACCATAGACCCTCTGCTGGGCAAGCCCCCCGATCCGGAGCTGGTGAAGGCCATTGAGCAGACCGTCCTGGCCCACCCCCAGGTGGTGGGCATGCACGACCTCATCATCCACGACTACGGCCCCGGCCGGGCCATGATGTCTTTCCACGCAGAGGTCCCCATGGACGCCAACATTCTGGAGGCCCATGATATCATTGACCACATCGAGCGGGAGCTGATGGACAAATTTCACATCCTCACCTCCATCCATATGGACCCCATCGTCACCAACGACCAGCAGGTCAACGACCGCCGGACCATGGTGGAGCGCATCGTGCAGGAGATCCACCCGGACCTCACCATCCACGACTTCCGCATGACCGGCGGGCCCTACCACACCAACCTGATCTTTGACGTGGCCGCCCCCCACGGCTGTCCCCTGGGGGACGAGGAGCTGCGCGATACCATCTCCCGGCGCATCCAGGCGGAGGATTCCAATTGCTACGCCGTGATCCAGGTAGACCACCTTTTTGTGGAATAGCCCGCCCGGTTTACAAAATGTTCACCCATCTTCCCCGGGAATGGAGTACAATCGAAACAGAAGGATATCTCCGCGGCTCCGGCCGTTTTTCAGAAAGGACTGAGTTCCATGGCAACCAAAATACTCATCGTAGAGGACGAGACCAATATCGCAGAGCTGCTCCATCTCTATCTGGAAAAGGAGGGCTTTGAAACCGCCGTCGCCCCGGACGGCGGGAAGGGTGTGGAGCTCTTCCGCTCCTTTCACCCCGACCTGGTGTTGCTGGACATCATGCTGCCGGTGATGGACGGCTGGTCCGTGCTTAAGAAGATCCGGGAGAGCGGCAATACCCCCGTCATCATGCTCACCGCCAAGGGCGAGCTGAGCGACAAAGTACAGGGTCTGGAGGGGGGAGCCGACGACTACATCGTCAAGCCCTTTGAGATGAAAGAGGTGCTGGCCCGTATCCACGCGGTGCTCCGCCGCTTTGGGGCCGAAGAGGGCGGCTCCGCGGAGAAGAAGCTCACCTTTGACAAGCTGGTCATCAACCTGGACTCCTATGAGCTTTTGGTGGACGGCAAGCGGGTGGACACCCCGCCCAAGGAGCTGGAGCTCCTCTACCACCTGGCCTCCGCTCCCAACCGGGTGTTCACCCGCAATCAGCTGCTGGACGAGGTCTGGGGCTTCGACTACTTTGGCGACTCCCGCACCGTGGACGTGCACATCAAACGCCTGCGGGAAAAGCTGGAGGGGGTCAGCGACCAGTGGAGCCTCAAGACGGTCTGGGGCGTGGGCTATAAGTTCGAGGTCGTGAACAACGGATGAAGAGCTTCTACCAGCGCCAGTTCCTGCTCATGGCCGGGATGGTGCTCACCTCGTTCGCCCTGCTCAGCTCGGCCTTCATCACCCTCTCCTATCAGTACACCATCCAGGACAAGCGGGACTCCATGGAGCGCAACGCTGAATTTATCGCCGACTTTACCGCCGCGGTGCAGAGCAGCGGCCTGAGCCTGATGGATTCCTCGTATCAGGCCTATGTGAGCTCCATCTCCCGCATCTCGGACGCCTATGTCATCATCTGCCAGCCCAATGGGCGGGTCATCCTGGCCTCGGAAGGGACCTTCCGGGACGGCGTGGCCGCCCCCACCGTGCCCGAGGCGATCTGCAAGGAACTGGAGGCCACCGGAGACTACAGCGGCATGACCACCCTGGAGGGACTCTTCAACGAGTCGCGCTATGTGGCCGGCCGGAGCGTCACTCTCAGCGATTTTTCGGGAAAAACCTATGAGACCAACCTGGTCTTCGTGGCAGCCGACACCTCCAGCATCACCGAGCTGTGGCGGGCGGTGGCCTCCATCTTCTTCTTCACTGCCCTGTGCGTGGTCTTCATCGCCTTTATTTGCAGCGCCCTCACCTCCCGCCGCCAGACCCGGCCCATGCATGAGATCGCCGAGATGGCCCGGAAATTCGGCCACGGGGAGATGGACGCCCGGGTCACCGGCTATGAGGACCGCCAGGATGAGGTGGGCGAGCTGGCCGAGGCCTTTAACACCATGGCTGAGTCCCTGGCCCAGTCGGAAGCGCGGCGGACCGAGTTTATTTCCAATATCTCTCACGAGCTTAAGACCCCTATGACCACCATTGCCGGCTTTGCAGACGGTATCCTGGACGGCACCATCCCCCCGGAGAAAGAGAAGGAGTACCTGAAAACCATCTCCTCTGAGACCCGGCGCCTCTCCCGTCTGGTGCGGCGGATGCTGGACCTCTCCCGCCTGCGCTCCAGCCAGAACGTCACCGCACAGGAGACCTTCGACATTGTGGAGCTGATGCTCCGGGTGCTGGTGAGCCTGGAGCCCAGAGCCACCGCCCGGCATCTGGACGTGGAGACCCACCTGCCCGACGGCAGCGTCATGGTCTGGGGCGACCCGGACGCCATTACCCAGGTCTGCTACAACCTGCTGGACAACGCCGTCAAATTTGCCTCAGAGGGCAGCACCATCGGCATCGCCATCGCGGCCAAGGCCGGGAAGGCCCGGGTCTCGGTGCGCAACAGCGGGGAGACCATCCCCCCGGAGGAGCTCTCCCTGCTCTTTGACCGCTTCCACAAATCCGACCGCTCCCGCAGCATGGACCGAGACGGGGTGGGCCTGGGGCTGTATATCGTCAAGACCATCCTGGGCAACCACAAGGAGAACATTACCGTCACCAGCGAGAACGGCATCACCGAGTTTACCTTCACCCTCACCCTGGCGTGAGGCGGCGGGGAGAGGAGCGAGCATGAACCACTACTACTACGACCGGCCTGACCTGGCCGGGGAGGCCCCCGCCCGCCCAGAGCGGCAGCAGCGGCCCCGGGTGCGCCGCCGGAGGAGCGCCCGCCCCGCCCGGCGGCCCGGCATGGGCCGGGCGGCGGCCTGCCTGTGCGCCTTTTTGCTCCTGATGGCCGGGGGGAGCGCCGGCGCCCTGGCGCTGCGGCAGCTCAGCCCCGCCTATGGCTGGGAGAACCCCGGAGCCGGAGACCCCTGGGAGGACTGGACCGCCAGCGTCCTCCCCGTGCCCACCGAGACGGTGGAGCGGGCTCCGGTGGGGGACGGCACCACCCTCACCCTCCTCCCTGAGCCGGAGGGGGAAGCCCTCTCTCTTCAGGCCATTTATCAAAAGTGTCTCCCCTCCATCGTCAGCATCCAGACCACCACTGCCTCCGGCTCCGCCCAGGGCACCGGCATCGTTATGACGGAAACTGGCTACATCATCACCAACCACCACGTCATTGAGGGCGCCCAGGCCCTCTCCGTCACCCCCGTTGGGACTGGGGAGGCGCTGGAGGCCAAGCTGGTGGGCAGCGACGCCGCCTCTGACCTGGCGGTCCTCAAGGTGGAGGCCCAGCTCACCCCCGCCCAATTCGGGGATTCCGCCCTCCTGGAGGTGGGGGACCTGGCCCTGGCCCTCGGCAACCCCCTGGGCGAGCAGTTCTCCGGCACCATGACCGACGGCATCAGCTCCTTCATCGTCCGCAGCGTGCTGGTGGACGGCTTTGAGATGCAGCTCATCCAGACCAGCGCCGCCCTGAACTCAGGCAACTCCGGCGGCGCCCTCCTGAATGAGTATGGCCAGGTGGTGGGGGTCACCACCCTGAAGATGAGTTCTGACTGGAATACCATCGAGGCCCTGGGCTTTGCCGTCCCCACCGCCACGGTGAAGGGAGTGGTGGACCAGCTCCTGGCCACCGGCTATGTGACCGGCCGGCCCACCATCGGCATCACGGTGGTGGAGGTGGGCAGCCTGTCGGGGGCCCTGGCGGAGGGGCTGCCCCGGGCAGGGCTCTATGTGGCTGAGGTGGACGAGGGCTCCGACGCCTGGGCCAAGGGCGTGCGCCCCGGGGATGTGATCACCGTCGCCAATGGGGAGCGGGTCTACACCGCCGACGGTCTCAACGAGCTCAAAAACGCCCTGTCCGTGGGAGACGCCCTGGAGCTGGAGATCTTCCGGGAGGGGGAGACCTTCACCGTCTCGGTGGAGCTGGCAGACCAGTTCACCCTGGGATAAAAAGGGGGCGCTCTCCGAGGAGAGCGCCCAAACAGCAAATAAGAGAGAATGGAATGGGGACGTGCGAGACGCACCCCAGACGCGGGATCGGACCGATTGGCCGAGCTGCGCATTTAGAATAGCATAGATTCCAAAATTTGTCAAACAGAACTTTTGCAGAAAGAGGTCGAATCCCATGTTGATCTACAACGGCGTGGTCCACCCCATGGACGCACCGGTGATCCCCGCGGGTTATGTGGCCCTGGAGGGGAAGACCATCCGGGCCGTGGGACCCATGGCGGAGTGTCCGCCCCCCGGCCCCGGCGATTTGGACGCCCGGGGCGGGCATATCGTCCCCGGCTTTGTGGACGCCCACTGCCACCTGGGCATGTTCGGAGACGGGATCGGTTTTGAGGCCGACGACGGCAACGAGGCCACCGATCCCTGCACCCCCCAGCTGCGGGCGGTGGACGGCGTCAATATCCAGGACCGCTGCTTTGCCGAGGCCCGGGCCGCCGGGGTGACCACCGTCCTCACCGGCCCCGGAAGCGCCAACCCCATCGCCGGTCAGTCCGCCGTTTTGAAGACCAGCGGCCGCTGGGTGGACGAGGCGGTGGTGAAGGCCCCCGCCGCCATGAAATTCGCCCTGGGCGAAAACCCCAAGACCGTCTATAATGAGCGCAAAGAGACCCCCATCACCCGCATGGCCACCGCCGCCCTCATCCGGGAAAACCTGGCCAAGGCCCTGGAGTACCAGGATAAGTGCGACAAGGCCGACGGGGACCCGGAGACCGACGCCCCCGACTTGGATGTGAAGCTGGAGGCCCTGGCCCCGGTGGTCCGGCGGGAGGTGCCCGCCCACTTCCACGCCCACCGCGCCGACGACATCGCCACAGCGGTGCGCATCGGCCGGGAATTCGGCCTCGATTATGTCATCGTCCACGGCACCGAGGGTCATCTGCTCTCCCCCCTGCTGGTCCAGGAGGGGGTCGGGGTCATCACCGGGCCCTGCCTGGGGGACCGGAGCAAGCCGGAGCTGGTCAATATGACGCTGGAAAACCCCGCCCTCCTGGCCAGGGCCGGCGTCAAGGTGGCCATCTGCACCGACCACCCGGAGACCCCCATCCAGTACCTCCCCCTCTGCGCGGCCATGGCCGTCCGGGGCGGGATGGACGAGGAGGAGGCCCTGGCCGCCATCACCCGCAACGCCGCTGAACTGGCGGGGGTAGAGCGCCGGGTGGGCACCCTCACCCCCGGCAAGGACGCCGATGTGGTGGTCACTGACGGCCACCCCCTGGACTGGCGCAGCCGGGTCACCGCCGTGTTCCTGGAGGGAGCGCGGGTGGACGGAAAAAATTTCGTTTAGCTCTGGTAATTTCTTCGGAGTGTGGTATAATTGTACTAAGGAAGCCCCCTATGGGCTCTCCTCTCCGGTGATTTTGCCGACGCTACGACAAGGGCCCTCTCCGGAGGGCGGAAGGAGCTGACATCTATGAAGTTCGTGTTTACCGACAAAAAGGTCAACCTCCCCACCAAGGTCCACGCCTATGCGGAGAAGAAAGTGGGCAAGCTGGACCGCTATTTTAAGGCGGACGCGGAGGCTGCCATTGTCTTTAGCGTAGAAAAGGGCCGCAACAATGTGGAACTGACGGTGCGCTCCGGCGGCACCATCATCCGCGTGGCCGAGAGCACCTCTGACATGTTCGCCACTATCGACGCGGCGGTGGCCTCGGTGGAGCGCCAGCTGCGCAAGAACAAGGCCCGGCTGGAGAAGCGCCTGCGCCAGGACGCCTTTGTCCGCTCGGTGGACGAGGAGGTCTCCTCTTTCGCGCCCGAGGCGGAGGAAGAGGACGACTTCAAGATCGTCCGCACCAAGAAGTTCCCCATCAAGCCCATGACGGTGGAGGAGGCCGTCCTCCAGATGAACCTGGTGGACCACACTTTCTTCGCCTTTAAGGACGTGGACCACGACGGGGCTTTCTCGGTGGTCTACAAGCGCAACGACGGCGGCTACGGCCTCATCGAGGACGCGGAGTAACCGGAAACAGATCAGCGGCCCCCGGGGATTCCCCGGGGGCCGCTTTTGGTTCTGCTCAGTCCGGATAGATGGGATAGCGCGCGGTGATCTCCTCCACAGCGGCGCGGATGCTGCCGGCTTTGGACTCGAAATCGGTGGCAGCCTGCCAGATCAGGCGGCCGATGCGCGTCATGTCCTCCTCCAGCAGGCCCCGGGTGGTGGCCGCGGGGGTGCCCACCCGGATGCCGCTGGTGACAAAGGGCTTCTCCGGGTCGTTGGGAATGGTATTCTTGTTGACGGTGATGCACACCTCGTCCAGCCGCCGCTCCATCTCCTTGCCGGTGACGCCCGCCTTGCGCAGGTCCACCAGCATCAAATGGTTGTCGGTGCCGCCGGAGACCAGGTCGAACCCCGCCTCCATCAGAGAACCGGCCAGGGCCTTGGCGTTTTTCAGGACCTGCTCCTGGTAGGTCTTGAACTCCGGGCGCATAGCCTCCCCCAGGGCCACCGCCTTGGCGGCGATCACATGCTCCAGGGGGCCGCCCTGGCTGCCGGGGAAAATGGCCGAGTCAATCTTCTTGGCCAGGGCCTCCTTGCACAAGATCATGCCGCCCCGGGGGCCCCGGAGGGTCTTGTGGGTGGTGGTGGTCACCACGTCGGCATAGGGCACCGGGCTGGGGTGGAGCCCCGCCGCCACCAGTCCGGCGATGTGGGCCATATCCACCACCAGGTAGGCCCCTACCTCGTGGGCGATGTCCGCGAAGGTGGCGAAGTCGATGACCCGGGGATAGGCGGAGGCGCCGGCGATAATCATCCGGGGCCGGTAGGCCCGGGCCAGGTCACGCACCTGGTCGTAGTCGATGAAGCCCCTGCTGTCCAGACCATAGGAGACGATATGGTAGTTCTTACCCGAGAAGTTCACGGGGCTTCCGTGGGTCAGGTGGCCGCCGTTGGCCAGGTCCATGCCCAGCACCGTGTCCCCCACTTGGCACAGCGCCTGATAGACCGCGTAGTTGGCGTTGGCGCCGCTGTGGGGCTGCACGTTGGCGTGGTCCGCGCCGAAGAGCTCGCACGCCCGCTTCCGGGCCAGCTCCTCCACCACGTCCACATACTGGCAGCCGCCGTAATAGCGCTTTCCAGGGTAGCCCTCGGCGTATTTATTGGTGAGCACCGTGCCCATCGCGGCCATCACCGCCTCGCTGACGATATTCTCCGAGGCAATGAGCTCTATGTTGCGGCGCTGGCGCTCATATTCCTCCCGGATGCCCCGGCCCACCTCCGGGTCGTGGGCCAGGACAAACTCCATGATCTCCTTTACCATTGGTCGTCTCCTCCTGTCGTGTCCCGCGGCGTCTCCGCCTTTCCTGCGTGTATGGTTTGATTATAGCGGAGGGCCGCGGAAAATACAACGGGGTCCCAAAAAGATTTTGTCGTCTTTCCCCGCGCTGTGTGCTAAAATAGAGGATGTCTCAAATCGTTTCATGAGGTGATTCCAGTTATGAAAGAGCCGTCCCAGGTGCGCTCCATCATCGAGGAGCTCAAGCGCCTCTACCCTGACGGGCTTTGCTCCCTCCAGTACCCCAAGCCCTATGAGCTGCTCTTCTCGGTGCGCCTGGCCGCCCAGTGCACCGACGAGCGGGTCAACCAGGTCACGCCCGCCCTCTTCGCCCGCTTCCCCACCCTGGAGTCCCTGGCCCAGGCCGACGTGTCCGAGGTGGAGGAGTACATCCGCTCCACCGGCTTCTTCCGGGCCAAGGCCCGGGACATTGTCGCCTCCGCCCGGATGCTGCTGGAGGTCTACGGCGGCCGGGTGCCCGACACCATGGAAGAGCTGCTGAAGCTCCCCGGCGTGGGACGCAAGACCGCCAATCTGATCCTGGGGGACGTGTACCACGTGCCCGGCGTGGTAGTGGCCGACACCCACTGCATCCGCATCACCGGCCGTCTGGGCCTCACCGACGGCACCAAGGACCCGGCCAAGGTGGAGCAGCAGCTCCGCGCCGTCCTGCCGCCGGAGGAGTCCAACAACTTCTGCCACCGGATGGTCCTCCACGGCCGGGCGGTGTGCATGGCCCGCAAGCCCGACTGCCAGAACTGCACCCTGCGGCCCTGGTGCGCCTTCTTCCAGAAGTCCTGAGCTCACTGCACCCGGGGCAGGTCCTCCAGAAGTTCCAGGTCCCGGTAGGCCGCGGCGGCCCAGGCCTCGAACTCCCCGCTCTCCCGGGCCTTCTTGAGGTGTTTGCCGTACTTCTCCCCGTCCCGGAAGAGGTGGATGTGGTAGAACCAGATCTCCTTCATGCGCAGCATGGCGTTGCGCCGGCTGCCGAAGGCGGAGGCGTAGGTCTCATAGAGTTCCCCGTGGAAGCGCTCCAGCTCCTCTTTGGAGGCCGGCGGACCGCCCCGGACCTTCCGGAAGAGGGCCGGGTCCCCCACTAGGGCCCGCCCCGCCATAAGGGCGGCCAGATCCGGCCAGGTCCGCTCCGCCCGGCGGCAGTCTTCCGCCGTCACCAGGTCCCCGTTGTACCCCACCGGGTTCCGGCTCTCCCCCAGGGCCCGGACAAAAGCCCCCGGCCGCACCGGGCGGCGGTAAAAATCCTCCCGCACCCGGGGGTGGATGATGAGCCGGGCGATGGGATAGCGGTTGTAGAGGGCCAGCAGGGCGGGAAACTCGTCCTCCTCCCGCATGCCCAGCCGGGTCTTGACAGAGATGGCGATGGGCAGGGCGGCGGAAAAGACCGTGTCCAGAAATTGCTCCAGCTCCTCCGGGCGGGCCAGGAAGCCCGCCCCCTTCCCCTTGGCGGTGACGGTGCCCGAAGGGCAGCCCAGGTTCAGGTTTACCTCCCGGTAGCCCAGGGCGGCCAGCTCGCCCGCCGCCCAGAGAAAGTCCTCCGCCCGGCGGGTGAGAAGCTGGGGAACGGCGTTCACCCCCTCGTTATGGGCCGGATCGATCTCCTCCTTTTCCCGGCGGGTAAAGGCGTGGCCCTGACTGGGGGACAAAAAGGGCATATAATACCGGTCCACCCCGGAAAAGGCCCGGCTGTGGGCCCGGCGGTAGCGCCAATCGGTGATGCCCTCCATGGGGGCAAATTCGTAGTCCATGTCCATCCATCCTGTCTCTTGCAGATGGTCCCCATTGTACCACAGCGGGTGCAGAAGGGGAAGTGCGGTCCGAAATCCGATTTCATTTTGTTGATTTTGATGCCTTTGATTCCAGAGAGGAGTGATATCTATGACCCAATTGGAGCAGCTTCAGCAGTGGGTGGACGAGAGCCGGCGCATCGTCTTCTTCGGCGGCGCTGGGGTGAGTACCGAGTCGGGCATTCCGGATTTCCGCAGCGTGGACGGGCTCTACCATCAGCAGTACGCCTATCCCCCGGAGACCATCCTGAGCCACACCTTTTTTGAGCAGGACCCGGAGGAATTTTTCCGCTTCTACCGCAGCAAGATGCTCTATCCCGACGCCAGGCCCAACGCCGCTCACCGGAAGCTGGCGGAGCTGGAGCAGGCCGGCCGGCTCACTGCCGTGGTGACTCAGAACATCGACGGCCTCCACCAGGCCGCCGGCAGCACCCGGGTCTATGAGCTCCACGGCTCGGTCCACCGGAACCACTGTACGAAGTGCCGCCAGTTCTACGGTCTGGACTTTCTGCTTCAGACCACCGGCGTGCCCCGGTGTCCCGTCTGCGGCGGGGTGGTAAAGCCCGACGTGGTCCTCTACGAGGAACCTCTGGACCAGACGGTCATGATGGGGGCCCTGCGGGCCATCCAGGAGGCCGACCTGCTCCTGATCGGCGGGACCTCCCTGGCCGTCTACCCCGCCGCGGGCCTTATCCAGTATTACCCGGGAAAGCGCCTGGTCCTCATCAACAAGGCCCCCACCTCCTATGACCGGCGGGCTTCCCTGGTCATCGCCCAGCCCATTGCCGCCTTTCTGGAGCAGTTGCAGGTGCGGCCCTAATTTTATTGAATTTCGATAAAATTAAATTGACATTCAATATATTCCATGGTATCCTATCCCTTGTAAAGGAGGTATGTTCCATGGACACAACGCATGTCCGCACCCTGGCGCGGGTGCTGAAAATCCTAGTCACCATCACCTTTGTGTGCAATCTGCTGGTGCTGCCCCTGGTGCCGGGACTGGTTGCCATCGGTCTGGAGGGCGGTATGGAGGCCTTCTGGACCCTCACCCCCTATGAAAACGCCCTGGAGGTCCCCCTGCGCGTGGTAGTGCTGTTCCTCCTGGTCTGCTGGCAGGCCCTGCCCCGGATCTGGCGGGAGGCCTCCGGCGGCATGCTGACCCTCT
>CALXCU010000010.1 GCA_944386885.1 uncultured Oscillospiraceae bacterium | reverse complement strand
AATATCACACATATTAGTCTGCAAGTCAAGTAAACCTTACGCAAGTGTGACTATATATAAATAACGGCGGGAGCATCGTTTGAAATGCCTCCGCTAAATCGTTCTGTCTGGAATCGGTGTATCTGCTGGCAGAGGCCAATTAAGGTAAATTTATTTATGAAACTCCCACATGTCCCTTTAAATATGCGGGTGCTTTATTTTACGACGATTTTACAACTTTATATACATAAAGGCAAATATTTTGCGGACATCAAGCTGGAATTAGCCGGTAAGAATGATTGAAACTAAAAAGTATCTTTAAAAAATCTACCAAAAAACGCATTGACAAACTCCCGTTTTACATCTAAACTGACATATAAGTAAATCTATTTTATTTAAGTTATCATAATAAATGGAATGCGGGGTGGCAGAATGGGAGGACATATGGGACGGCGTGCATTTGCGCTTGCGCTGGGCACGCTGCTGCTGGGCGGCTGCCGTCAGACCATGTACGCCGGCATACAGGAGCAATTGGGCGATACCTATCTGGACACAGCGGCCTATGAGACCGCGTTTTTGGCCGTTGGCACCCACGGCCGTCTGGACCTCGTGCATACAGACGGGACTGTGGAGGCGCTGGAAACGGGGACCGGCCAGGCACTTTTGGACGTGGCCGTACAGGGAGACAGCGCCCTGGCCGTCGGAACAGGGGGGACAGCCGTACTTTTGGAGGCCGGAGAAAGCCTGCGGCTCAGTCAGACGGGCCGGGAGGCCCCGCTTACCTCCTGTGTGGGCTTCCAAGGGCTCTGGCTGGCCGGAACAGAGCAGGGCCTGCTCTATACCTCAGACCTGGAGGCGTGGAGTCCGGCGGAGCTCGCCTTAGAGGGCACCGTCACCGGCTTGGCCGCCACAGACAAGCGCTGTGTGGGTGTGACCGATGCAGGCGAGACCTTTACCTCAACGGACGGGCGCACCTGGAGCGTGCTGGACTATGCCGGCTACTATCAGGAGCCCATCTCTTTTTGGGGAATCGAGACCTGCGGGAACGCCTTTTACGCCTTTGGCCAGGATGAAGAGGGTACTTCTCGTGTGGTGACTACTGTGGAGGGCGGCGTGTGGTCTGACCGCGGCCCTCTGGCCACAGACGGCGCCCCAGATCCCCTCGTCACCGCTCTGTGCTGGGACGGCCAGCAAGCGATCGCGTCCTGCTGGGGCGGGGAGGCGTTGACACTGCCCGCCTGCACGGAGTGCAACAAGGCCCAGAGGGTGAGCGAATCAGGCCTGAGCGGGATTGCCTGCAACGGCGGCAAGATCTTGCTGGTGGGCGAGGATTACAGCCTGTTCTGGCTGGATACGGAGCAGGCAAGGCAGCACAACATCAAACCGGCGGCGGCCCTGGCGCTCCAGCAGGCGGGCGCGCAGATCATCGACGTGCGCAGCGCGGAGGATTATGCGCGGCGGCATATCGCGGGCAGCATCCATATCCCTGTGGCCGATATTTCCCAACAGCTGCCCCAGCTCTTCCCCGACCGGACGCAGCCGCTGGTGTTCTACTGCCTGTCGGGCACCCGCAGTCAGACCGCCTTGGAAACCGCTTTAGAGCTGGGCTATGAGGAAGTTTACAACCTGGGCCGCATGGACGCATGGCCCTATGCGTTTGAGGGGACGGAAGCTCAGGCATAAGAACTGCACAGACGGCAGAGATTCTGAGACCAGCGGCATACAGACAGAGGAAGCCCCCGGCTGGAAGTTCCAGTCGGGGGCTTATTTTGCTTTGTCAGCCGCTCTCCCGTGCGCGGGATTTCAAGGCTGCACAGACTTTCTTTTGAACCGGCAGGCGCTCGAAGGGCGGATAGTCTTTTTGGTACCGCTCCAGCAAAAGAGCCGCCTGCGCCGCCGGGAGCTGCTCCACCAGGGGGAGCGTGGCCCCCTGCACGGCCAGGAGCATCCAAAAGATCACTCTGTCCTTCCGGTACTCCAGCGGAATACGGTAAACGTATTCCAGCACGGCTTGGAGCTCCCCAGCGGGGAGCTCCAGGTCGGCCAGGCGTTCAAACGCCTCCTGCACAGCCGCGGCGAACCGGTCCTGGCAGGCGTCCGAGGCAGGGCCGCCCCCCAGGCCCAAGAGGCCGTCAGCGGCCTTGCCCTGGGCCCGGAGCCGGGCCACCTCGTCCCAATAGCCCTCATAGAGGCTGCGGATCTCCTCCAGCGCGGCCATCGGCATTAGGCGAAGGGATTTTCCGTGGGATAAGGCAGGCTCTTGGGCCGGTTATAGGCGATGTCCTCCACGCCCAGGAGCTTCATGACCTCAAAGAGGGCCTTGCCGTAGTGGCCGAAGGCCACCGCGCCGTGGTGGGGGTAGCGCTTCTGGATGAGCACATGGCGGTAGAAGCGGCCCATCTCGGGGATGGCGAAGATGCCGATGCCGCCGAAGGAGCGGGTCTTGACGGGCAGGACCTCGCCCTGGGCGATATAGGCGCGCAGCTTGCCCTCGCTGTCGCACTGCAGGCGGTAAAAGGTGATCTGGGATGGGGCGATATCGCCCTCCAGGGTGCCGCGGGTAAAGTCGGGGTCGGAGTCCTTGGGCTCCAGCAGGCGGTGCTGAATGAGCTGATACTTCACCGCCCGGTCCGAGCAGAGCTTGCAGCTGGGGGTGTTGCCGCAGTGGAAGCCCATAAAGGTGTCGGTGAGCTGGTAAGGGAACTTGCCCTCGATGTCCTCATGGTAGAGGTCGGCGGGCACCGAGTTATTGATGTCCAGCAGGGTCACGGTGTCCTGGGAAATGCACATGCCGATGTACTCGCTGAGGGCGCCGTAGATGTCCACCTCGCAGGAGACGGGGATGCCCCGGCTCACCAGGCGGGAATTGACATAGCAGGGCTCAAAGCCGAACTCCTTGGGGAAGGCGGGCCAGCACTTGTCGGCAAAGGCCACATACTTCCGCGCCCCCCGGTGCTCCTCCGCCCAGTCCAGCAGGGTCAGCTCCAGCTGGGCCATGCGCGCGCTCAGGTCGGGATAGTAGCAGCCCTCCCCCATCTCCTTAGCCATGTCGGCGCAGACCTCTGGGATGCGGGGGTCGTCCTTATGGGCCTTGTAGGCCACCAGCAGGTCCAGCTCGGAGTTCTCCTCTACCTCCACGCCCAGCTCATACAGGCCCTTGATGGGGGCGTTGCAGGCGAAGAAATCCTGGGGGCGGGGGCCGAAGGTTATGATCTTCAGCTCCGACAGGCCGATCAGGGTGCGGGCGATGGGCAGGAAGCCGGCGATCATGCCGGCGATATCCTCCGCGGTGCCCACGGGGTACTCGGGGATGTAGGCCTTCAGGTGGCGCATGCCCAAGTTGTAAGAGCAGTTGAGCATGCCGCAGTAGGCGTCACCCCGGCCGTCGATCAGGTCCTTACCGGTCTCCTCGGCGGCGGCGGCGTACATGACGGGGCCGTCAAAATACTTGGCGATGAGGGTCTCCGGGGTCTCGGGGCCGAAGTTGCCCAGGAATACCACCAGGGCGTTGCACCCGGCCGCCTTCACCTCGTCCACCGCCTTGCACATATCCCGCTCATTCTCCACGGTGGTCTTGCACTCGTAGATGTCCACGCCCTTGGCCTGGCAGGCGGCCACCACCGCGGCGCGGCGGCGCTCCGACAGGGAGATGATGAAGCAGTCCCGGGACACCGCGATGATGCCCA
>CALXCU010000009.1 GCA_944386885.1 uncultured Oscillospiraceae bacterium | reverse complement strand
AGGCGATGTCATAGGTCTTGTTCAGCAGCTGGCGGGCCAGCTCCGGGCCGCCCTCGCCAATGGCCATGGCGCCGTAGGCGCCATACCGGGTATGGGAGTCGGAGCCCAGGATCATCCGGCCCGGGGCGGCGTAGCGCTCCCGCATATAGGAATGGATGACCGCCTGATGGGCGGGGACAAACTCGCCGCCATACTTCTTGGCCGCCGAGAGGCCGAAGACATGGTCGTCCTCGTTGATGGTGCCGCCTACGGCGCACAGGGAGTTGTGGCAGTTGGTGAGCACATAGGGCAGGGGGAACTCGGTCATGCCCGAGGCCCGGGCGGTCTGGATGATGCCCACATAGGTGATGTCATGGGAGGCCATGGCGTCAAAGCGGAGCTGGAGATGCTCCATGCTGCCGCTGGTGTTGTGCCCGGCCAGGATGGCGTAGGCCATGGTACCCTTCCGGGCCTCCTCCGGCCCGGGCAGGCCGGCCTGGGCCCCTTCCTCCCGGGTGAGGAAGCTGCCCTGGCGATAGTAGACGCCGGTTCGTTTCAGTTCGATGGTCATATGATTCCCTCCATAGTAAAACGGGGCCCGCCCCGCTGAATGCTCCGAACAGCCGGAAGTACGGAAACTATTTTTATTTTACCAAGTCGCCGTGGCAAACGCAAGTCCTCCGCTCCACCTTTTCCCCGGCCCTCCCCTCCCCAGATTTCCCTTTATGTCAACTCTTTTTTACCCATTCCGGTTGACGCGGCCGCCTCGTTAGGGTACAATAAGGGCGATTCCGACGTCCTATTTTACCAACTGCGAAGGAGCCCTGCCATGAGACGGATTTGCTTGTTCTTTGCTTTGTTGACCGCCCTGCTGTGCGGCCTCGCCATCACTGCCCAGGCCGCCGGCCCGGCCGGCAGTATCCCGGTGCGCGTTTACAGCGAAGCTGAGGGTGTTTACCAGGATACTGTGGAGGCCGATCTGGTAAGCTTGACCCTGAACGGCAATCCGCTGACCCCCGACGGCGTCCCCGCGCTCATTCAATATGTGGACGGCGATGGGCGCACCCTGGTCCCCGTCCGTCTGGTCTCCGAGGCCCTGGACGCCGAGGTCCTCTGGGTGGCTGAGACCCGGCAGGTCATTATCCTGAAAGGAGAGGATACCATCGTCCTCACCCTGGGCTCCGCCCAGGCCAGCATCAACGGGGTGCTCACCGACCTGCCCGGCCAGGTCCCCGCCGGCGCGGTGAAATACAACGGCCTGGAGAGCACCATGGTCCCGCTCCGCTTTGTCTCAGAGGCTCTGGACGCCCAGATCGAGTGGGACAACGACACCTTCACCGCCGCCATCCAGGTCCGGGACGTCTCCCCCTTCCCCGAGCCCACCCCCAGCCCCTCTGTCTCCCCCACTCCGGAGCCGTCTCCCTCCCTCTCCCCCACTCCGGAGCCCACGGCCTCCCCGGAACCCTCCCCCAGCCCCTCGCCCGAGCCCCCCGCCGAGGGTGACCTGGGCCGGATCGTCTCCATTGAGAGCGACGACAACGCCCAGTCCCTCTTCCTGGCCACCGACCACGTGCCCCAGGTGGCCATCGCCGACCTGGGCGACCGGGTGGCGGTGGACCTGTTGGGAGCCACCATTGAGCCCGCCTCCGGCGCAGTCTTGGTGGAGAATGAGGTCATCACGTCCGTCCGTTTTGCTCTCCACGAGGATGACGCCGTCTCTGCCGGCTACCCCCACGCCGTGCGCTTTGTCATCGACCTGAAGGAGGGCTCTACTTACACGAAGAATATCACGGTGGAAACGGAGACCGGCGGCGTGCGCATCACATCCTACAACACCGCCGTCCCAGAGGAGCCCAGCGAGCCCCTGCCCACCATCGACCCCTCCAAAAAGACGGTGGTCATCGACCCGGGCCACGGCGGCTCGGCCTCCGGCGCCTGCTATGAGGATATTCTGGAGAAGGACATCACCCTCCCCATGAGCCTCAAGCTCCGGGACATTCTGGAGGAGATGGGTTACAACGTGGTCATGACCCGGGATGAGGACGTGTACATGACCCTCACCGAGCGCTGCCAGGTGGCCAACAGCATCGGCGCAGACATCTTTGTGTCCATCCACTGCAACGCCCTGGAGAACAACACTTCTTACCAGGGGCTCTTCACCTTCTACTCCACCGGCAGCACCCTGGGCCAGCGCCTGGCCCAATTCGTCCAGACCGCCGCCGCCGGGAGCACCGGAACCATCGACCGCGGCATCCAAAACAACTCCGATTACACCGTTCTCATTCAGACCGACATGCCCGCCATTCTGGTGGAGACCGGCTTTATGAGCAGCCACGAGGAGCTTATGAACCTGTGCGACGAGGATTACCAAGCGCTTATGGCCCAGGGCATCGCCGAGGGCATTGACCTGTATTTCCGTTCCACTGCCGCCGAACGCTGACCCGTCCGCGCCCGCCTTTTCTGGAAGGCGGGCGCTTGCGCATTCCCCCCCCCCTTTCTTGACAAGAGGCCCTGGGACATGCTAACATGGAAAAGTGCCGCGCTGCGCGCTAGATTTGATTGAAGGAGGCTGTTTCTTTGATGAAGACCGACATTGAGATCGCACAGGAAGCCAGCTTGCTCCCCATCCCGGAGATCGCCGCCCGTCTGGGCATCCGGGAGGAGGATTTGGAGCCCTATGGGCGCACCAAAGCCAAGCTGGATGTGAACGCCTTGAAGGACCTGCCCCGGAAGGCAAAGCTCATTCTGGTCACCGCCATCAACCCCACCCCTGCCGGCGAGGGTAAGACCACCACCAGCGTGGGCCTGGCCGACGCACTCAACCGCATGGGCAAGCGGGTGGCCCTCTGCCTGCGGGAGCCCTCTCTGGGCCCGGTGTTCGGCATCAAAGGCGGCGCGGCCGGCGGCGGCTACGCCCAGGTCGTCCCCATGGAAGAGATCAACCTCCATTTCACCGGCGACTTCCACGCCATCGGCGCGGCCAACAACCTCCTGGCGGCAATGCTGGACAACCACATCCAGCAGGGCAACGCCCTGGACATCGACGTGCGGCGCATCACCTGGAAGCGCTGTGTGGATATGAATGACCGGCAGCTGCGCAACATCGTCTGCGGCCTGGGCGGCAAGGCCAACGGCGTGCCCCGGGAGGACGGCTTCGACATCACTGTGGCCAGCGAGATCATGGCCGTGCTGTGCCTGGCTACCAGCCTCACCGACCTGAAAGCCCGCCTGGGGCGCATGGTGGTGGGCTACACCCGCAGCGGAACCCCTGTCACCGCCCACGGCCTGAAGGCCGAGGGCGCTATGGCCGCCCTGCTCAAGGACGCCATCAAGCCCAACCTGGTCCAGACTCTGGAGCATACCCCCGCCCTCATCCACGGCGGACCATTCGCCAACATCGCCCACGGCTGCAACTCCATTATGGCCACCGACGCGGGCCTGAAGCTGGGGGACTATGTGGTCACCGAGGCCGGCTTCGGCGCCGACCTGGGGGCGGAAAAATTCCTGGACATCAAGTGCCGGGCCGGCGGCTTTGCCCCCAGCGCAGTGGTTATGGTGGCCACTGTCCGCGCCCTGAAGCACCATGGCGGCGCGGCCAAGGCCGAACTCAATCAGGAGAACCTGGAGGCGCTGGAGAAGGGCCTGCCCAACCTGCTCCAGCATGTGGAGAACATCACCCAGGTCTACGGCCTGCCCTGCGTGGTGGCCATCAACGCCTTCCCCACCGACACCGCCGCCGAACTGAAGCTGGTGGAGGATAAGTGCCGGGAGCTAGGGGTCCATGTGGCCCTGAGCGAGGTGTGGGCCCGGGGCGGCGAGGGCGGCCTGGCCCTGGCCGAGGAGGTCATCCGCCTGTGCGGCCAGCCCAGCCAGTTCCGCTTCTGCTACGACGCGGCCGACTCCATTGAGGATAAGCTCAACGCCATCGCCACCAAGGTCTATCACGCCGACGGGGTGGACCTGACCCCCAACGCACGCAAGCAGCTCAAGGAGCTCAAGGACCTGGGCTATGGGGAGCTGCCCATCTGCATGGCCAAGACCCAGTACTCCTTCTCCGACGACCCCGCCCTGCTGGGCGCGCCCCGGGGCTTCCGCATCACCGTGCGGAACCTGAAGGTCTCCGCCGGCGCCGGGTTCCTGGTGGCCCTCACCGGCGACATTATGACCATGCCCGGCCTGCCCAAGGTCCCCGCCGCGGAGAAGATCGACATCGACGAGAACGGCGTCATCTCCGGCCTGTTCTAAGTTTCCAAATTTGACCGGCAAAAGCCCCCGGGGAAGATTCCCCGGGGGCTTTATTGGCTTTCTTGGATCCCCGTTTGGGGAGGCGGACTCTTACCGGCTCTCGCCCTCGTTCTGATAGCCGAAGCTGCGCAGCAGATTCAGGTTGTCCCGCCAGTTCTCCTTGACCTTCACCCACGTCTGGAGAAAGACCTTCGCGCCCATGAAGCGCTCGATATCCTGCCGGGCCAGGGTGGAGATCTTCTTGAGCATAGCGCCCCCCTTGCCGATGATGATGCCCTTGTGGCTCTCCTTCTCGCAGTAAATGGTGGCGTCTACCTCAATGACTCCGTCCCGCTCCCGCTCGGCAAAGCGGGTGAGCTCTACGGCGGTGCCGTGGGGGATTTCCTTGTCCAGGCACAGCAAAAGCTTCTCCCGGATGATCTCCGCGCAGACCTGCCGCTCCGGCTGGTCCGTGACCATGCCGTCTGGGAAGAGCTGGGGCCCCTCGGGCAGGAACTCCCCCAGTACGTCCAGCAGCTCCTCCACCCCCTCGCCATTCTTGGCCGAGAGGGGCAGGATGGCGCTGAAGTCGTGGGCCTGGCCGTAGACCTGCATCACCGCCAGCAATTCCTCCTTCTCCACGGTGTCGATCTTATTGATGACCAGCACCGCGGGCACGTTCAGGGCCTTGATGCGGGCGATGAGCTCGGCCTCCGGCCCGCCGATGTGGGGAATGGGCTCCACCAGCAGGCACAGCGCGTCCACGTCGGCCACGCTCTCCCTGACGACCTTCACCATGTAGTCCCCAAGCCGGGTCCGGGCGCGGTGGAGGCCCGGCGTGTCCAGAAACACGTATTGGCACTCCCCCCGGTTCACCACCGCGCAGATGCGGTTTCGGGTGGTCTGGGGCTTGTTGGTCACAATGGCGATCTTCTCCCCCACCAGGGCGTTGGTCAGGGTGGATTTGCCCACGTTGGGCCGCCCCACCAGGGCGATCATGCCGGATCTTTTGATTTCCATAGGTCATCCTCAACTTTCTTGAGCTATTTTTTGTCCTCCTCCAGCGGGCGCGCGGCGGGCTCCCCTTCCCCGGGCCTCTCCGGCGCCGCCCGCGTGATGCCCAGAGCGCCCAGAATGGCCTCCTCCCGGTCACGCATCTGGCGCTTCATGGGCCCCTCGTCCAGGTGGTCGTAGCCCAGCAGGTGGAGCACCGAGTGGACCGCCAGGTAGCACAGCTCCCGGCGCTCGCTGTGGCCGAACTCGGCGGCCTGGGCGCGGATGTGATCCACCGAGAGGACCATGTCCCCCAGGGGCAGCAGGCCGCTGCCCGGGTCCAGCAAGTCCGTGTCCTCCGCCGTGGGGGGCTCCCCCGGGGTGAACGCAAACATGGGAAAGGAGAGCACGTCGGTGGCGCGGTCCACCGCCCGCTGCTCCCGGTTGATCTGGTGAATTCCGCCGTCGTCGGTGAAGAGCACATCCACCTCGCAGGGCAGGCCCACCCCCTCCGCCGCCAGAGCGGCGGGGATCACCTCCCGCAGGGCGGCGGCGAAGTCCTCCACCCCGTCTACTTCCGTCTCAATAAGAATCTGATGCTCCACGTGAAAAACTCCCTCCCGGCGCAGTGTGTGTCCCAGTATACACCGCCCGGCGGTTTTCTGTAAAGCCTTTTTCCCCCAAACGGGCAGAAAGAGGCCGCCCAGAGGGAGACAGATCCCCTCCGGGCGGTCCGCTGCGGAAAGTGAAGTTAACTCCCGCTCTCCCCGTCCGCCTCGGGCGCGGCGGTGAGGGTCTCCTCCGTCAGGGCGGTGAACGCCTCCACGGCGGAATTGGAGAGAAGCTGTATGGCGCCGGAATCGTTGAGCGATGCGTAGTAGTACGCGCCGCTCTCGTCCTGGGCGCCGATGGAGAGGGTGGTCTCGCTCCCCTCCTCGTCGGTGTAGGTGAGGACCATAGGCTCGTCCAAACCGCAGGCGGAGCGGGTCTCCGCGTCGGCGGCATAGTCGTAGCAGGCGCTGAAGTAGAGATAGGTGATCTCGGAGAGGAGCGTGTCCAGAGCTTCGTTGTCCTCCGGGATCTCCGTGCCGTTGACCGTCCAGCGGTAGGTGGTCTCCGTGGTGGTCTCGCCGCTCT
>CALXCU010000008.1 GCA_944386885.1 uncultured Oscillospiraceae bacterium | reverse complement strand
GCCCCGGGCCGGATGATCCTGGGCTCCGACTCCCATACCCGGTATGGCGCCTACGGCGCCATGGCCATTGGCGAGGGCGGCCCGGAGCTGGCCCGCCAGCTGCTGAACAAGACCTATGACATCGCCTGCCCCAAGGTCATCGCCATCTACCTCACCGGCGCCCCCCGGCCCGGCGTGGGTCCCCAGGACGTGGCTCTGGCCCTCATCGGCGCCACCTTTAAGGAGGGCGTGGTGAAGAACGCCGTCATGGAGTTTTTTGGTCCCGGCGTGGCCAGCCTTTCCATGGACTACCGCTCGGGCATTGACGCGACGACCACCGAGACGGCCTGCCTCTCCTCCGTGTGGTCCACGGACGAGTACACCAGAGCACACCTGACCGCCCTGGGCCGCGGGGCGCAGTACAAGGCCCAGGCCCCTGCCGAGGGCGCCTATTACGACGGTGTCATCCAAGTGGACCTCTCCCAGGTGGAGCCCATGATCGCCCTGCCGTTCCACCCCTCCAACGCCTACACCATCCGGGAGTTCAAGGCCAATATGGCTGACCTTCTCCACCAGGTGGACGTGGACGCGGCCGAGCAGCTGGGCGTAAAGAACGCCGCTCCCCTGGAGCGGAAGATCGTGGACGGGCAGTTCCATGTGGATCAGGGGGTCATCGCCGGCTGCTCCGGCGGAACCTACCAGAATCTGGTCCGGGCAGCGGAGATCCTCCGGGGCCGCGCCACCGGCGCGGACGCCTTCTGGCTCTCCTGCTATCCCGGGTCCATGCCGATTAACCTGGAGCTGACCCGGAAGGGCTATATCGCCCAGCTCATGGAGGCGGGGGCTACCATCCGCTCCTGCTTCTGCGGCCCCTGCTTTGGCGCGGGGGACGTGCCCGCCAACGGGGCCTTCTCCATCCGCCACTCCACCCGCAACTTCCCCAACCGGGAGGGCAGCAAGCCCGGCGAGGGGCAGATCTCCTATGTGGCCCTGATGGATGCCCGGAGCATCGCGGCCACCGCCCGGAACGGGGGCGTCCTCACCGCCGCGGACGAGCTGCCCGACGTGCCCGCCGACCGCCCGGAGGAGAACTGGAGCTACGACGACGGGGCCTACAAAGCCCGGGTCTACTACGGCGTGGGCCGGCCGAAACCGGAGACTGAGCTGGTCTTTGGCCCCAACATCGCCGACTGGCCGGAGCAGATTCCCCTGCCGGAGAACCTGCTGCTGACGGCGGCGGCGGCCATCTACGACCCGGTGACCACCACCGACGAGCTCATCCCCTCCGGGGAGACCTCATCCTACCGCTCCAACCCCCTGCGCCTGAGCGAGTTTGCCCTGTCCCGGAAGGACCCCCAGTACGTCCCCCGGGCCAAGGCGGTGCTGGCCATGGAAAAGGCCCGCCGGGAAAACTCCGCCGCCCCCGAGGTGGTGGAGGCCCTGGGCGGCCGGGACGGGGAAACCACTGGCCTGGGTTCCTTTGTCATGGCCCTCAAGCCGGGCGACGGCTCTGCCCGGGAGCAGGCGGCCTCCTGCCAGCGGGTGCTGGGGGGCTGCGCCAATGTGTGCGCAGAGTTTGCCACCAAGCGCTACCGCTCCAATGTGGTCAACTGGGGCATGCTGCCCTTTATCGCCCCGGACGTGAAGGACTGGAATATCCAGCCCGGCGACCGGCTCTATCTCCCCGGCATCCGGGCGCTGTTGGAGGGGGATGGGGAGGAACTGACCGCCACCCTCATCCAGGGGGAGAAGGAGACCCCCGTCACCCTCACTCTGCCCGGCCTGACCCGTGAGGAGCGGGACATCATTCTGGCCGGCTGCCTGATCAACTATTATAAATAAGCGGGCGGAATGGTTCGCCTGCAAGGCTTTCGCGTATTCCTGCATGGAGAAACGGATTTTGGGAGGTGTCTGAGTATGAAACAAGTGGTCATCACCATCAGCCGGCAGTATGGCTCAGGCGGGCGCATCATTGCCAAGCGCCTGTCGGAGGAGCTTCAGGTCCCCTACTACGATAAGGAGATCATCCAGAAGGTCTCGGAGCAGACTGGCCTGACGGAGCACTATATCCGCCAGACCGAGGCCCGGCCCACAGGGAGCTTTCTCTTTGACCTGTACAACCTGACCCAGGTCATGCCCCTGCCCGATCAGGTGTTCATCGCCCAGTCCAAGATCATCAAGGACGCGGCCAAGCAGCCCTGCGTGGTGGTGGGCCGGTGCGCCGACTATGTGCTCGACGACCACCGCTGCTGCCTGCGGGTGTTCCTCCAGGCCCCTCTGGAGGAGCGGGTGCGCCGCTGCCGGGAGGAGTACCAGGTGGAAGCGGTCCACACCGAGAGCTTCGTCAAGCAGCAGGACCGGTACCGCGCGTCCTATTACAACCACTTTGTGGGGCGCAAATGGGGGGATATGGGCAATTATGACCTGTGCCTGAACACCCGCATTGGTCTGGAGAACGCGGTGGAGGTCATCCGCCGGGCGGCCCAGGCTCTGGACGACGGCGTGCGCTGAGTGCGCCGGAAGAGACGGAAAGCGGGCGCGCCGCCGGACGGGGCGGCGCGCCCGCTTTTTCCGGCAGGAGCAAAATTGCTGCAAAAATTGGTTTTTTCATTGAGTCTTGCGGAAGGCTATGCTATAATTAACCATGTATGCATAAAATGCGATACCGGAAAAACCGTTTTTGCAGAGGTGCGAATATGAAGATCGTAGTTTTGGCGGGCGGGCTGAGCCCGGAACGCAATGTCTCACTGTCCACCGGCGTGATGGTGACGGAGGCGCTGCGGCGGCTGGGCCACCGCGCCGGCCTGGTGGACCTGTATTTCGGCACAGAGGAGGCCGGGGACGCCTTCTTTGATGCGCCGGTGCCGGAAGAGCTCAAGCACATCAGCCGCCAGGCCCCCGACCTGGAGGGGGTGCGGCGCAGCCGCCCGGGGGAAAGCAAGAGCCTCTTCGGGCCCGGCGTGCTGGCGCTGTGCCAGGCGGCCGACCTGGTCTTTTTGGCGCTCCACGGCTCCTGCGGGGAGGATGGACGGGTCCAGGCTGCCCTGGAGCTGCTGGGGGTGCCCTACACCGGTGCGGGGTATCTGGGCAGTGCCATCGCCATGGATAAGGACCTGACCAAGCGCTTGGTGGCCGGGCAGGTCTCCACCCCCGCCTGGCGGACGGTGCGCTATGGCGCGGAGGATGTGGAGCGCCTGGCGGACGAGACCTCCCTGCCCGCTGTGGTCAAGCCCGTGGCCAGCGGGTCCTCCATCGGAGTTTCCATCGCCCATACGGCCCAGGAGCTCCGCGCCGCCTTGACGGAGGGGGTGGCGCTGGGCGGGCGGACCGTGCTGGAGCAGTATGTCTCCGGCCGGGAGATCCAGGTGGGCATTCTGGAGGACAAGGCCCTGCCCTCCATTGAGATCATCCCAAAAGAGGGCTTTTACGACTACGCCAACAAGTACCAGCCCGGTGCGGCTCTGGAGGTCTGCCCGGCGGAGATCCCGCCGGAGACCGAGGAAAAACTGCGGGAAGCTGCGCTGCGGGTATACAGGGCCCTGGGCCTGTCGGTGTACGCCCGGGCGGACTTCATCGTGGACGGGGCGGGAGAGCCCTGGTTCCTGGAGATCAACACCCTGCCCGGCATGACCCCCACCAGCCTCCTGCCCCAGGAGGCCGCCGCCGTGGGCGTGGATTACGACGCTCTGTGTCAGAAGATCGTGGACGCCTCTCTGGCGGCCCGGGCACAGGGGAGATAAAAGGAGAGGACATTCATGGAGCCCATGACGATACGCGAGATCCTGGAGGTGACGGGAGGCCGGATGCTGGGCGGCTTTGACGCGCTGGATCAGCCGGTCTCCCGGGTGGAGACCGACAGCCGCACCATCCATCCCGGCTCGCTCTTTATCCCCCTGTCCGGGGAGCGCTTTGACGGGCACGCCTACATCAATGCCGCCCTGGAGGGAGGGGCGGCGGGGTGCTTCACCCAACGGGAGCGGGAGAGCTACCTGCCCGGCAAATTTTACATCAAGGTGCCCAATACCTCCCGGGCCCTGCGGGATCTGGCCAAGCACTACCGCAGAAAGTTTAACATCCCGGTGGTGGCCATCACCGGCTCGGTGGGCAAGACTACCACGAAGGACATGGTGGCCGCCGTGCTGGGGGAGAAATACCGGGTGCTCAAGACCGAGGGCAACCTGAATAACGACATCGGCGTGCCCATGACCCTGCTGCGCCTGAACCATGAGCACCAGATCGCCGTTCTGGAGCTGGGGATGAACCACGCCGGGGAGATCGATTATCTCTCCGACCTGGTGGAGCCCGACGTGGCCCTCATCACCAACATTGGGGATTCCCACATTGAGTTTTTCGGCAGCCGGGAGAAGATTCTGGAGGCCAAGAGCGAGATTTTCCACCACGCCAAACCAAACTGCCTGGCCATCCTGAACGGAGACGACCCTCTGCTGCGCACCCTGACGCCCCTGCCCTTTGAGACGCTCTGGTGCGGCGTGGGGGAGGGCAACGATTACCGGGCCGCCGGCATCCGCAGCGATGGAGGCAGCCACATGCTCTGCCAGGCTTACACCCCCCAAACCCAGTGCGCCTTGGAGATCCCCGCTTTGGGGGAGCACATGGTCTACCCCAGCCTGATGGCCCTGGCGGTGGGGGAACATTTCGGCCTCACTGGGGAGGAGATGGCCCAGGGTGTGCGCCACTTCGCTCCCACCAAGATGCGCATGAACATCCTGCACCGGGGGGAGGATATTACCATCCTCAATGACACCTACAACGCCAATCCCCAGTCCATGCGGGCGGCGGTGGAGGTGCTCTCCAGCACCCACGCCCCCCGGAAGGTGGCGGTGCTGGGGGATATGTTTGAGCTGGGACCCCTGGCTCCCGCCCTCCACGCCGGCATCGGGGAATATCTGGGCAAGGCGGGGGTGGACTGCCTGGTGGCGGTGGGAGATCTGGCCCGCCACATCTATGCCGCCGCCGAGAAGGCCCATGTGCCCGAGTGCCGCTACTGCCACACCAAGGAGGAGGCCAAGGCCGTTCTGCCCCAGGTGATTGGGCCCCACACGACGGTGCTGGTGAAGGCCTCCCGCGGCATGGCCGTTGAAGAGCTGGTGGAGTATTTAAAGGGGATCACCCAAGAGGCATAAATGGGACGGCCGCGGCCCCGCTGGGGGACCGCGGCCGTCTGGGCGCGGGAGACGGGCCGGGCCGGACCTCCACCGGCAGACGGCGCCTCAGACAGAACTTCGAAGGAGAGAAACATGATCGATATATCCGTGTCCGGCCTGGTGAAGGAATTCGAGGTCGGGACGAAAATCTTAGACGGCCTCACCTTCCAGATTGACCAGGGGGAGCGGGTGGGCCTGCTGGGGAAGAACGGCGCGGGCAAGACCACGCTGTTTAAGATCCTCACCGGCGAGCTGGACTACGACGAGGGGGAGGTGTCCATTGCCCCGGGCAAGACCCTGGGGCTCATCTCCCAGATCCCGGTCTATCCGCCGGAGTATACAGTGGAGGATGTGCTCAGCACCGCCTTCGCCCGGCTGCGCCGGATGGAGGAGGAGATGGCCGGCCTGGCCGCCCGCATGGACGGGGACAGCGACGGGGAGCTGCTGCGCCGGTACGACAAGCTCTCCGCCGCCTTTGAGGCAGGGGGCGGCTACGACACTGCCACCGAGCTCAACAAGGTCTGCAACGGCCTGGAGATCGGCGCCGACATGCGCGCGCAGCTTTTCTCTTCCCTATCGGGTGGAGAAAAGACCCGGGTGAACCTGGGCCGCCTGATTCTGGAGGACACCGATATCCTCCTGCTGGACGAGCCCACCAACCACCTGGACCTGCGGGCCACCGAGTGGCTGGAGGAGTACCTGGGCCGCTTCAAGGGCACGGTGCTGGCCATCTCCCATGACCGCTGGTTTCTGGACCGGGTGGTCCGGCGGGTCATCGAGATCCAGAACGGCAAGGCGGAGTTCTACTCTGGCAATTACAGCTTCTACGCGGTGGAAAAGGAGCGCCGCTATCAGGAGAAGCTCAAGCAGTACGAGAAGGAGCAGGCCAAGATCGGGCAGCTGGAGAAGGCGGCCGAGCAGCTGCGCATTTGGGCCTACTCAGGCAACGATAAGGTTTTCAAGCGGGCCCAGTCCATGGAGAAGCGCATCGAGCGCCTGCGCAAGACGGACAAGCCCAAAAAGGAGCGCAAGCTGGACCTACGCTTTGGCGAGCGGGACTTCCGCGGGGATGAGGTACTCCTTATCAAGGATCTGGAGAAGGGGTTTGACGGGCGCACCCTCTTTCGCGACGTGAATCTTCTGGTGGAGGGCGGGGAGCGCATCGCCCTCCTGGGGGACAACGGGACG
>CALXCU010000007.1 GCA_944386885.1 uncultured Oscillospiraceae bacterium | reverse complement strand
TAGCAGGCGCTGAAGTAGAGATAGGTGATCTCGGAGAGGAGCGTGTCCAGAGCTTCGTTGTCCTCCGGGATCTCCGTGCCGTTGACCGTCCAGCGGTAGGTGGTCTCCGTGGTGGTCTCGCCGCTCTCCTCATCGGTCACGTCCTCGGTGAGGGTCTCCTTTTCCAGAAGCAGGTCGCTCCCCCCGCTCTGCCAGCGGATGGAGGCCAGGGTTTCCTCGGTGACGTCGGGAATCTGCTCCGGCTCGGCCAGGTCCATCAGCCCCACCGAAAGCCCCGTCACCAGGGCGCTGGAGATGGTAGCCACACGCTCGGAGCCCTCCAGCATGGCGTAGTAGTTGCTCTCCACCTGGTCCCCGATGAGGATGGTGGCCGAACCGCTCCCGCCTGTGACGGTCACGGTATAGGCCGGCTCATCCAGACCGTAGGCCTCCAGGCTGTCCGGCTCGTCAAACACCCGCACCGCCGCCAGCGTTCCCGCATCCTCCGCCAGGGCGTCCAGCGCGTCCTGATCAGCCGGGAAGGCCGCGTCGCCGTCCCAGGTCCATGCGCCGTCGGTCTTGGTGAAAGAGAGGTCGGACCCGTCGGTCCCCGTGAAGGAGAGGGCGGTCACGTCCGCCAATTCCACCAGATATACGGTCTCGTCCACGGCCTCCTGGGCCTGGTTCCACCCCCGCAGGGCCAGATAGGCCACCAGACAGGCCACCAGAACGGCGGCCAGAATGACCAGAGTCTTTGCTTGCCGCTTCATCAGCGCTTGCGCCTCCTTGTCCAGAAGATCAGGCCCACCACCAGAATGCCGATGGGGAGCACAAAGATATAGAGGCTGCTCCACAGGTTTGGATTGGCGATGGTATTGTAGGTCATGGAGAGGCTCTTGGCCGGGATGGAGAGGTTGCTCACATCGTCGAAGCCGCCGGTCACGGCGTTCATAAAGATCGTCTGGTTGGCAAAGCTGGAATTATTGGCCAGGATGCTCTCGCTGATGAAGGAGGTGCTGCCGAACACCGTGAGCCGGCCGGAGCGCTCCCCGTCCTCCCCCGTCCGCTCGGCCACCGCGCCCAGAAGGTAGGTGCCCTGGGTCTGGCCCCCGTCCAGAGTGACGGCATAGCCGTCGGCGGTGGTGGTCATAAAGGGGGTCACCGTGACGTCCTCGTCCGCCCCCACGGCAAGCTCCACAAATCCCAGGGAATTGGTGAGCAGGGTGAGGGTGTTGCTGTCAAAAGCGCTGGTAATGGGACTGGACAGGTCCAGGGTGGCACAGATGGCGAAGGGGGAGCCCAGCTGGGGATAATACCGGCTGGTGTCGGCGATGTATCCCTCCACCAGGTCCAGGTTGTAGTGATTCATCAGAGCATCCCAGTTGGGCAGGTCCACATAGTCCTCCGGCAGGAGGAGGATCATCTGTCCGCCTCCGTCCAGGTATGCCTCCAGCAGCTCCAGCTCGCTCTCCGAGAGGTCGGTGGTGGGCCCGTTGGCGATGAGCAGGTCGCAGTCCTCAGGGACGCCGCCGTTGAGGGCGGGGCTCACCGAGTCGAGGGCGAAATTGACCTTGTCGATGGCGTCGGTGATGGTGGCCGGCAGGTCGCTCTCCCCATGGCCGGTGACCGTATAGACCTGCTTACCGGTGTCGCTGGTCACATAGTCCACCGCCGCAGTGAGCTGGCCCTCCGCATCGAAGGACTGCTCGCCGTAGTAGTAATAGGATGCGTCGTAGCCGTAGACGATGATGTCATTAAAAGAGATCTCCTCCTGCTTGCCGGTCTCCTCACACAGGACCACCAGCGAATTGCTCTGGGCCTCATAGGCGGCGGCCTCCGTGGGGTGGGCCACCGGGTCCACTTCGGTGACGGTGATGCGGCTGGAGAGGGCCGCATAGTTGTCCAGGAATTTCAGGATGCGCTCATCCGCGGCGCCCTCCTCGGCCAGGACCACGATCTCCACGTCCTTGTCCAGCCCGGAGAGAAATTCCCGGGAGGTCTCAGTAACCTCATAGAGGCTGTTGTCCGTCAGGTCAAACTCCCGGATGTGGGCGGGCAGCTGTCCCGCAATCAGATTGACCACGATGACCAGCGCCACCGCCAGAGCGGTGGCCGCCGCCAGATACCCGCCCCGGTACAGCGCGGTCCGGCGGGCCGCTTTGGAGGCCCGGGGCTTGGGCGTTTGGACGCCGGTTGGATTCGGCTTGTGCTGCATAACGGTCACCTCCTCAGTTCCAGCGCCGACGGAGCAGCGTCTGGATGGTCAGAAAGACAAAGAGAACTGCCATGGAAAGATAGAGGATCAGCCCGCTCAGGTCGAAGACCTGGTACTGAGCGAAATTATAGAACACCGTGCGGAAGGCAAAAACCGAGAGCACGTTGGACAGGGCGCTGGGCAAAAAACTCATCAGATCCTCCCACAAAAAGAGCAGCAGGAGCACCGCAAAGGTGCCCACAGCGGCAATGATCTGGCTCTCCGTCAGGGAGGAGAGGAACATGCCGATGGCAATGAACACACACCCCATCAGGAAGAAGGCCAGCAGAGTGGCATAGTCCGAGAGCAGGTGGGCCTCCCCGTTGGCGGCGATAATCAGGGGGCAGAAGGCCTCCAGCGCCACTGGGATGAGGAAGACGGTCACCATAGCCAGGTACTTGCCCACCACCACCGCCCATAGAGGCACCGGCGCGGTGAGAAGCAGCTGGTCGGTGCGGCTGCGCCGCTCCTCGGCCATGGACTTCATGGTCAGAATGGGCACCGTGAACATGAGGATGCTCATCATACTCATCAGGCAGTAGGAAAAGTCCGGCATGCCGTTGAAGATATTGTAGGCCATAAAGTAGATGCCGGTGAAAAAGACCATGGCGGCGATAAACACATAGCCGATCATGGAGTTGAAATAGGAGCTCAGCTCCCGTTTGTAGATGGCAATCACGGCTCTCCCGCCTCCTCTTCCTCAGGTTTTTCCTCTTCTTCCACCGGTCCGTCCTCCCGTTCCGGCGCCGGCGGGTCCTCGGCCGTCAAGCGCAGGAAGATATCCTCCAGCGTCATGACATCCCGCCGCAGCTCCAGCAGGGGCACGCCCGCCCCGGCACAGGCCGCCGAGACCGCCCCCCTCAGGTCGCATCCGTTCTCCTGCTCCAGGCGGAGGGAGCAGCAGCCCTCTTCCGCACAGGGCACGCCCTCCACTCCGCGCAGGCCGGTCAGGCCGGTCAGAGCGGCCCTGGCCGCCGTCTCCGGGGCGCGGACGGTGAGCTCCAGGGCGGGCACCCCGGAGAGCTCCCACTCCAGCTGCGCCGGGGCGCCAGCGGCCACTTTTTTCCCGTGGTGGATGATGAGCAGATGGTCGCACATCTCCTGGATCTCCGATAGGATGTGGGAGCTGAGGATGACCGTGTGGCTTTTGGCAAGCTCCCGCACCAAGGTGCGGATCTCCAAGATCTGCTTGGGGTCCAGCCCCACGGTGGGCTCATCCAGAATGAGCACCTTGGGGAAGCCCAGCAGCGCCTGGGATAACCCCACCCGCTGTTTATAGCCCTTGGACAGGTTGCGGATGAGCCGCCCCCGCACGCCGAAGATCCCCGTCATCTCCATAACATGGTCCACCTGCTCCCGGCGCTCCCCCCGGGGCACCCGTTTGAGTCCCGCGGCAAAGCCCAGATACTCCTCCACCGTCATATCGAGATACAGGGGCGGCTGCTCGGGCAGATAGCCGATGGAGCGTTTGACCAACTCCGGCTCCTGATAGATGGAGTGCCCATCCACCAGCACATCTCCCTCCGTTGCGCCGATGTAGCCCGTCATGATGTTCATGGTCGTGGACTTCCCCGCCCCGTTGGGCCCCAGGAAGCCAAATATCTGGCCGTCCTCTACGGTGAAGTCCAGGTGGTCCACCGCCAGATGCCTCCCGTACCGTTTGACCAGGCTGCGTACTTCGATCACGATTCCGGTCCTCCTTTTGACCGGCTCCAGCCGGGCACGCCGGCCAGAGCCTGTAGTGAGCTGCTCTATGGTAGTCTATTAGCCTGAAATTACCCTGAAAATAAAATGAATAAATTGTGAAGCTTTTTCCCCGCCTCCCCTTCTGCGCTCTTGACCGGCGGATGGGAATGGAGTACACTACCTCTCGAACGACAACGGCCCGGACCTGCGGGCCCGGGGAGGAACCCGTAATGACATGTGTGTGGAAATGGCTCCGGAGGGAGCCGGTTTTGGGGATCGCAGCGTTCTGCGCGCTTTTGTCCATGGCGCTGACGCCTCCTTCCGAGGCGTATCTGGAATATGTGGACGCCCGGGTGCTCATCCTTCTTTTCAGTCTGATGGCGGTCGTGGCCGGGCTCCAGGACTGCGGCCTCTTCGAGGTGCTGGCTCAGAAGCTTCTCTCCGGGCGGCGGCGGATGCGCACTTTGGTGCTGCTGTTGGTGCTCCTGCCCTTCTTCTCCTCTATGCTGGTGACCAACGATGTAGCCCTGCTCACCTTTGTGCCCTTCGCCGTGCTCACCCTGGGCCTGGTGGGGCGGCAGAAGCGCCTGATCTTTGTGGTGGTTCTCCAGACCCTGGCCGCCAACCTGGGCAGCATGGCCACCCCCGTGGGCAACCCTCAGAACCTCTACCTCTACAACGCTTTCTCCCTGGAGGCCGGGGCTTTTTTCGCCCTCATCCTGCCCCTGGTGGCGGTGAGCTTTCTGGCCCTGAGCGGGGCCTGCCTGCTGGGCGGGGATGAGACCATCCACGTCACCTTCCCCCAGAAGGCCCTTTTTCGGAACAAGCGGCGGCTGGCCCTGATGGTCCTGCTTTTCCTGCTCTGCCTGCTGTGCGTGTTTCATCTCCTTCCCGAGTGGGTCCTGCTGGCGGTGGTGCTGGGGTGCCTGGTTCTCTGGGGCCGGGACCTGCTCCCCCGGGTGGACTACGCCCTGTTGGCCACCTTCGTGTGCTTCTTTGTCTTTGCCGGCAATATCGGCGCCGTCCCGGCGCTGCGCGCCGCCCTTACCCGGGCTCTGGCCTGGAACCCCGCCCTCATCTCGGGCCTGGCCAGCCAGGTCATCAGCAACGTCCCCGCCGCCCTTCTTCTCTCGGGCTTCACCGACGACTGGCGGGGGCTGCTCCTGGGCACCGACATCGGCGGGCTGGGCACCCCGGTGGCCTCCCTGGCCAGCCTCATCTCCCTGAAGCTCTACCTGCGCACGCCCGGGGCCCAGATGGGGCGCTATCTCCGCTTCTTCACCGCCGCCAACGCCGCCGGGCTCCTGCTGCTGGGGGTGTTCGCCGCACTGATGGCGCATTTTGGGCTTTTTTAGCCGTTTGGGGGTTGCAATCAGGCTGGAAAACAGGTAAAATAAAAAGCTGACTTTTTTAACGTCGTGACATAAGACCGGACAGGGCCCCTCTGGGCGCGGAAAGGGACGGTGAACGGATATGAATCGCACTTTGGAACACATCCTCCCCCGGGTGCAGAAACCCGCCCGCTACACGGGCGGAGAATACAACGCCGTGGTCAAGGACCGCAGCCAGGTGGACCTGCGGGTGGCCCTCTGCTTCCCCGACACCTACGAGATCGGTATGTCCAATTTGGGCATCCGCATCCTCTACGGGGTCATGAACGAGATGCCCGGCGTCTGGTGCGAGCGGGTTTTTGCCCCCTGGGGGGACATGGAGGAGCAGATGCGCCAGGAGGGGATCCCCCTCTACGGCCTGGAGAGCGGCGACTCCATCGCCGATTTCGATGTGATCGGCTTCTCCCTGGGCTATGAGATGGCCTATACCAATGTGCTCAATATGCTGGACCTGGCCGGCCTCCCCCTGCGCAGCGAGGACCGGAGCAGCCTCTCTCCCCTGGTCATCGCCGGGGGCACCTGCGCCTTCAACCCCGAGCCCCTGGCCCCCTTTGTTGACATCTTCTCCCTGGGCGAGGGGGAAGACGTGACGGTGGAGCTGCTGGAGCTGTGCCGGAAGGCCAAGGACGAGTGCTGGAGCAAGGAGGAGCTGCTCATCGCCGCGGCCCAGATCCCCGGGCTGTATGTGCCCTCTCTCTATGAGGTGGAGTATCACCCCGACGGCACCATCCGCTCCATCACCCCCACCCACGGCGCCCCCGCCGTGGTGACCAAGCGCATCGTCCAGGACCTGGACAAGGCCTACTTCCCCACCAAGACCATCGCCCCCTCCACCGAGATCGTCCACGACCGGGTCATGCTGGAGGTCTTCCGGGGCTGCATCCGGGGCTGCCGGTTCTGCCAGGCGGGCTACGCCTACCGCCCCGTACGGCCCAAGAGCCCGGAGGTCCTCATCCGCCAGGGCATCGAGTCCTGCCAGAACTCGGGTTACCAGGAGATGACCCTCTCCTCCCTGTCCACCAGCGACTACCGCCGCCTGCTGGACCTGTGCGACGGCCTGCAGGAGTGGTGCGACCCCAACGGCGTGAGCCTGTCCCTGCCCTCCCTGCGGGCGGACAATTTCTCCTGGGGCCTGATGGAGCGCCTCCAGCACGGGCGCAAGAGCGGCCTTACCTTCGCCCCCGAGGCGGGTACCCAGCGCCTGCGGGACGTGATCAACAAAAACGTCACTGAGGAGGACATCCTCAATTTCTGCCGCACCGCCTTCTCCGGCGGCTGGTCCACGGTGAAGCTCTACTTCATGCTGGGGCTGCCCACCGAGACCGACGAGGACGTGCTGGGCATCGCCGATCTGGCCGACAAGGTCTACCGGGTCTGGCGGGAGGTCACCCCCAACCGGAGCCGCGGGGTGAAGATCACCGTCTCCACAGCCTTCTTCGTGCCCAAGCCCCACACTGCCTTCCAGTGGGAGGGCCAGATCTCCCGGCAGGAGTACGAGCGCCGGGTCAAACTCCTGCGGGACCACATGCGGGGCCGCTCCACCGCCTATCACTGGCACGAGGCCGACACCAGCGTGCTGGAGGCCGTACTGGCCCGGGGCGACCGGCGGCTGGCCGACCTGCTGGAGTGCGTGTGGCGCAAGGGCGCCAAGCTGGACACCTGGAATGAGTACTTTTCCTATGAGCGCTGGGCCCAGGCCATGGAGGAGTGCGGCATAGACCCGGATTTCTATGCCTGCCGGGTCCGTAGCCGGGACGAGATCCTGCCCTGGAGCGTCACCTCCACCGGCGTGAGCCCCGCCTTCCTCTGGCGGGAGCGGGAGCGGGCCTACCAGGGCGTCATTACCCCCGACTGCCGCGTGCAGTGTACCGGCTGCGGCGCGGACAAGCTCTACCCCGGCGGCCGGTGCGATGCGGAATGCTGATCTTGACATAAAAGGAGGCGCAACGCCTGTGACCAACCACAGACTTGCCTTTTCCAAGAGCGATACGGCCAAATTTATCTCCCACCTGGACCTGATGCGCACCTTTCAGCGGGCTTTCCTCCGGGCGGGCATCGCTATCAAGCACACCGAGGGCTTCAATCCCCACGCCTTCGTCTCCCTCCCCCTCCCCCTGCCGGTGGGCTTCTCCAGCTCCTGCGAGGTGCTGGATTTCCAGCTGGTGGGGCCCGACGCGCTGGAGGACGTCCCGGCCCGGATGAACGCCGTGCTCCCCGCCGGCATCCAGGTCCACCGCTGTTATGAGGCCCTCCGCCCGGTAAAGGAGCTGGCCTACGTCAACTACATCGTCACTCTGGAGTACGAGGCCGGCGCCCCCTTTGGGGCGGACACCGCCATCCGGGAGCTCCTCTCCCGGGAGAGCCTGGTGATGGACAAGCGCTCCAAGAAGGCCAAGGGCGGCTTCACCCAGGTGGACCTCATTCCCCTCATCGCCCGCGCCTCCATTGAGGAGCGGCGGGATACCGTGGCCCTGGATTTGATTCTCCAGGCCCAGAACCCCGGCCTCAATCCGGAGCTCATTCTCGCCGCCATCCGCCGGGAGCTGCCCGATGCCGCCCCCGATTTTGCCACGTTTCACCGGCGCAGCCTGCTCGACCGCTCCCTTCAGCTCTGGGAGTGAGTCCTTTTTAAAAACCATGCTAAAAGGGGCTCCCGCTTGTGCGGGGGCCCCTTTCTGCCCTATGCCGGCGGAATAGGGCTTGCGTCCAATTTCAAAAGAGGTTACAATAACTTCGACTGACACAGGGCCGCGCCGGGCTCCGCCCGGACTATCCTGACTGCGGAGGGAAGACGCCATGCGGGAGAGAAAGATGATTCTCATTGTAGACGGCCGGGCAGAGGAGCGCCTTGCTTTACAGGCTAGCCTCCGGTCCGGCTATGAGATCATGGAGGCAGCCGATGGAAACGAGGCCCTCCAAATCATCACGGAGAGTGCCCCTCAACTGGCCGCCCTCCTTCTGGCCGCGGATCTCCCCGGGCAGGATGGATTCACTCTGCTGCGTATTTTGCAGGACAAGGGCTGGCTGCGCCCTGTACCTATCCTTCTGCTGGACGGAGATGACGGAGAGGCCGCCCTGGAGCGGGGCGCTCCCCTGGGGGTGTGCGACGTGCTCACCAAGCCCTTCCGCCCCGGCCTGGTCCGGCGGCGGGTGGACTGCCTGGTGGAGCTCTACCGCCACCGCTATGAACTGGAAAGCGCCGTCCAGGAGCACGCCGCCCGGATGCGGGACCAGGACGCCCGCCACCACAAGACCAACCTCTCCCTCATCGAGACCCTGATCGCCGCCATCGGCTTCCGCAATCCCAACTCCTCCATCCATGTACAGCGGATGCGGGAGATCACCTCCATCCTCCTCACCGACGTGCGGGAGCACTACCCAGAGTACGCCCTCACCTCAGAGCAGGTGCGGCTTATTTCCGAGCTGTCCATTCTCCACGACATCGGCAAGATCGGCATTCCCGATGAGATCCTCAACAAGCAGGGCCCCCTCACCCCGGAGGAGTACCAGCTCGTCCAGGCCCATACCGTCTACGGCGGGGAGCTGGTGGAGCGCATCGACTTCCAGGGCGGCGAGTCCACCCGCATGTACTGCTATGAGATCTGCCGCCACCACCACGAGCGCTGGGATGGCAAGGGCTATCCCGACGGCCTGAAGGGAGAGGAGATCCCCATCTGGGTCCAGGCCGTGGCGGTGGCCGACGTGTATGAGGCCCTCATCAGCCGCCGGGTCTACAAATCGGCCTATGAGGCCCGGGAGGCGGTGGACATGATCCTGCGGGGGGAGTGCGGCGCGTTTCACCCCAAGATCCTGGAGGCACTCCGCCGCACCGCCCCCCAGCTGACTCAAAACCTCTCCGGGGAGAGCGCCCATCCGGGAGAGCTGCGCACCTCCTTTGTCCAGCGGGACCAGCTCTCCCCCCGCTCGGTGGGGCTGGAGCACCTGTCCATGCCCGAGGACGCCCAGATGCTCTTCGACCTGGAGCAGGAAAAGTATCGGGTCATCGCTCAGCTCTCCGAGGATATGATCTTCACCTACAACGCCCTCTCGGACGCCATGGAATTCAGCGAAAAATTCTGTAAAGTCTTCCAGCTCCCCCCGTATATGAGCGACTATCAAACGTTCCTGATCCCCTCCCGAATTTTCTACCCCGAGGAGTACAAGGAGCTTCAGCGGCGCTATCAGGCCCTGAGCTGGACCTCTCCTGAGCTGGAGATGGACCTGCGCCTCCCCCTCCCCAACGGCAGCCGCCCCTGGTTCCACCTGGTGCTCCACATCCTCACCGACCGGAATGACCGGGAGCGGAAGCTGGGCTTTGTGGGTAAACTGACCAACATCAACCGCATCAAAAAGGAGGCCACCGAGTGGCAGAAACGGGCCAATACCGACCCCCTCACCCGGCTGTGCAACCGGGCCGGAGCCCACGTCCTCTTTGAAGAGCTGCGCCAGGAGAGCCGCCAGAGCCCCATGGAGCTCACCGTGGCCTTCCTGGATATCGACTACTTCAAGGAGCTCAACGACACCCTGGGCCATGACGCGGGGGACCAGATCCTCACCTCCTTCGGTCAGAGCATTCGCCGTCTCTTCCGTCCCGACGACATCGTCTCCCGCTTTGGCGGGGACGAGTTCCTGGTGGTGATGAAAAAAATGGGCGACAAAACCTTTGCCCGGCAGAAGCTGGAACAGCTCTGCCGCCAGGAGGTCCGTTTGGAAACCCCGGGTATCACCCTCACCGTCAGCAGCAGCATCGGCGCGGCCTTCTTCCCCCGGGATGGCCAGGCCTTTGACGATCTGCTACGCAAGGCCGACCAGGCCCTTTACACCTCCAAGCGGGAGGGCCGGGGCCGGGTGAGCTTCTATGAAGATCTGAGCGATCCCCAGGCGCAGAATTGACAGCCGCCCGGCCGCGTACGCGGCCGGGCGGCTGTTTTGTCCTTTGACGGCTGATCAAAACAGGTGCGCTATCGCTCCAGCATGGACAGCAGCTCCCCCTCGGTGAGGACAGGAATGCCCAGCTCCCGGGCCTTTTGCAGCTTGGAGCCGGCGGCCTCCCCCGCCACCACATAGCTGGTCTTCTTGGACACCGAGCCCGAGACCTTGCCTCCCTGGGCCTCGATGAGAGCGGCGGCCTCCTTCCGGCCCAGGTGCTCCAGGGTGCCGGTGAGCACAAAGGTCTTGCCTGCCAGGGCCTCTCCGGCCGGGGCCTCCAGGCTCTTGAAATTGACCCCCGCCGCCCGGAGGCTCTCGATCAGATGGCGGCTCTGGGGGCTCTGAAACCAGGCGGCGATGCTGTGGGCCGTAATGGCCCCGATGTCCGGGATGGCGGTGAGGGCTTCCTCGCTGGCCGCCATGAGCGAATCCAGGTCGCCAAAGTGGGCGGCCAGGATCTTCCCCGCCTTCTGCCCCACCTGGCGGATCCCGAAGGCGAAGAGCAGCCGGGACAGGTCGTTGCCCTTGGATTTCTCCAGGGCGGCGATCAGATTCTCTGCGCTCTTCTTGCCCATCCGCTCCAGCTCCGCCACGTCCTCCGCCTTGAGGGCGTACAAATCTCCCGGACTCTGCACCAGCCCGGCCTCCAGCAGATTCTCCACCACCGCCGGGCCCAGGCCCTCGATGTCCATGGCGTCCCGGCTGGCGAAATGGACCAGGTGGCGCAGGCGCTGGGCCGGGCACTCGGCCCCGGTGCAGCGGATATGGGCTCCGTCCTCATCCCGGGCCACCGGCGCACCGCACACCGGGCACCGGTCGGGCAGATGATAGGGAACCGTTCCCTCCGGGCGCTTGTCCCGCTCCACCGCCACGATCTCAGGGATGATCTCCCCCGCCTTCTGCACCAGCACCGTGTCCCCAATGCGGATGTCCTTCTCGGTGATAAAGTCTTGGTTGTGGAGGGTGGCGCTGGTGACGGTGGTCCCCGCCAAGCGCACCGGCTCCACCACCGCCTTGGGGGTGAGCACCCCCGTGCGGCCCACCTGGACCACGATGTCCAGCACTTTGGAGGGCTTCCGCTCCGGCGGATACTTGTAGGCGGCCGCCCAGCGGGGGAATTTGGCCGTGCTGCCCAGCCGCTCCCGGCCGGCCAGGTCGTTGAGCTTGACCACCGCGCCGTCGATGTCGAAGGGATACTCCTCCCGCCCGTCCCCCATGCGCGCGATCGCCTCCCCCGCCTGGGCAATGGTGGTGCAGGTCTTGTGTGGGATGACCTTGAAGCGCTGGCTGGCCAGGTAGTCCAGGGTCTCCGTGTGGGTGCGGAAGGTCCTGCCCTCCGCCCACTGGATGTTGAAAACCTGGATGTCCAGCTTCCGGGCGGCGGCCACCTTGGAGTCGTGCTGGCGCAGGGACCCGGCCGCAGCGTTGCGGGGGTTGGCGAACAGGGACTTGCCCTGGAGCTCCAGCTGGGCGTTCAGGTCCTCAAAGACCTTCTTGGGCATGTAGACCTCGCCCCGGACAATGAGGCTGGGCAGGGCCTCGGACAGGCGCAGGGGGATGGAGCGGATGGTCCTCAGGTTCTCGGTCACATCCTCCCCCACCTGGCCGTCTCCACGGGTGGCCCCCCGGACAAACAGCCCGTTCTCATACTCCAACGCCACCGAAAGGCCGTCCACCTTAGGTTCTACGTCGTACTCGATCTCCTCCCCCAGGGCCTCCCGCACCCTCTGGTCAAACTCGGTGAGCTCTTTCAGGGAGAACACGTCCTGAAGGCTCTCCAGGGGGACCCGGTGGACCACCTCGGCAAAGCCCTCGGCCACCTTGCCCCCCACCCGCTGGGTGGGCGAGTCGGGGCTGGCCAGGTCGGGGTGCTTGGCCTCCAGCTCCTCCAGACGGCGGAGCTTGTGGTCAAAATCATAGTCGGTCATGGTGGGGTTGTCCAGCACGTAGTATTCATAATTGGCCTGCTCCAGCTCCCGGCGCAGGGCCTCCAGTTCCTCTCTCTCGTCCATTGGGGACCTCCACTTGCACTTGAAATCGTTGGGTAAACCCGGGGGCCAGGGCCCGCAGCAGCCGGTACAGGCCGTATCCGGCCAGGGCCCCCAGGGTGTTGAGGATCACGTCGTCAATGTCGGTGGAGCGCACCAGAACGTACTGCCCCACCTCGACCAAAATCGAGACGCCCAGCCCTACCAGGACTGAGCGGCCCATCCGCGCCCCCCGGAAGAGCAGGGCGGGAAAGAATCCCAGGGGCGCAAAAACAGCCAGGTTCCCCAGAAAATTCAGCAGTGTGAAGAACCCGTCTCCCCTGGTCAGGTCCTCCCAATAGTCCCGGAACATCCGGAAGGGGACCAAATTTACATTATACCACACCGACGGGCGCTCCACCAGCAGCAGGATATCTCCCCACAGTCCGGGGGAGTCCTCGATCCAATAGACCGGCCAGAGGGTGACTGCCAGCACGCCGGACAGACACAGGATGAAGAGAATCAAACCGGCCTCCCGCCAGGGACTGGTCCGCAGTCCCATGGCCCGGAGCGCCCGCCGCCGGTAGGGCCAGAAGCAGGCAAACACAACCGCCGCCGGAACCGCCACCACCAGCATCTCACACAGGTATTTCAGAAGCGTATACATGGTCTTTCCCTCCTTTTCTCCATTATACCGGAGAAAAGGACCAGAGGACAGCCGGCTTTTCTTACGTTTTTCTTATGATTCCGCTCCGCTCCAGCCCAGGTAGGTCTCTGGCACATCGCCCACCAGCAAGGTCTCGCTGACCGGCAGCTCAGCCTGCACGGTCGTTTCTTCTGTCCCGCCGGGAAGCAGCAGCGTCACTGCTACCTCCACCTCCAGCGTCACCCGGTGGAGGGTCTGGTTCACTCCCGCGGCGGTAAACCGGCTCTCAAACCGGGCGGAGGGCACACTGGCGGAGAGGACCTCCACGGTCACGGCGGGCCCCCGGTTGGAGAACAGCGCCCAGCCGGTCAGGCTTCCCAGGGGGATGGACAGGGCATTGCTGTCAAGCGATTCTACTTGCGTGATAATACGGCTTATCAGCTCTGAGCGCAGGCGGTTCATTTTAGCGTTATTTGCTGTCAAGTAATTTACCTTGCCATCGCTGCCAACCTGGACGGTATACAGCCCGTCGCAGGCCATCGCGTCCTCGGACAGGAGTGTGTTCAGCGCCTCCTCCACTTGGGCCGTCACCAGGCGCTCCACCTGGGCTCCCGCCAGGGCAGAGATAGCCGGGCGCAAGGCCACATCCAGCCGCCAGAGCAGCACCAAAGCGGCCAATATCCCGGCAAGGGCCGGTATAACTGACAAGTATTTTCGCCTGTCAGCTGTTGCACCCCAGTGCTTGGAACGCCTCCCGCGAAACCAAATGCGGCGCAGGGCCGTCCGCATGGGCCCTCACCTCCTCCCTGGGAGGCTATGCCAGAGACGGCTTGCCCTATTCCCCCGCCCGGAGCAGCTCTTCCACCGCCAGCATCACCCCGGCCTTGCCCGACTCATAGGTCAGGCCGCCCTGGAGGTAGGCGGTGTAGGGCTCCCGCATGGGGGCGTCGCAGGAGAGCTCAATGGAGGCCCCCTGGATGAAGGCGCCGGCCGCCATGATGACCGGACAGTCATAGCCCGGCATATCCCAGGGCTCCGGCGTCACATAGGAGTCCACCGGTGCGCCGAACTGGATGCCCTTGCAGAAGCGCTTGAGGGGGTCGGGCGCACCAAAGTGGATCATCTGGATGATGTCGTGGCGGATCTGGCTGGAAGTGGGCTCGGTCCGGTAGCCCAGCAGCTCCATGATGCGGGCGGCAAAAATGGCCGTCTTGACCGCCTGGGCCACCGTGTGGGGGGCCAGGAAGAGGCCCTGGTAGAGCAGGCGGTTATTGCCCAGGGTGGAGCCGCACTCCCGGCCGATGCCGGGCACCGTCAGGCGGGCGGCAGCGGCCTCAATGAGGTCTTTCCGGCCCGCAATGTAACCGCCGGTGGGGGCCAGGCCGCCCCCGGGATTCTTGATGAGGGAGCCCACCACCAGGTCGGCCCCCACCTGGGTGGGTTCCTGCGTCTCCACAAATTCACCATAGCATTTGTCCACCAAGATGGCAGCTGAGGGATTGTTGCCCCGCACCACGGCACACAGCGCCCCGATCTCGGCCACCGAGAGGGAGGCGCGGGTGGAGTAGCCCTTGGAGCGCTGGATCAGAACCGCCTTGACCCGGGGGTCCCGCACCGCGCGGGCCAGGCCCTCTTGGTCGGGAGCATTGTCAAGGAGTTCTACTTGCCGGTACTCCACGCCATAGCTTTTCAGGGAGCCGGGCCCTTGTCCACCACCCCGATGACCCCAAGCAGCGTGTCATAGGGAGCGCCCACCGCCGAAACCAGCACGTCCCCCGGCTGGAGCGCCCCAAAGAGGGCGCAGGCGATGGCGTGGGTGCCGTTGACAAAGCCGATGCGCACCAGAGCGGCCTCTGTGCCGAAGATGTCGGCATAGATCTCCTCCAGCTTGTCCCGGCCCAGGTCGTCATAGCCGTAGCCGGTGGTGCCGGCAAAATAGCCCTCGGCCACCCGGTGCTTCTGAAAGGCCGAGAGAACCTTCAAGCTGTTCTCCTCGGCAATGGCGTCGATGCGGTCAAACTGGTCCCGCACCTCCGCCTGGGCCTGGGCCGCCAGAGCCCGGACCCGGTCGCTAATCTGTAAAGGCATATTCCTTTTCATCCTTGTCGTGTCTATGATTTGTGCGTTCAGCCCAGTTTAGAGAGGTCGGCCTGGGCAAAGGCGGCCGCCAGGGCGGCACAGGCCTCCACGTCCCGCCGGTCGGCCATCTCCTGAGGCGCGTGGATATACCGGCAGGGCACCGAGATCCCCCCCGTGACTACGCCGCCCCGGCTCTGGTAAATCGCTCCGGCATCGGTGCCGCCAAAACGGAGGATGTCCGTCTGCACCGGGATGCTGCCCTCTTTGGCCAGGGCCCGCAGCGCGGAGACCATGGCCGGGTGGCAGATCACCGAGTGGTCCATTACCTTTACGGCAGCCCCCTCCCCCAGCTTAGCCGTGGCGGTGTGCTTATTCTCCAGCTCGTCGCCGGTACCCGTCACGTCCATGGCCACGGCATAGGCCGGCTCCACGGCATAGGCCGCCGTCCGGGCCCCCCGCAGGCCCACCTCCTCCTGAACGGTGAAGGCAAAATACAGGTCGTTGCGCCGGTCCCGGATGCGCTCCATGGCCAGGAGCAGGGCCGCACAGGAGATGCGGTTGTCCAGGTAGGGGGAGACTACCCGTTCCCCCTGGGCATAGACCGGCGCGTCAAAGACCGCCGTGTCCCCCAGCTGTACCATCTTTTGGGCCTCGGCCTCGCTCTGGGCGCCGATGTCCAGATAGAGCTGCTCCAGCTTGAGCTCCTTGGGATCGGCGCTCTCGGGCATGCAGATGGTGCCCCGGACCCCATTGCGGAAGCGCACCGGCGTGGCCACCAGGTCGGTGGGGCTCAGTCCCCCCAGGGCGCCGAAGCGGAGGAAGCCTCCCTCCTCAATGTGGGTGACCACACAGCCGATGGAGTCCATGTGGGCGGCAAAGAGCACCTTGGGCCCCGCTCCCTTCCGGTGGACGATCAGGTTGCCCAGGGCGTCCTCGCTCATCTCATCGGCAAAGGGCTGCGCCAGGGTGCGGATGGCCTCCCGCACGCCCCCCTCGTCCCCCGAGGGGCCGTGGCAGGCGTTGAGGGTTTGAAGGATTTGCATCAGATCCATGGTTCTCTCTCCTTTACACGCGGCCGGCCACGGCGTTCAGGAAGAGCCGCGCCAGTTTCAAAATCTCCTCCATGTCCCGGACCGAGGCCACGCTGGCCGGGGCGTGGAGGTAACGCACCGCCGCCGCGAGGGTGGCGGTGCGCACGCCGGTCCGGGCGCGCTGGAACGCGGAGGCGTCGTTCCCGCCGGACAGGCAGTGTTTGGTCTGCCAGGGGATGCCGTTGTCCTGGGCCGTCTGGCGCAGAAGCTCGAAGAGCGCCCGGTCGGCAATGCTCCCGGCATCCATGAAGGGGATCACCGGGCCCTTGCCGGGGATGCAGACCTTCTGCCCGCCGGATACGCCGGGCAGGTCCGCGGCGGTGGTGGTCTCCAAGATGAGGGCCATCTCGGGCTGGGTGGAGAAGGCCGCCCCAAGGGCCCCGCGGCTGCCCACCTCCTCCTGCACCGAGAACACAAACGTCACGTCCAGGGGGAGCTCCTCTTCCAGCAGCTTCATCATCACCGCGCAGCCGATGCGGTCGTCCAGGGCCTTGGCCTTGAGCATCCCGTCTCCGAAAAGGGTGCACTCGCCGGCAAAGGTCACGCTGTCCCCGACGGCCGCCAGCTCCTCGGCCTCCGCCCGGCTCCCGGCGCCGATGTCAATATACAGCTCGTCCAGCTTGGGGACTTTTTTCTCCTCCTCGGCGCTGACCAAGTGGTAGGCCTTCAGGCCGATGACGCCGGGGACTCCCCGCTCCCCCACTTGTACCGGCTTCCCGATGAGCACCCGGCGGTCGATGCCCCCCACGGCGGCCACCTTCAGGTAGCCCTCGTCCGTAATGCGGCGGACCATCAGGCCCACCTCGTCCATGTGGGCGCAAAGGGCCAGTTTGCCCCCGGCGGCCTTCCGCCCCCGCTTGAAGACGATCAGGTTGCCCAGGGCGTCCACCCGGACCTGGTCGGCATAGGGAGCCACCCGGGCGCGGATGAAGTCCCGGACCGGCTCCTCAAAGCTGGAGACGCCGGGCAGCTGGCACAGCTCCTGAATCAATTGCAGCACGGATACTCCGCCTCCTCTCCCAGGCCCTCTACAAAGGCCGCCAGCAGCTGGGCCACCTGCTCCACGTCGGAGCGTTCCAGCACCTCGATGGGGCTGTGCATATACCGCAGGGGCAGGCTCACAACGGCGGTGGCGATACCCTCCCGGCTGACCTGCATGGGCCAGGCATTGGTGCCCGTGTCGCCCCCCATCACCTCCAGGGTGTAGGGGATCTTCCGCTCCTCCGCCCGGCGCACCAGACGGCGGGTCATCCACCGGGTCATATTGGGTCCCACCCCGATGGCCGCGCCGCTGCCCAGATCGAAGCCCTTGTCCTTGGCGTCAGGGGTGTTGCCGTGGGTCACGTCCACCGCCACGCAGAAATCGGGGGCGATGGAGAAGGCCGCGCAGCGGGCCCCCGCGCCGCTGACCTCCTCCCGGGTGGAGCCCATGATGTAGAGGTCCACGTCCAGGGGGCGGTCCTGTAGAAGCTCCGCGCAGCGGAGCAGGGCGGCAAAGCAGGAGCGGTCGTCCAGGGCCTTGCCGCAGAGCTTTCCATGGCTCAGAGGGGTGCATCCCCCCCGGAAGACCATGGGGGTGCCCAGGGGCACCCGGGCCTCCGCCGCCGCCTGGCTCAGGCCCACATCCACAAAGAGCTCCGAAAGGGGCATGGCCCGGTCGGCGTCCCCCTTCTTCTGGACATGGGGGGGCAGGCAGGCCACCACGCCGGGGATGGGGGGCTCGGTGAGGATTACGACCTCCCGGCCGGGCAGCATCCGGGGGTCCACCCCGCCCACGGCGCAGAAGCGGAGGAAGCCCTCCTCCACGCCGGTGACCAGAAGGCCGATCTCGTCCAGATGGGCGTCCAGCAGCAGCTTGGCCGCCTCGGGCCGGCCGCAGCGGCGCACGCCGATGACGCTGCCCAGGGGGTCGGTCCAGACCTCATCCACCAGGGGGGAGAGCAGCTCCGCCGCCAGACGGGCCGCCGGGGCCTCGAAACCGGAGGGGGCGTTCACGCCGCACAGCGCCTCCAGCGTTTGCAACAGATCCAATGCAGTTCACTTCCTAATCAGTTCAGTTCATTGATGATGGCCTTGAAGGTCTCCCCCCGCTCCATGAAGTTCTTACGCTTGTCGGAGGCGGCTCCCGCCGGGGAGAGGAGCACCACATCCCCCGGCTCGGCGGCCCAGTGGGCGGCCAGGACGGCGGAGCGGAAGTCGTCGATCTCCGTGATGGTAGGAGAGCCGGGGGCGTAGTTGGGGGCGGCCTCCACCGCGGCGCGGATCTTCCCCGCCGTGGCCCCGGTGAGGAAGAGCTTCTTCACATGCGCCACGACCTCGGGGCCCAGGGTGTCGAAGGGGATGTGCTTGTCATAGCCCCCGGCGATGAGGATCACCTTCTCCGGGAAGCAGCGCAGCCCCGCAATGGTCCGGGAGGGGCTGGAGGCGATGGAGTCGTTGTAGTACCGCACGCCCCCCAGGGTGCGCACCAGCTCGATGCGGTGCTCCACCCCCTGGAAGGACGCGGCAAACGAGCGAATGACCTCGTCCGGGACCAGGCCGTCCACCGCGCCGATGGCCGCCATGTAGTTCTCCACGTTGTGCCAGCCCGGCAGAAGGATGTCCTCCACCGGGAGGACCCGGCGCTTTCCGGCGTCGTTGGACACCCAGACCGCCCCGTCCTCTACATACACCCCCCGCTCCAGCGGCGTGCGGCGGCTGAAAAGGGTGACCTCCCCCACCGCATCGGCGGCAAAGCCCCGGGTGATGTCGTTGTCGTAGTTGAGGACCACCAGGCCGCCGGCGTTCTGGTGGCGGTAGATGTTCTGTTTGGACTCCACATACTCCTCCATGGACTTGTGCACGTCCAGATGGTTGGGCGCCAGGTTGGTGACCACCGCGATCTCCGGACTGCGGTCCATGGTCATGAGCTGGAAGGAGGAGAGCTCCACCACCGCCATGTCTTCCGGCGACATGCCCCCCGCGTCGGCCAGGAGGGGCTTGCCGATATTCCCACCTACATAGGTATTATACCCGGCCTCCTTTAAAAGTCCCGCGATGATGGAGGTGGTGGTGGTCTTGCCGTCGCTGCCCGTGACGGCGATGATCTTACAGGGGCAGACCTGGAAAAAGGCCTCCATCTCCGAGGTGATCAGCGCCCCCGCCTCTCGGGCTTTTTGCAGCGCGGGCACGTCGGGGCGCAGGCCGGGGGTGCGGAAGATCACGTCAAACCGGTCCAGCCCCTCCAGGTAGTCCGGCCCCAGCTGCAGCGCCACGCCCAGGCTCTCCAGGGCGCCGGCCTGTCCGTTGAACTGCTCCCGGGTGCGCTTGTCACAGGCCGTCACCTTCACGCCCGCGCGCACCAAGAGCTGGATCAGGGGGGTATTGGACACGCCGATGCCCACCACCGCCACCTTCTGGCCCTTGAGGCCGGAGAGATATTCCTTCAATGTCAGTTCCATAGACCCCTTCCCCTTTCCGTCCGGTTTTCGTCATGGTCTAACTAAAATATTATACTCCGCCGGCCGGGAAATTTCAATGCGCAACCCGCTCCAAAACGGGCCTGGAAAACCGGGGCGCTCCCCGCCTTGCACGGCGCCCCGGTCCGTGCTATGATGGGAGCGGAAAAAACCCCCAGACAGGAGGTATGTACATGAAGCGCGTCAAGATCACCGTCCTCAAGACCACCCTGGACCAGGAGCTGGCCCGGGAGTATGGCGCCGAGGGCCTCACCGCCTGCCCCATGCTCCGGGAGGGGCAGGTTTTCTACGCCGACTACGCCAAGCCCGAGGGGCTGTGCGACGAGGCCTGGAAGGCCATCTACCAGTACGTCTTCGCCCTCGCCCACGGGGCCGGAGCGGGCCTGTTCTACTACGGAGACTGGATCCGCAAGCCCGGCGTGGCCATTTGCAGCTGCAACGACGGCCTGCGCCCCGTCATCTTCAAGCTGGAGGCCACCCAGGAGGAGTCCCGCATGGACTACACGCCCATGCGGTGAGCGCAGGTTTGGTTTGACAAGCGGCGAAAAATCGGGTACAATACCCTCTGCAAGCAAGCTGGACAGCCGCGCCGGCGGGGCGAAAGGCCCGCCGGTGAGGAAAGTCCGGGCTCCGCAGG
>CALXCU010000006.1 GCA_944386885.1 uncultured Oscillospiraceae bacterium | reverse complement strand
ACGGTGCAGGGGCCCGCCTCGATGACGGTGACCGGGATGACCTTTCCTTCGGCGTCAAAGATCTGCGTCATGCCGACCTTCTTACCGATGATGGCCTTTTCCATGTTTTTTCCTCCTTAATATAAGGTTATTGGTTGGACGAGTTACCCATTGGCTGGTATTGCTCGGCCAACTTGACCCGTCCGCCTCAAAACGCGGCGGACTGCGGTACAAACGAAGGGATTTTACAGCTTGATCTCGATCTCCACGCCGGCGGGGAGCTCCAGGCTCATCAGGGCCTCCACCGTCTTGGCGGAGGGCTTCTGGATGTCGATCAGGCGCTTGTGGGTGCGGCGCTCAAACTGCTCGCGGGAGTCCTTATACTTGTGGACGGCCCGCAGGATGGTCACGACCTCCTTCTTCGTGGGCAGGGGGATGGGGCCGGACACGGTGGCGCCGGTGCGCTTGGCGGTCTCCACGATCTTCTCAGCGCTCTGGTCGATGAGCTGGTGATCGTAAGCCTTCAGGCGGATGCGGATCGTTTCTTTCTGAGCTGCCATTTTGGTGTTTCCTCCTTAAACATACGAAGTGACGTTCCTGTATTCCGTGCACGCTTCGTACGGTGAGAATCTTCTGTACACGTCTCCGTGCGTATCGCTTTCAGGCACGAAGAAAACCGGCGCATAAGCAGCCGGTTTCGTCCCTGCGCAGCCTGAGCCGCGTACGGAATCTTCTCAGCCGCCCGATTTGCTCGGACATACTCCGCGGAAGTTACCGGCTCGCGCCGCAATCTCCCGCATCATCGCAGTGTGCGCCCTTCACAGGCGCTTAATTATTGTATCGGATTTCCCCATAGAAGTCAAGGGTTTCTTTTGGTTTTTTCCGCCCATTTCCGCCGATTCCAGACCACTTCTCCCGGCTTTCTTTGTGCAATCCAGACAGGGGCCGGGCTTCTCCATTTTGCCCGCTTTTTCAGGGGTTCAAACGGGCCTCCCCTAGGGCCGCCTCCACCAGCGGAAGCACAGCCTTCCCGTCGACCGGCGTCTGGGTAAAGTGTTCCAGGGCGAAGACCGCCTGCCAGATGAGCATACCCAGGCCGTTGAGGGTGCGCAGGCCCCGCTCCCGGGCGCGGCGAAGGAGCTCGGTCTCGGCTGGGGCGTAGATCACGTCGCACACCGCCGCGCCGTCCGGAAGGGCCTCCAGGAAGGAGAAGTCCGCGAACTGTCCTCTGGTCCCCTCCATACCCAGATTGGTGCAGTTGACCACCAGGCCGCAGCCCTCCGCCAGGCGGCACAGGGTATCCGGCGTAAAGTCCGCCGGGGCCATGCGGCCCTCCAGCGCGCCGGCGCAGAGAGCCGCCGCTTTTTCCACCGTGCGGTTCGCCACAAAGACCGACCGGGCTTCCCCCGCCTGGCAGAGCTTGGGGGCCACCGCCTTAGCGGCCCCGCCCGCGCCCAGCACCAGGACCTTCTCCCCCGCCGGAGAGATGCCAGCGGCCTGGAGGGCCGCCAAAAACCCCCGCCCGTCGGTGTTAAAGCCGTAATATTTTCCGTCCCGGATACAGACCGTATTGACCGCGCCGTACAGTCTGGCATCCTCATCCAGCTCGTCCATCAGCGGAACCAGGCCCTCCTTATGGGGCATGGTGGCGTTGAAGCCCGCGTAGCCTGAAAAGGCCGCGCAGCGCAGCCACTCTGCCGCGCACCCTCTCGGGACCTTCTGGCACAGATAGACATAGTCCAGTCCCAGGGCCTGGAGCATGGTATTCTGAATCAAGGGGGACTTGGAGTGGAGCACCGGGTCCCCAATGACGCAGAGCTTTTTCGTGGTGTTGTACAGCTGGACCTTCACGGGCGTTTCTCCTCCTTCTGTTCTTCCGGCTTGGGCACCGCGGCCTCCTCCCGGTGGTCTGGCAGGATGGTATTGACCAGCATGGCCACGCACACCCCCACCACTGTCTCAATGATGCGGGCGGCGGCATAATAGTACCGGTCCGCGCCGGTGACCCCAGTAACCAAGATGACGCAGGGCACGATGCAGGCCATGACACAGGCCGCAGGCCGCCGGATCAGCAGCGAGATCCACATGCCGGCCACGCACAGCAGGCCCAGGATCGGCAGCACGATCAGCGGCTCCTCCAGCAGGTCGCCCAGCAGCAGGGTCGCCACGCCCAGCACGCCGCCGATAGCCACGCCGATGAGGCGGGAAACGCCGGAGGCCACCGTCTGCCCCAGGGTGCTCTGCATGCACACGATGCAGGCAATGCAGGCGTAGAGGGGCCCCATCTGTCCCAACACGCCGCGGTAAGTCTCCGCGTCGTAAAGCAGGCCAAAGGGCAGAAAAATCCCATAGGCGATCATCACCGCCACGGCAGTCTTGACAATCCGCATCCCCACATGGGGAAAATTGATCTGTTTCATCGGTTCTCCTTTTTTGATAAATTCCTGCCGGGGCGGGAAGCTTCGGACAAACGCCCCATTGCGCCGCCACTTGTAGTGCCGAAGTGCCCCCTACTCCCCTTCCGGCCGGAGGGAGAGAAAGTAGGACATAGCGGCCACATAGCCGTAGAGGCCCAGGCCGCAGATCTGACCCACGCAGGCGGGCGCCGTGACGCTTTTGTGGCGGAACTCCTCCCGCTGGTGGATATTGGAGATGTGGACCTCCACGCAGGGCACATGGACCGCCTTGAGGGCGTCCAGGATGGCCACGCTGTAGTGCGTATAGGCCCCTGGGTTCATGACAATGGCATCATAGACCCCGTCGGCGGCCTGAATGGCGTCCACAATGGCCCCTTCGTGGTTGGACTGGAAGCACTGGGCCGTGGAGCCGTGGGCGGCGGCGAAGTCCTGCACCTTCTGGCACAGGCTCTCATAGTTCTCCCGCCCGTAGATGCCCGGCTCCCTCTTGCCCAGCAGATTCAGGTTTGGGCCGTTGATAATGAGAAATTTCATGGCATGACCTCCATAATGGCGTCCGCCGTGGCCTCCGGGGACGAAAAATCGGTGATGATATGGTCTGCCCGCGCCCGGTAGACCGGTTCCCGCTGCCGGAAGCGCTCCAGGAAAGCCGCTCTGCCCCCCTGGCCCAGGGGGCGACCGGCCATGGATACGGTGTCGTAGATCTCCTCCGGATCCCGGTACAGGAAGAACACGGTCCCGCTCTCCCGCAGGGGGCCGATGCAGTCTTCCCGCAGGGGCAGTCCACCCCCGCAGGCGATGACCAGGCCCTCCTGCCCAGCCAGCTCCTGGGACACGCGCCGCTCGCAGTCCCGGAAATAGCGCTCCCCCCTTTGGGCGAAGAGCTCCGGGATGGTGCGGCCCTCCCGGGTCTCAATGAGGACATCGGTGTCGGCCAGCTCCCGACCCAGCCGCCGGGCCAGCAGTGCCCCCACCGTGGACTTGCCGCAGCCCATCATGCCGATGAGAACGATGTTTTTCACCCCTCGTACCCCCGGAAATTACCCAGGATTCGGAACTGGGCGGCCAGCTGTGAGAGCTCGTGGAGAACGCCGTCCATCTCAGGAGCGGCCAGATCCCCGGTGAAGTCCAGGAAGAAGAGGTACTCCCATCCCCGGCCGGGAATGGGGCGGGATTCGATCTTCAGCAGGTTCAACCCCTGAACGGCAAAGACCGTGAGGATCTCGTGGAGGGAGCCGCTCTGATGGGGCAGGCGGAAGACGGCGCTGATCTTGTTCCGGCCGGGGCGCAGTTCCATGTTCGGGGAGACCACCACGAAGCGGGTGTGGTTCTCCCGGTTGGAGTTTATCCCCTTGGCCAGGATGTTTAATCCATAGATCTCTGCCGCCCGGCGGGAGCCGATGGCGGCGGCAGTACGAT
>CALXCU010000005.1 GCA_944386885.1 uncultured Oscillospiraceae bacterium | reverse complement strand
GAGCACCACGAGGTGGTGCTCGATCTCGGTCTGACACGTGAGCCCCCGCTGGGCAAAGATGGGATAAAACTCGTCAGCCAGCTGCTCCAGGAGTACGGTGAGCTGGATGGGCACCATCTGCTCAGTCAAGTGTTCCAGATCCAGCCGGGTGATGTCAAAGAACTCGCCCAGCAGCTCCTCCAGCCGCCGGGCCTTGTCCAGGGACACGCCGGTAAACTTGGCCCGCTGCTCTTCGGTGAGCTTATCCCCTCCATCGTGAAGGAGGGTCAGGTAGCCCACGACGGAGGTCAGAGGTGTCTTCAGGTCGTGGGCAAGAAAGGCGATCAGATCCCGCTGCCGCCGCTCATTCTCTTTCGCCAGGGCCTCCCGGGCCAGGAGCTGGCGGCGGATGGCGTTCAGATCCTGCTCCAGGGGCTGAAGCTCCTGGGGCAGACGGATCTCCTCCTCTGCCGTGTCGGCCAGGGAGTGGGTGGCCCAGCGGATTTCCTCCAGCCAGGTGGTAAAGCGCCCCATGGCCATATAGAAGGCCAGGAGCATCAGAACCACCAGGCCCAGGGCCAGGATTTCCGGCTTGTTGGCCCGGATATAGGTATCATAGGCCTCCCGGGCCACCTCGGTGCTCTGGCCGAAGAGATGGGTCGCCGCCCAGACAAAGAGGCGGGAGACCGGGTCCTGCAAAAAGCCGTCCACCACCACTTCCACCAGGAAGAGACTCAGGGCGCAGGCCACCACCGCCCCTGTGAGCACCAGCAGGAGCATCTTCAGCTTCAGGCGGGTATAGCGCTTCTCGTGCATGGGTCCTACTTGACCACTGGTGCAAAGCGGGCCCGGGTCAGCTGTTCCAGCGCGCCGGGGGAGAGCTCCACCTGAGCGCCGATTTTCCCGGCGCTGACCACCATGGTCTCCAGCGCCCGTGCGCTCTCGTCCAGTACCGTCTTGAGCTGTTTTTTCATCCCAAGGGGGGAGCAGCCCCCGTGTACATAGCCCGTGAGGGGGAGCAGCTCAGCCTGGCGGATCATCTCAATGGACTTCTCTCCCACGGCCTTTGCGGCGGCTTTCAGATCCAGCTCCCCGGCGACAGGGATGACAAAGACGTAGTTCTGCTTGGAGGCCCCCCGGGTTACCAGGGTCTTGAATACCCGCTCGGGAGGCAGGCCAATGAGGGCGGCTACGCTCCGGCCGTCCACCGCCCCGTCGGGGCAGGCGTAGAAATGGGGGGTATAGGGCGTCCTGCGCTGGTCCAAAAGGCGCATGACGTTGGTTTTTTCCTGGTGCATAGCGCGCTCCTCCGTTCCGCTCCGGCTCCGGCCGGAGGCGTTTGCTCCAACATATCACACTCTCCAGGGGAAATCAAGCCTGTTCTCCCTAGAAGAGATGCACAAAGTTCCAGGGGAATGGGAGAATTTGATTGCGTCTGATAATAGGAAATGGTATAATATTATACTGTTCGATTCAGGACATCAAGACGTGACAGATGGCGATGGGGCGGCCCACCGCCATTGTTTTGCGGCGCGGCGTAAGGAGGGTTTCCATGGCACAGTTCATTGACACGGCAAAAATCACGGTCCGCTCGGGCAGCGGCGGCAACGGCGCGGTGGCCTTCCACCGGGAGAAGTATGTGGCGGCGGGCGGCCCCGACGGGGGGGACGGCGGCCGGGGAGGAGATGTGATCCTCCAGGTAGACGGGCACATGTCCACCCTGATGGACTTCCGCTACAAGCGCAAGTATGTGGCGGGCAACGGCATGGACGGCACCGGCAAGCGCTGCTCGGGCAAGGATGGGGAGGATCTGGTCATTAAGGTCCCCCGGGGCACGGTGGTGCGGGACGCGGCCACCGGCGAGATCATCTGCGATATGTCGGGGGACGAGCCCTTCGTCCTGGCCCGTGGGGGCAAGGGCGGCTGGGGGAACAAGCATTTTGCCACCCCCACACGGCAGGTCCCTAATTTTGCCAAGTCCGGCCTGCCGGGCCAGACCCGGGAGGTGGTGCTGGAGCTCAAGCTCCTGGCCGACGTGGGGCTGGTGGGCTTCCCCAACGTGGGCAAGTCCACCCTGCTGAGCGTGGTGAGCAAGGCGCAGCCCAAAATCGCCAACTATCACTTCACCACCCTCTTCCCCAACCTGGGGGTGGTGTGGGTGGACGAGGGGGTCTCCTTTGTCCTGGCCGACATCCCCGGCATCATCGAGGGGGCCAGCGAAGGGGCCGGCCTGGGCCACGATTTCCTGCGGCACATCGACCGCTGCCGCCTGCTCATCCATGTGGTGGACGTCTCGGGCAGCGAGGGCCGAGACCCGGTGGAGGACTTCGAGGCCATCCAGGCTGAGCTGAAGGAGTACTCCCCCCAGCTGGCCCAGCGGCGGATGATCGTGGCGGGCAACAAAGTGGACATCGCCGCTGACCGCACGGGGCTGGAGGCCCTAAAGGCCCATGTAGAGGCCCTGGGCATGCCCTTCTATGAGATTTCTGCCGCCGCGCATCAGGGTACCCGGGAGCTGATGCTGGCCGCCGCCCGGGAGCTGGAGCACCTGCCCCCGATCACGGTTTACGAGCCCACCTATGTGGAGCCCGCGCCCCAGGTGGATGTCAGCGCCCCCCTGGAGATCACCCAGGAGGAGGGCGTGTGGTATGTGGAAGGCCCCTGGCTGGAGCGGATCATGTCCAACACCAACTTCGGTGACTTCGAGTCGAGGAGCTGGTTTGACAAGATGCTCCGCCAGTCCGGCCTCTACGACCGGCTGGAGGAGATGGGCATCCAGGACGGGGACACCGTGTCCCTGTACGGCCTGGAGTTCGAGTACCAGCGCTGAGAGCGGGCGTAAGAAAGTAAGAGAGAAACAGGAAGTGGAATAGGATGCTGGAGTATTTCTTGACGGTGCTGACCCAGGTGGTGACCCTGTTCCTGCTCATCGGCGTGGGCTTTGTCCTGGGCAAGATGGGCCGGATGAACAACGAGGGGATCAGCCAGCTCACCTTTTTGCTGCTGTATATCGTCACCCCCTGTGTGGTGTGGGACACCCTGAAGATGGACCTGGAGCCCCAGAGAATTGCCGAGGCCGCTCTCTGCGCGGTGCTGACCCTGGCGCTCTACCTCTGTTATAGCCTGATCGTGGCCCCCCTGTTCCGCAGGAGCCCCCCCGATGTGCGCGCCTCTCTCCAGTTTGCGGCCATCTACAACAATGTGGGGTTTGTGGGCCTGCCTTTGGTGCAGGCGGTGCTGGGGGACGAGGCCCGGCTCTATGTGGTCATGGCGATCGTGGTCTTCAACGTCTACTGCTGGGTCCACGGGGTGCTCCTCATGGGGGGACCAAAGGCCCTCTCTCTGCGCAAGGCTCTGGTCAACCCGGGCAGCGTGGCCCTGGTGGTGGGCCTGCCCCTGCTGCTGGGGATGCTGGAGCTGCCCGGCAGCGTGGATGCGGCAGTGGGCTTTTTGGCAGATCTGAATACCCCCCTGGCCATGGTCATTATTGGGGCACAGATGTCGGCGGTGAACATGGCGGAGAGCTTCCGCCACGGGCGCATCTACGCCGCAGCGGGCCTGCGCCTGGCCGTTCTGCCCCTTTTCACGGCGCTGGTCCTCCTGCCCTTCCACCTGAGCCCCATGCTCTACTGCTCTATGGTCATCCTCAGCGGCACTCCGGTGGCGGGGAGCACCTCCATGTTCGCGCAGCGCTTTGGACGCAGCACCGCCGCCGCTGCCCAGGTCATTACCCTGAGCAACATCCTCTCGGTCGTCACGCTGCCGGTGCTGGCTGTATTGGCCCAGGCCCTGAGCGGGGCCCTCTGATCCTCGTTTCCGAGCGCAAACCTGCGCCGCGGCCTGTTTTGTCAGGCCGCGGCGCGCTGCGTTTAGGGCTCTCCGGCTGCCTCCGGGGGAAGGAGACGGTAGAGCTGCCCGGAATACGGGGGGAGGGGGAGCTCGGCCACGCCGTCCTGAACGGGGAGCAGGCGGGGCGCCGAGGAGTCCTCTCCGCCGCCATAAATGTCCCAGGCGGTGGAGAGCAGGAGCTCCAGCCCGCCGCAGCCGGGGAGGGGGACGGTCCGCGCCGGGGCGGCCTGGGGGAGAAAACAGAAGGCCGCCAGCAGGGCGCCGGCCCCGTCCCGCCGCAGAAAAAGAAATACGCCCGCCCGGCCCTGCTCTTCTCCCAGCCATTGGAAGCCATCCTGCCGGTAGTCCCAGGCCCACAGAGGGGACCAGGCCCGGTAGGTGAGTCCCAAGTCCCGGAAAAAGCGGTGGAAGGCCCGCCGCTCCGGCTGAGCCAGGGAGGGCCAGTCCAGGGCGGTTTGAAAGTCCCACTCGCCGGCCTGGGCCAGTTCATGGCCCATAAAGTTGAGCTTTTTTCCGGGATGGGCAAAGAGGTAGAGGTATAGGGCCCGGGCCTGGGAGAGCTGTTCCTCCGGCGGGCCGGGCATCCGGGCGGGGATGGAGCCCTTGCCGTGGACCACCTCGTCGTGGGAGAGGGGGAGGAGGTAGCGCTCAGAATAAAAGTACTGAAGGGAGAAGGTGAGCAGCCCTCCGGCCGCCTCCCGGCGCTCCGGCGGGAGCTGGAAATAGGAGAGGGTGTCGTGCATCCAGCCCAGGTCCCACTTGTAGTCAAAGCCCAGCCCTCCCTCCTCCGGCGCGGCAGTGACCCCCGGGTGGGCCGAGGAGTCCTCGGCGGCCAGAAGGGCGGTGGGGTGGAGGCGTTTGAGCCCCCGGTTCATCTCCCGCAGGAAGCGCAGGCCGTCCTGGTTCTCCCCCCGGGCGGGGTCCCCCTGCCAGTAGATCAGGTTGCGCACCGCATCCATCCGCAACCCGTCAAAGTGGTACTGCTCCAGCCAGAAATGGGCCGCCGACTGGAGGAAAGAGCGTACTTCTCCCCGGGCGTGCATGAAATTGCAGCTGCCCCACTCGCTCACGCCAACGGCGGCGTTTGGGTACTCGTAGAGGGAGGTGCCGTCGTACTGCCAGAGGGCGAAGTCGTCCACGGCAAAGTGGACGGGGACGAAATCCAGAATGGCCCCCAGCCCATTCTGGTGGCACAGATCCACCAGCTCCATCAGACCGTCGGGGGAGCCGTAACGGGCGGTGGGGCTGAAAAAGCCGCTGTTCTGGTACCCCCAGGAGTCGTCGCAGGGGTGCTCAGCCAGAGGGAGAAACTCCACATGGGTGTAGCCTCGCTCTTTCAGGTAGGGAATGAGCTCCCGGGCCAGATCCCGGTAGGAGTACCAGCCTGCCTCCCCAGGCCCCCGCCTGCGCCAAGAGCCGGCATGGAGCTCGTAGATGTTTACCGGCCCCTCCAGACCGGGGGTCCGCTGGGCCATCCAGTCCCCGTCGTGAAATTGGTAGGCCGAGAGGTCCCACAGGATGGAGGCGCACTGGGGCCGCAGTTCCATGGCAAAGCCATAGGGGTCGCACCGGTCCCGGGCGGAGCCGTCGGGCCGGTAGACCCGGTATTTGTACTTCATGCCCGCCCGGGCTCCGGGCACAGCCAGGGCCCAGAACTGTCCGTTGGCAGCGCGCGCCATGGGAAGCTCCTCCCATCCGGAGAAGTCCCCGATGACGGACACCCGAGGGGCGTTGGGGGCGTAGGTGCGGAAGAGGGCGCCCTCCTCCGTCAGATGGCCGCCTAAATACTCATAGGCGTTGAAGACTGTGCCGGTGTAAAATCCGTGCAGATCCATGGCGGCGATTCCACTCCTTTTTCTTGACAAATGTCGTTTATTTATCTATCATCTAGTTTAACAGAAGAGAGGCCGGACTCCTATCGCCGCTTTCCTCAAAAAGGCGGATAGGCGATGCTCCGGCCCAAAGCGTCGAAAAAAGGAGCGGTACAATGGATCTGAGAGTGGAGCGGACCCGGCGGCATATTGCGGAGGCGTTTCTGGCTCTCCGGGCGCAGAAACCTCTGGAGCGCATGACCGTCAAGGAGCTCGCGGCCCGGGCGGAGATCAACAAGGCGACCTTTTACCTCCACTACCGGGATATCTACGACCTGGCCGACCGGATGGAGGCGGAGATTGTGGAGGGGGTTATGGGGCGCATCCACCGCCCGGAGGACCTGCTTCTGCACCCCTCGGAGGCCATCCGGGAGATGACGCTGGCCTTTCAGGAAGAGCAGGAGCGCATCCGGGTGGTCTTCTCGGGGAGCCAGCGGGAACACCTGGTGGAGCGGGTGAGCCGGAGCATCCGCCAAGTGATCTTTGCGAAGTACCCCCAGTGGCGGGGAAACCTCAAGGCGGAGATCATTGTGGACTACTGCATCTACGGCTCCTACTATGCCTGCGCCGGGCACTTGTCCAGCGGCCTGGAGGAGGTGGTGCCCACCCTGTGCCAGATCACCGACGGCATTCGGGATCTCTTTCTCGCCGAGGCACAAATGATAGAAGGCCGGCGGGACCCGGAGGTCCCGCCGGCAGAGGAGCGCGCCGCTCAGGCGTGAGAGAGGGCGGGAAAGCGCAGGCTGTAGCGGTGGAAGAGCGCGGCGTCCGGCCCCTGGAAGAAGAGAAGGTCCTCCCCGGCCAGGGGGCGCACCGAACACTGGCTCCCCTCCCGTGGGGTGAAGCCCAGGACGGCCTTGGCCGTATCCGGCCGGGCCAGGGCGGTGAGGACCTGGGCCAGGGAGTGTCCCCCGGGACCCAGCAGTTCCTGGCAGAAGAGAGTCTCCCCCTGGTACTGCGCCACGGCCACCGTGTCGAACTCGGCCAAATAATAGAGCTGCTCCCGCAGCGCCCCGCCGCAGTGGAAGAAAAAGAGCCCCGGGTTGTGTTCACAGGTGAGCAGGGCATAGGGGTTGCCCTTTTGGTAGTGGGAGAGGAGCAGGGCGCGGTCCTCTCTCAGCTCCGGAATCAGGCGGCGGACGGGATGGCGGGCGCCGTCGGGACGGATGGGCAGGGTGTGGCGGACCTCCCGGGTGCGGACAAAGCCGAAGCGGGGGTAGAATTCCGCAGCCTCCCGGTTGGCAAAGAGGTAGCATCCGCCGCACTTGCCCCGCCAGTCGGCCAGGGCCCGGGCCATCAGAAAGTGCATGAGTCCCCGGCCCCGGAAATCCGGGCGGGTCATCACCGTGCCGATCTGCACCAGATGGAGCTCCTTTCCCAACAACGTCAGGTCCATGGGGCTCACTGACAGGTTGGCCACCACCTCGCCCCTGTGGAGGAGGGAGTAGGGCCGGTACCGGTCCCCCCAGTACCCGGCCCGGTGCCAGGCCTCCAGGTCTAGGCCGAAGGTGTCTTTGGCCAGGGCGTTCAGGCTCCCCCGCAGGCGGGATTCTTCCTGATAACAGGTCAGAAAGTCAAAAACGCTTCCGTCAAGCTTGATTTCCATTTGCGCTCTCTCCTCTTTTTCGCAGTTTGATGGACAACACATACACACAAAAATGCGGGCGGGGCGCACATCCCCCGCCCGCGGGCGGAAAAAAACCGCAGGGAGGGCGGTTTCCCGCTCTCCCTGCGCTGTCAGAGCCGCGGCTCTTACAGGCGGACCACCCACCCATGGGGGTCGGGCTGCGTGCCCCACTGGATGCCGGTCAGGGTGTCATAGAGCTTCTGAGTGACAGGGCCGATCTTGCCGCCGTTGACCACGGCCTCCTGCTGGTTCCAGGTCATCTCGCCCACAGGGGAGACTACTGCGGCAGTGCCGGTGCCCCAGGCCTCCTCCAGCTTGCCATTCTGGGCCGCGTCGAAGAGCTCCTGGGCGGTGATGAGGCGCTCCTCCACCTCCATGCCCCAGTCCTTGAGCAGCTGGATGCAGGAGCGGCGGGTGATGCCGGGCAGCACCGAGCCGGTGAGCTTGGGGGTGATGACCTTGCCGTCCACCTTGAACATGACGTTCATGGAGCCGACCTCTTCGATGTACTTGCGCTCCACGCCGTCCAGCCAGAGGACCTGGGCGTAACCCTGCTCCTCGGCGCGCTCGCCGGCGCGGATGGAGGCGGCGTAGTTGCCGCCGCACTTGGTGTAGCCGGTGCCGCCCCGAACGGCGCGCACGTCCTCGTTCTCCACAAAGATGCGCACGGGGTTGATGCCCTCGGCGTAGTAAGCCCCCACCGGGCAGCAGATGATGGCAAAGAGATAGCTGTGGCTGGCGTGGACGCCCAGGCTGGGGTCGGTGGCAATGACAAAGGGGCGGATGTACAGGGAGGTGCCCGGCTCGCTGGGCACCCAGCCGGCCTCCAGCTTCACCAAGGCCTCCACCGCAGCCACGAACTGGTCCACCGGTACGGGAGGGATGCACAGCCGCTCACAGGAGTCCACCATGCGCTGGCCGTTGTCGGCGGGGCGGAAGAGCTGTACGCCGCCGTCGGGCCGGCGGTAGGCCTTCAGGCCCTCAAAGACCTCCTGGGCGTAGTGGAAAACCATGGCCGAGGGATCCAGCTCCAGAGGGCCGTAGGGCACAATGCGCCCGTCGTGCCAGCCCTGGCCGGCGTCGTAGTTCATCAGGAACATGTGATCGGTAAAGGTCTTGCCGAACACCAAGGTCTTGGGGTCGGGCTTGGGCTTGAGCTGCGCGGCCCGTTGGATGGGAAATTCATACATAACAATGACCTCCTGCCTGCTCTCAGCAAAGAATCCCCGCCCGGGCGGAGACATCGTCTGGGCGGCAGAGGCAGTTTCTGCAATCTACTGCCTATCTTCCTGCATTATAACAGCCCGCCGCCCACATCGCAAGTACCAGTTTGTAAGAAAATACTACCGCAGGGCTGTGAAATGTGATATAATACAATTATCCATGCTTTTGCCGCCTGGAAAAGGCCCCAAACCGGCCGCCCACCTTGTCTGTGCCGCGCCGCGCGGCGGAAGGGAGTGCCTATGCCGAAGAAAAAATTATCCCGCCTGCTGGAGCCGGGCTTTCAGCTCTATTTTGTGTGCTTGGCGGTCTTTGCCGTGGCCAGCGCTGTACTCAACCCGGCCCTGGGGGTGGCGGAGGGCGTAATCATCTTGGTGCTCTACGCCTACTTCCGGCGCAGCAATGCGCAGCGGCAGAAGGAGATCCTGAAATATATCGACAACGTGACCTGCAATGTGGACGTGGCGACCAAGGACACCATGATCAACGCCCCCCTGCCCATGGTCATTTTCCGGCCCGAGAGCGACGAGGTCATCTGGTCCAACGACCGCTTTCTCCAGATCAGCGGCGCGCGGGAGCACCTCTTTGACACCAAGCTCTCGGCGGCGGTGCCGGGGTTTTCCTCCCGCTGGCTCATGGAAGGCAAGACCGAGTGCCCCACGGAGGTGCCCATGGGGGACCGGCGTTTCCTGGTCTTCGGCCACCTGGTGAGTACAGGGGAGAAGGGGGCTCACAGCTTCCTGGCCACCACCTATTGGGTCGATGTGACCGATTACTCTGCGGTGCGGGAGGAGTTTTACGACTCCCGGCCGGTATGCGCGATCCTGACCCTGGACAACTACGAGGAACTGATGAAGGGGGTCCCCGACAACACCAAGTCGGCGATCCTCAGCAGCATTGAGGAGAAGCTTACCGAGTGGACCAGCCCAACCGGGGGCCTGTTCTGCAAATACGACCGGGACCGGTACCTCTTCTTTTTCGAAGAGCGGTACCTGAAGGGCCTTCAGGAGGGGAAATTTGCCGTGCTGGACGCGGTGCGCTCGGTGCTCAATCCCAAGGACATGCCCGCCACCCTCTCCATCGGCATCGGCCGGGATGCCGACAGCCTCCAGGAGCTCTTCCAGTACGCGGCTCTCTCGGTGGAGATGGCCCTCTCCCGCGGGGGCGACCAGGTGGTCATTAAGAACAAGTTCAACTTTGAATTCTACGGCGGGCGCTCCAAGGAGCTGGAGAAGCGCACCAAGGTCAAGAGCCGGGTCATGGCCAACGCCCTGGGGGAGCTCATTGCCGACGCCTCCTGTGTCTTTGTCATGGGCCACAAATTTCCCGATTTGGACTGCATCGGCGCAGCGGCGGGCGTGTGCGCCATCGCCCGGAAGAAGGAGACCCCCGTCTATATCATCAAGGACCCCAGCCCGAACCCGGCCAGCGATATGATTGCCCGCCTGGGTGAGCTGAGCGAGTACCGGGACGTGTTCCTCTCCCCACAGGACGCCATGATCCGGGCCAATACCCAATCCCTGTTGGTGGTGGTGGACACCAACCGGCCGGAACAGACTCTATCAGAGGACCTGCTCCTCTCCTGCAACAAGGTGGCGGTCATTGACCACCACCGCCGGGCCGCCACCTATATTGCCGATGCGGCCCTCAATTTCCACGAGCCCTATGCCTCCTCGGCCAGCGAGCTGGTTACGGAGCTGCTGCAATACCTGCTGGAGCCGGCCGACCTGCTGAAGCTGGAGGCCGAGGCCCTGCTGGCCGGCATGGTGCTGGACACCAAGCAGTTCACCATGCGTACCGGCAGCCGCACCTTTGAGGCGGCGGCCTTCCTCCGCCGGGCCGGGGCCGATACCGGTGATGTGCGCAAGCTCTTCCAGAATGACCTGGACGGCACCATCGCCCGGTATGACATCATCAAAAATGCCCGCATGTACCGGGACGGGGTGGCTGTGGCGGTGGTGGACCATCCGGTGGGCCGGGTGACCGCGGCCCAGGCCGCCGACGAGCTGCTGAACATCTCGGGCATCGACGCCTCCTTCGTCCTCTTCCCGGACGGGGAGCGGGTCATCATTTCAGCCCGGTCCATGGGCGACACCAACGTTCAGGTCATCCTGGAGAAGCTGGGCGGGGGCGGCAATGCCGCCGCCGCCGGCGGACAGATCCCCGGCACCATCGACCAGGTGGCCCGGGACCTCCTCTCGGCCATCAGCCGGTATTTTGAGGAGGAGGACTAGCCACAGAATTCATCCCATCAAGTGTAATAGAAAGGAACGATACCCCATGAAAGTGATTTTGCAGCAGGACGTGAAAGGCCAGGGCAAGAAGGGCCAGATGATCGAGGCCAGCGACGGCTACGCCCGGAATTTCCTGCTTCCCCGGAAGCTGGCTGTGGCCGCCACGGCGGAAAATATCAACACCATGAAGCAGCAGGAGAAGGCCAAGCGGGCCCAGGAGGCCGCCGAGAAGGCCGAGGCTGAGGCGGTGGCCGCCCGGCTGAAGGAGATCACCGTGCGCATCACCGCCAAGGCGGGCAACGGCGGACGGCTCTTCGGCGCGGTGACCTCCAAGGAGATCTCCGACGCGCTCAAGGAACAGTTCGGCATCCAGATTCCTAAGACGAAAATCGTCCAGGACGAGCCCATCAAGGCCTTCGGCGGCTACGATTTGAAGGTGAAGCTGGGCTATGAGGTCACCGGGACGCTGAAGGTCATGGTGGCGGAGGGATGAGCCCGCCGGGCGCCCGAAACAGGAGGTGAATGCCGTTGGACGAGACCCTTTTGGCCCGGCAAATGCCCCACAGCGTGGAGGCCGAGCAGGCCGTCCTGGGCTCCATGCTCATTGACGCCCGCTGCGTGCCCGAGGTTATCGAGGCCCTCAAGCCGGAGGATTTTTACCTGCGGCAGAACCGGGAGATCTATGAGACCATCTACTCCATGTTCAACTTCTCGGTGACCATCGACCCGGTGACGGTGCTGGACCACATGCGCCGCAACGGGGTCTATGACGAGAACACATCCCGGAATTATGTGCTCCAGCTCATGGAGATCACCCCCACGGCGGCCAATGTGATGGAGTATGTGGGGATTTTGAAGGACAAATCCCTCCTGCGGCGCATTGCCGAGACGGCCGGGGCCCTCACCGCTATGGTGCAGGAGGGCTCCGGCACCGGCCAGGAGGTACTGGAAGCCGCTGAGCAGCGCATCTACGCCATCCGCCAGGGCCGCAATGTCCAGGGCCTGGAGCATATCTCCAGCGTCATCCTCAGCGTCTACGACCGCCTGGCCGAACTGGCCGCCAACGACTCGGCGGTGCCAGGGCTTTCCACCGGCCTGCCCGATCTGGACATGGCGATCTCGGGCCTGAACAAATCCGACCTCATCCTCCTGGCCGCCCGCCCCGGTATGGGCAAAACCTCCTTTGCGCTGAACATGCTCCTCCACGCGGGAAAGTTCTCCGGCAAGACGGTGGTCTTCTTCTCCCTGGAGATGAGCCGGGAGCAGCTGTGTATGCGCCTGATCTCCGGGGAGTCCTTTGTGGACAACAAGAAGCTGGTCACCGGGCGGCTGAGCGAGGAGGACTGGCAGCGCATTGCTGCGGCCTCGGCGGCCCTGAACAAGACCCAGATTCTCATTGACGACAACCCGATGCTCAGCGTGGCCGACATGAATGCCAAATGCCGCCGGGTGGATAATCTGGGCCTGGTCATCATAGATTACCTTCAGCTTATGACCTCCGCCGGGGGAAGCGCCCGGCAGGGGGAGAACCGCCAGCAGATCGTCTCGGATATCTCCCGGGCGCTGAAGATTATGGCCAAGGAGCTCAATGTGCCGGTGGTCTGTCTCTCCCAGCTCTCCCGCGGACCGGAGAGCCGGGCCGATAAGCGCCCCATGCTCTCCGACCTGCGGGAGTCGGGCGCCATTGAGCAGGACGCCGACATCGTCATGTTCCTCTACCGGGAGGACTATTACAACGAGGACAGCGAGAACCACAACCTGGCCGAGTGTATCATCGCCAAAAACCGCCACGGCGAGACCCGCACGGTGGAGCTCCAGTGGCTGCCGGAGTACACCACTTTCTCGTCCATCGACCGGCGGCACAGCGAGTACTGACCGGCCCAGTAAGGAGAATACATGCTGGAACAAGTAAACGCCCTCACAGTGGAATACGCCATGCTCCCTCAGGGCGGGACGGTGCTCTGCGCCGTCTCCGGGGGAGCGGACTCCGTGTGCCTGCTCCACCTGCTCCGGGAGCGGGCCCGGCAGACGGGCACCCGGGGCTTTGCCCTGATCGCAGCCCACTATGACCACCAGCTGCGGGGGGAGTTTTCCACGGGGGACCGTGTGTTTGTGGAAAACTTGTGCAAAATGTGGACAATTCCCCTCTATCTAGGCTCCGGAGACGTGGCAGGAGAGGCTGCGCGCCGGGGGAAGGGCATTGAGGAGACCGCCCGGGAGATGCGCTATGCCTTCCTGGAGAAGACCGCAGAAGAGGTGGGAGCCGATGTGATTGCCACCGCCCACAATGCCGACGACAATGCAGAGACGCTCCTGCTCCACTTGGTGCGGGGGACGGGGCTTCAAGGCCTGACCGGTATCCCGCCCCGGCGGGAGAAACTGGTGCGTCCCCTGCTTACCACCACGCGGGGGGAGATTCTGGCTTATTTGGAGGAGCACGGCCTCTCCTGGCGGGAGGACGGCAGCAACCAGGATGAGCGCTATGCCCGCAATTACCTCCGCGCCCAGGTGATGCCCCGCCTGCGCGCACTCAACCCCCGGCTGGAGGAGACCATGGCCCGTACTGCCCGGCTGCTGCGGGCGGATAACGACGTGTTAAATGCCCAGGCTTTCCAACTGGCCCAGCAGGCCCGCTGGGCGGAGGACGACTTGGTGATCGAGGCCCGCCTCATCGCCCAGGCCCCCAGCGGGGTGGCCGCCCGGGCGGTGCGGCAGATCCTCGCCCGTATGGGGGACGGGGAGAGCGCCTGTTCCGCCGTCCACCTGGAGGCGGTGGCGGCCCTGGCCCGGGGGCGGGATCCCTCGGCAGTCGTGGACTTGCCCGGGGGACTGATGGCCCAGCGGGTCTATGACGAACTCCTCTTCACCACCCAGACGGAGGCCGGCTCTTTCCCACCGCGCCTGCTGGCGCTGGAGGGAGAGACCTGGCAAAAGGGGGCTCTCTTTGGCTGCCGGTGCCGCCGGGCGGTCTGTCCGGAGAAATCCGCCCCTGGCGTGTGTTATATCGCCGCCTTCCAGGGAAGGCCCTTGCTGCGCCCGCGTCTCTCGGGAGATCAGATCAAACTCCCGGGCCGGGATACCAAGAGCTTAAAGAAACTCTTTATTGAGGCAAAGATCCCGCGCCGGGACCGGGAACGCATTTCCGTCCTGGCGGACGAGGGAGGAATAATAGCGGTGGCCGGATTTGGCCCCAGCGCCGGACGCATGGCCCGGCCCGGCGAAGAGGCGTGGGAAATCGCCTTCCTGCCCGCGGCGGACCAGCCCAACGAGAAAGAGAGAGAAAGGATGCTGAATGATGCTGGAACAAGATATTGAGCGGGTGCTCTTCAGTGAGGAGCAACTGGCGCAGCGAGTGAAGGAGATCGCCGCGCGCATTGACGCCGACTACGCTGGGAAGGAGCCCCTGCTGGTAAGCGTACTGCGGGGGTCCTTCGTATTCATGGCCGACCTGGTACGGCAGATTACCCTGCCCTGCACGGTGGACTTTATGGCCGTCTCCTCCTATGGCAGCGGTACCACCAGCTCGGGCCAGGTGAAGATCATCAAGGACCTCTCCGAGCCCATCGAAGGCCGGGACGTACTGGTGGTGGAGGACATCCTGGACAGCGGCAACACCCTGAGTTACCTGCTCAAGCTGCTGGAGGCCCGCCACCCCGCCTCCATCCGGCTGTGCACCCTGCTGGATAAGCCGGAGCGGCGCACCAAGCCGGTGGCGGTACAGTACACCGGCTTCACCATCCCGGACGAGTTTGTGGTGGGCTATGGCCTGGACTATGATGAAAAGTACCGCAATCTGCCGTACATCGGCATCCTGAAACCCCGGGTCTACGGGGGAAAGTGATGCCTTAGGCCCCCTCCTGGGCCTGTATCTTGAATTGGCGGGGCCTGAAGGCAGGCCCGCCGGGGGGAGTGTCCGCGTTTGAACAAGAAAGGAAGTATGCGCGACATCGGGTTTTCCGCCCTGGTGATCGCCATCCTGCTCCTGACGGTCTTTGCCATGCGGGGCGGGGGGAGCCAGCCGGAGCTGACCTACGCCGACGTGCGCCAGCTCCTGGAGCAGCAGCAGGTATCCCAGGTGGTGGTGACCGACACCACCGTCACCCTCACCCTGCGGGAGGACATGGGATATGGGACCCAGGTGACCTATGAGCTGCCAAATTTCTGGGTTTTTTACCTGGACTTTAACGACCTGCTGGTGAGTCAGAGGAATGCCGGGCTGCTGACCTACGACTACCGGCCCGGCTTCCGGGCGCCCGTATGGCTCTCGTTCCTGCCCTGGATCGGGATCTTGGTGATTTTCGGCCTGCTGTGGTACGGCATGTTCCTGCGCCAGAACAGCGGCGGCGGGGGCGGCGTGGAGCGTACCAGCCGCTTTGGCCGGGCACGCACCCGCACCGGGGACGACCAGGCCAAGAAGGTCACCTTTGCCGATGTGGCGGGGGCCAAGGAGGAGAAGGCGGAGCTCCAGGAGATTGTGGAGTTCCTCCGGGACCCCAAGCGCTTTTTGGACTTGGGGGCCCGCATCCCCAAGGGGGTGCTCCTGGTGGGCCCGCCGGGCACCGGCAAAACCCTGCTGGCGAAGGCGGTGGCCGGGGAGGCAGGGGTCCATTTCCTGTCCATCTCGGGCTCGGACTTTGTGGAGCTCTATGTAGGCGTGGGCGCCAGCCGGGTGCGGGACCTCTTTGACCAGGCCAAGAAGGAGGCTCCGGCCATTGTCTTTATCGACGAGATTGACGCGGTGGGCCGCCAGCGGGGCGCCGGACTGGGCGGCGGTCACGACGAGCGGGAGCAGACCCTCAACCAGCTCCTGGTGGAGATGGACGGCTTCGGCTCCAACGAGGGCGTGGTAGTCCTGGCCGCCACGAACCGCCAGGATATCCTGGATCCGGCTCTGCTGCGGCCGGGCCGCTTCGACCGGCAGATCTATGTTGGCCCCCCGGACGTGAAGGGCCGGGAGGAGATCCTGCGGGTCCACGCCCGGAACAAGCCTCTGGCAGAAGATGTGGACCTGAGAGAGCTGGCCCGGGGGACCGGCGGCTTCACCGGCGCCGATCTGGAGAACCTGATGAATGAAGCTGCCCTTCTGGCCGCCCGGCGGCACGAGCGCTTTATCGGTATGCAGGACCTGCGGGAAGCGGTCATTAAGGTGGTGGCCGGTCCAGAGAAAAAGAGCCGGGTGGTCATCCAGCGGGAGCGGAAGCTCACCGCCTACCACGAGGCGGGCCACGCTGTGGTCATCCACGAGCTGGAGACCCAGGATCCAGTCCATCAGATCACCATTATCCCCCGGGGCATGGCGGGCGGCATGACCATCTCCCTGCCCCAGGAGGACGTGTCCTTCCTCTCCCGGCAGGCCCTGGCCGAGCGTATCGCCGTGTGCCTGGGGGGCCGCTGCGCGGAGCAGCTGGCCCTGGGAGACATCTCTACCGGCGCAGGCAACGACCTGCAAAAGGCCACGGCCATTGCCCGGAATATGGTCACCCGCTACGGCATGAGCCCCAAGCTGGGCAATGTGGTCTTTGACTCGGGCCACGATGAGGTCTTTATCGGCCGCTCAATGGCCCAGACGAAAAACTACTCCGAGGAGGTGGCCGCCCTCATTGACGAGGAGGTCAAGTCCCTCATCGATGCGGCCTACGCCAAGTGCCAGCAGATCCTCTCTGCCCACCGGACGGAGCTGGAGCGCACAGCGGAGTATTTGCTGGAGTATGAGAACATGGACGCCAAAACTTTTGAGATGGTGTTCCAGGGGGTGGATCCCCTGCCGCCCCCCGGCGAGGGGGAGGGCACAGCGGAGGACGCCGGGCCGGAGCTCCTGCCGGAGGTCACCGGAGACGCCCCCCGCCGGAAGGAGAAAAACGACCTTCCCCCGGGAGAAGTGCCCCACTAACGGAGAGAAAAAGACCGCCCAGCGGACCAAACGGTCCGCTGGGCGGCTTCCTTTTTTCCGCCGGCTTAGAGGCGGATGGAGATGGGGGTGAGCACCCGCCCGGTCCGGGGGGGCAGGACGGCGGCCAGCCTCCGGCTCCCCGGGGCGGGAAAGATCTCCCCGGTAAGCTGGTCCCGGGCGGGCCAGGGCAGCGGGAGGAGCTGCTCCTCTGTACCGGCGTTGAGGGCCACCAGTACCTTCTCCTTCCCGCAGGCACGCTGGAAGGCCAGTACCGGCCCCTCCGCCTTAAAGTAGGTGATATCACCCCGGCGCAGAGGCTCCAGCCGGTGGCGCAGGCTGCCCAGAGAGCTGAACCACCGCACGAGGCTCCGGTTGGCCCGGCCCCAGGGGTAGGGGCGGCGGTTGAAGGGGTCCTCAAAGCCCTCCATCCCGGCCTCGTCCCCGTAGTAGATGGTGGGGGAGCCGGGGAAGCAGAAGAGCAGCACGGCCCCCACCTTCAGGAGATCCAGACCCCGGCGGCGCTGATCCTCGGTCATGCGGTACTCCGCCCGCCAGGATTTGGACTGTTCCATGCAGGTAGAGCCCACCCCCAGCAAGGTCAGGATGCGGGGGGTATCGTGGGTGCCCAGGGCATTCATGGCCGAGTAGTAGGCGAAGGGGGGATAGTTGGCCCGCAGGCCCTCCATGGCCTCCATGAAGTGCCGGGCGTCTCCCCCTTGAAGGTAGGCGATGGCGGCGTTGCGGAAGGGGTAGTTCATCAGTCCGTCGCAGTGCCCACCCAGGATATGCTTGCGCCGCACGCCGTAGGCAATTTTGTTGGAGCCGTCCTCCCACACCTCGCCAATGACCACGCCCTCGGGCTTGGTCTCCCGCACGGCGGTATGGATGGCGTGCACAAAGGCGTCAGGTAGCTCGTCGGCCACATCCAGCCGCCAGCCGTCGCCCCCGGCCTTGAGCCAGCGCCGGACAATGCTGTTCTCCCCCCGGATGATGTAGTCCACATAGGAGGGCTCGCTCTCGTTGATGGCGGGAAGGGAGTAGATTCCCCACCAGGAGTCGTACTGGTCGGGCCAATGGATGAAATTGTACCACTTGTAATAGGGGCTTTCCGGGGACTCCGCCGCGCCGGGGACCCCGGTGTGGTAGGAGCCGTCCCCGTTGAAGTAGCGGCTGACAAACCCAGTGTGGTTGAACACCCCGTCCAGCATCACCCGCATGCCCAGGGCGTGGGCGGCGTCGCACAGGCGGGTGAAATCCGCATTGGTCCCCAGCATGGGGTCGATTTTTTCATAGTCGCCGGTGCCGTAGCGGTGATTTTCGGGGGCCTCGAAGATGGGGCAGAAGTAGAGGGTATTTATCCCCAGACTCTTCAAATAGGGGAGCTTATCCAGCACCCCCTCCAGGCTGCCGCCGAAAAAGTCCCGGTTACGCACCTCGCCGTTGGCATCGGGGAGGTACTCGGGCTCCTCATACCAACCGGTGTGGACATGCCGCCCACCCACCATGCCGGCGGGATCGGGGACGTGGAGGCGGCGGAAGCGGTCGGGGAAAATCTGGTAGGTCACGCCCTCCCCAAACCAGGCGGGGACCTCCTCCGAGTTGTCGTAGACCGTGAGCTGGTACTCGCCCAGCTCGGCCCAGCGGCCGTCCAGGCCCTCCATGCGGATGGTGTACCAGACCAGGCCCACATAGTCCCCAGTCTCCAGCGCGCCGGAGAAGCAGTCCCGCTCCCGCTCCAGGCCGGACCAGGCCAGAGAGCAGGGGATGATCTCGTTCGCCCGGCTCTCAAACCGGGCGGAGAGGGTCACGCGGGAGAAGCCCCACGCCCGCAGCGGGCGGACGGTGAAGCGGACCGCAGTCCCCGACGGGACCGCTCCGTAAGGGGATTTGCAGGAGGGGTCTCTCGGGTCGAAAGTGCGGGGGTCCGTCATAATCAGATCAGTCCAATCTTGGCAAGTTTACCGGTGGAATGCGCCTTAGTGCAGCAGAGTCCCCTCGGTGGTCACATCCTCGGTAGAGCTGTCGGCACTGAAATAGGCGGAGAGGATATCGGCAGCGATCGCGGCCATACTGGTACCCGAGCCGCCGTGCTCAGCCACCAGGGCGATGGCGATCTCCGGGTTCTCATAGGGGGCGAAGCAGACAAAGACGGCGTTGGCCTCGGTAGTCTCAGAGCCCACCTGGGCCGTACCGGTCTTGGCGCCCACGGTGACAGGCAGGTCCGCAAAGTAGCTTGACACGCTGCCCTCCGTGCCCAGGAGGTACATACCGTACTTGACCGCTTCCAGGTTCTCCTGGCTGATGTTGATGGTGTCCAGGGCCTCGGGCTGGTTCTCTAAAAGAACCTCGGAGTAGTCGCTGCTCTTCACGGTCTTGAGCAGGTGGGCCGGGTAGCGGGTGCCGCCGTTGACCAGGGTGGCGATGTAGTTGGCCAGCTGGAGAGGGGTGGCGGTGGTGTCGCCCTGGCCGATGGCGGCCGGGAGGAGCAGGCCGTCGTACCACTGCTGGCCCAGGGCCTGGCTGGTGGCGGGGCTGGCCACCGAGCCGGTGTTTTCCGGCAGCTCGATGCCGGTGGACTGGCCCAGGCCGAACATGGCGGCGTACTCGTTGATCTTATCAATGCCCATCCGGTCAGCCATAGTGTAGAAATAGATGTTACAGGAGTCCCGGATGGCCTCGCTGATGTTCTCCCAGCCGTGGCGGCCGCCGTATTCGAGATAGTACCAGCAGGCCGGGTGGTAGTCGCCGTAGGGGTAGTGCTCCCCCGCCGGATACTGGAAGCGGCCGGTATCATAGATCTCCTCCGTGGGGGTGGTGAGCCCCTCCTGGAGGGCGGCCACGCCGGTGATCATCTTGAAGGTGGAGCCGGGGGAGTAAGTGCCCATGGTGGCCCGGTTGTAGAAGGGATTCAAGGGATTGTCAAGAGCCTCATTATAGAGGGTAGTGTTGCTGTAGATATTGGGGTCGTAGGTGGGGTAGGAGGCCATGGCCAGCACCTCGCCGGTCATGTTGACCACCACCCCGGCGGCGCCCTCCACCACGTCGGTGAGGGTGGGCACCCGCTCGGCCAGGGACTCCTCCAGGGCCTCCTGAAGGCGCAGATCCAGGGTGAGGACCACATTGTCCCCGGGCTGGGGGGCCAGGCTCTCCCCCGTCTGGCTGTCCACCAGCCACTCCTCGCCCACCACCTTGCCAGCGGCGTTGGTCTCCACGCTGCGCTGGCCGTCCTCCCCCCGGAGGTATTCCTCAAAGGCGCTCTCCACTCCGTCGATACCCACCAGGTCGTTCATATTATAGCCGTTGTTGCGGTAGTAGGAGTCCTCCGTGTACCACATCTCCCGGCCGATCGGACCGACCCGGCCCAGAATATGGGCGGCATAGGTGGTCTTATATTCCCGGGCGGTGGTGGCGGTGACGGTCACCCCTTTGAGACTATGCTCCCGCACCAAGGTGATGAACCGCACGTCCACATCCTGGGCAAAAATATAGGTGGAGGTGGAGACATCCTGGCTGCGCAGGCTCAGCTCATAGAGCACGCCCAGCAGGGCGCGCACATCGGTATCGGAGTAGTCCTCAGAAATCTCATAATAGTCCCGCATGGCGTCGATCAAGGGCTGGGCGGAGATGTCGCCGGTGGCGGCAAGGCCGCTGACCTGGTTCTGGACATCCAAGGCGGACTGATAGATCCCCTCCATCAGGGTGGAGAAGGCGTTGGAAGCCGTCGCCCCGGCGGTGTCCTCACTTTCGCTCCCGCCGCTGCTCTCCACGCTCTCAGACAGGGCCTCGATGCGCTCCAGGGCCTGGGCGGCGGGCTGGGTCCAGCCCATCTCCTCCATCAGCGCGGCAAAATTCCGGCGCTGCGTTCCCGTGGCCTCTTCCAGCGTAAAGACAAAGGGAGCGCTCTCGGAGATGGGCAGGGTGTCGGTCCAGGCGATGCCCTCGCTCCGGCACAGCTCCAGCAGGGCGAGGAGGTTGGCGTTGCGCTCGGCCTCCTCCCCCATAAAGGAGGTGTCCAGCGTCACCTGGTAGGTGGAGCGGTTGCTCACCAGCACCCGGCCGTTCCGGTCGACGATCTCCCCCCGCACGGCGTCCACTGTCTCCACCCGGAGAATGCGCCGGGTGGCCTGGTCCAGATAGTCGGGGCCGTTGACGATCTGCAAATTCCACAACACCGCCAGAAACAGGAAAAAAAGCCCCCCCATGATCCCGGCCACCACATACAGACGGGATTGGAAATTTTTTTTGTCCATTGCGAGAACCTTTCGTTAAAAGTGGGTGCGTTTGGGAACCCGCCGGAAGACCCACAAAAAGAGGGCGTAGACCAGGGGCGTAAAGAGCAGGGAGATCCACAGCTCCATCCCGGCCAGGCGGAGCATGGGATACAGGGCTTCCGCCCGGAAAAAGAACCGGGAGAGGATGCGCACGGCGTCCAGGACGCCCAGGGCCAGGGCGGAGCAGAGCAGGCAGCCCCAAAAATCCTGCCGCAGCACATACTGGGTCAGCAGCCCGGCGGCCAGGCCCATCAGGGCGAAGAGGAGCACAAAGCCCCCGTTGGCGTCGGGGTAGAGGAAACAGCTGAGCAGCCCCACTCCCAAGCCGAACCCAGCCCCTCCGGCCGCCCCCTCCAGCACGGCCGCCGCCACCGTTGCCAGGGGCAGCAGCACCGGCTTGACCCCCAGAATGGGGAAATGGGGGAGCAGATAGGCCTCCAAAAACCAGATGGGCAGGAGCGCCAGGGCGTAGACGCCCCATTTGACCAGAAAATCATGGCGTGTCATGGGCATTCCCTCACTGTGTGCTCGCAAAGCTGGTGATGACAAAGACCTGCCGGAGGTTTTGCAGATCGGCCTCCGGCGCCACCACGGCATAGCGGGTCATGCCCGAGGGGTCGGTGCGCACCTCTTCAATGTGTCCCACCACTAAGCCGGCGGGGTACAGCCCGCTCAGCCCGGAGGTGAGCACCTGGTCTCCCGTCATGAATTCGCTGTTTTCCGGCAGGTACGAGAGACGCAGCTTTCCCTGGCCCATGAGCTCAAAATTGCCCTCCAGAAGGGCGGCGCTGTCGGTGCGGGCCACCAGACCGCCTAATTCCAGATCAGAGTCGATGATGGTCATTACCCTAGACCAGTTGGTTCCGACCTCGTCGATCAGGCCGACCAGATTGCCGTACTCGTCGATGACGGCCTGTCCGGCGGCCAGCCCCGAGGAGGAGCCCTGGCCCAGGGTGAGCGTGGAGTCCCAGTTGGTGGAGCCCACGGCGGTGACGGTGGCCTCGGCAAATTCCAAGTCGGGCCGCTCCTCCTTCAGGCCCAGCAGGTTGCGCAGGCGCTCATTTTCATCAATGGCCTGCTGGGCTTCCCGCAGGGTCTGCTCCAGTTCGGCGTAGTCCTTTTTCAGCTGCTCGTACTCGGCCTCCAGCTCGCTCTGGCGGAAAAGGGCCTGATACCGGTCCTCCGTCCATCCCACTACGCTGTTGATGCCGTTGCGGATGGGGGTGGAGAGGATGCCCAGCAGATTGGAAAAGGGGTCCGCAAAGCCCCCCAGCAGCGCCGAGGTCACCGCCACGATCAGGGAGAGGAGTACGGCGATGATAAGAAGAAGCACTCCGTTATTGCGGAAAAAATCTTTCAAAGGGGCCTCTCCTTCCGGCTCAGCGCCGCTGGGCGGCCAGGTGCATGCAGTGGACGCCCAGCGCCTCCAACACTTGGCCCAACCGGCATACCGGCAGGCCCATCACATTGTAATAATCCCCTTGAATGCCGGAAATAAACAGCGCGCCGTAGCCCTGGATACCGTAGGCTCCGGCCTTGTCCATGGGTTCGCCGGTACGGATATAGTCCTCGATCTCCTCCGGGCGCAGCTCCCGGAAGGAGACGCCGGTGACCTCATATTCCGTATACTCTTCCTCTCCCCGCAGGACGGTCAGACCGGTATAGACCTGGTGGCGCACACCGGAAAGGGCGGAGAGCATCTGAAAGGCGGCGCGCTCATCGGCGGGCTTGCCCAAAATCGTTCCCTCCAGAGCGACCACCGTGTCGGCGGCGATGATGAGGCACGCGTCGCCCACCTGCTCCCGCACGGCCCGGGCCTTGCGCTGGGAGAGGCGGCGCACCAGCTCGGCAGGGGGGAGATCGCCGTCCATGTGCTCGTCCACGTTGGGGGAGATGGTGCGGAAACCGGAGAGACCCATACGCTCCAAAAGCTCCCGCCGCCGGGGCGACTGGGAGGCCAAAATCAGATCCATCGTTTCAACTCCTTTTTATTTTCCTGTGGAGCCGAAGCCGCCCGCCCCCCGGGCGGTCTCGTCCAGCTCCGTGACGGCCTTCAGCCGGGCCTGGACCACTGGGACGACCGCCAGCTGAGCGATGCGCTCCCCGGGCTGCACCGTATAGGGGATGTCCGACTGGTTGATGAGGCCCACCCGGATCTCTCCCCGGTAGTCACTGTCAATGACCCCCACGCCGTTGGCCAGGGCCACCCCGTGCTTGATGCCCAGCCCCGAGCGGGCAAAGACCAGGGCTACATACTCCGCCGAGGGCAGGGCGATGGCAATGCCGGTGGGGAGGCTCACAATCTGCCGGGGCGGCAATTCCACCGGCGCGTCGGTACAGGCGCACAAATCCATGGCCGCCGAGCCCGGCGTGGCGTAAAAGGGAAAGGGAATCTCGGCCCCCACCTTGGGGGAGACCGCTTTGATGTTCAATTCCATCTTGTGTTCTCCTGTCTGTTTCCGGGGCTGCGCGGAGACTACTCCACGTCCCGGTAGTAGAGGCCCCGGGTGTAGTCCCGGGGGGTGAAATCCCCCTGGCCCAGATAGCGCCGGGCGATGTGCAGGCACTCCTGGGGAGGTTCCAGGGTAAACATGAGCCGCTGAGCCCACAGGCCGATGCGGCGGTAGTCCTGGGCCCTGTCGGCCAGAAAGAGGGGCTTGCAGTTCAAAATCTCATTGCGGCAGCCCCAGGCGCGGACCACGGGAAAACGAGCGCCCCTCCGGTCGGTGAGGAAATTTTCCTGTTCACAGGCATGGCGGCACGCACCGCCGGTGCGGTTTTTCAGGATGCAGTTCTCGGTGATCATCAGCGGCAGGCGGCCGTAGGTGATGAGCTCGCAGTCGATGTTCTTGGAGATGTCCCGAATCTGGGGAAATTTCAACTCAAAGGAGAGGGTCAGGGAGGCAAAGCCCATCCCGCGCAGCTCCTTGAGGGCCTGCGTGTTGTAGACCTCCAGGCCGAAATCCCCCCGCAGGCGGAAACCCATCTCCCGGGCGGGGGCCGCCATGCCCAGGTTGCCTACCAGGGCCTCGGAGACTCCCATCTCCCGGACGGCCTCCATCTGGCGCAGCAGTTCGGGCCGCTCCCGGTCCCAGGCCACCCGGGGGAGAACGGCGGCAAAGGGACCCTTCCCGGCCAGCTCCGGGTGGGCGGCCAGCTCCTCCAGGGGCAGGTAGACCAGTACAGGCCCCAGGGCCAGCAGCTCCGGCGTGAGCTGCTCCGCCCGGCGGACCGAGAGGGTGAGTAGGGGGGCCTCCCGCCGGTTCTCATAGCGCACGCCGGGGTGAAATTCCCCGCTGCGGCGCTTGGGGGGGACCACACGCTGGGCGGAGAGGTCCTCCAGGGCGGCGCGGCGGAGGTGGTTCAGGGCGGCGGCAGAGAGGGCGAGGCCTCCGTCCAGCTTGGTGTGTACCGCCTCACAGCGGTAGGGGGTGCCGCCGGTGCGGGCGAGCTGTTTTTCCACCCCCTCCGGCGTGAGGGGACGGGTGTGGGCCTCCTGGGGGAGGTCTCCGGCGGCGGCGCCTACCCGCCCATCCCCGTCCCGGGCGGCTACCTGGACCGGCTCTCCCCGGCGGACCACCGCATAGAAAACCACGGGCACCCGCTGGGCTTCCCCGTCCTCATAGGTCTGCCGGGCCTGGGCAAAGAGGTCCCGGGGCTCCTTTTCCTCCTCTCGGACGCCGAACATGTCCGGTCCGGTGCGGCCAGTGTAGTAGCCGTCGGTGAACCCCTGGCGGGAAAAGGCCCGGGTCAGGGCCTCCACCTCTTGGGGGGTGGGCTCCCGGTTTTCCCGCAGGGCGGCGGCGTACACCCGGGTGACGACGGCCACGCATTCAGGACGCTTCATCCGCCCCTCCAATTTCAGGCAGGCCACCCCCATCTTCCGCAGCTCCCGCAGGTGCCCGGCCAGGGACATATCCTTCAGAGAGAGCGGATTGCCGTCGGCCCGGCCGTTCCAGCCGTAGCGCAGGCGGCAGGGCTGGGCGCACAGGCCGCGGTTGCCGCTGCGCCCGCCGATGACCGAGGAAAAAAAGCACTGGCCCGAGTAGCACATGCACAGGGCCCCGTGGCCAAAGACCTCAATCTCAATGGGGGAGCGCTGGCAGATAAACTCGATGGCGTCCCGGGAGAGCTCCCGGGAGAGGACCGCCCGGGTCATGCCCAGATCAGCCGCGTGTTTGACCCCGTCCAGGTTGTGGACGGTCATCTGGGTAGAGATGTGGACGGGCAGATCGGGGGCCACTTGGCGCAGCATTTTCAACACCCCCAGGTCCTGGACCAGCACCGCGTCCACGCCCAGGGCGCTGGCCTGGGCGGCGCAGCGGGCGGCAGCCTCCATTTCCCGGTCAGTGACGAGGGTGTTGAGGGTCAGGTAGAGCCGGCACCCCCGCAGGTGGCAGTAGGAGACAGCCTGGGCAAACTCCTCCTCAGTGAAATTTTTGGCGTTGCGGCGGGCGTTGAAATCGCCGTAGCCCATGTACACCGCATCGGCGCCGTTCTGCACGGCGGCGCGCAGGGCCTCCATGGATCCGGCGGGGGACAGCAGCTCCAGCATATTTGCTCCTTTCGCGTTGCCTGAGATAGGGATACAATCCCTATTTTTTGTTATTTTGCAGCTTAAAGATCTCCCGCTTGGCCTCCGAGAGCTCCATTTTTAGGCGGGTGCCCTCTTCCAGGGACTCCTTGAGCTGGCGGCGCAGATTTTCGGAGCTCTCCTGCTCCTTATAATACTCGTCGGCAATATTCAGCGCGGCCAGGGTGGCGGCGTTGACCGCGGAGATGCGCCCGTCCTGGGACACCTCCCGGATCTGGGCGTCTACATGGGCGGCCACCTTGCGGACATAGGACTCGTCCTCGGCAGCTACCAGGGCAAACTCCTGGTCGGCGATGGTTACGGTGATGTGGTTTCTCATGATGAGCCCTCCCATCTTAACTGTTCAAATCTATCTGGAAAACCGCCCTGCCGGGCCGGGCAGGGCCGGATGAGTTCAAACTCGTCACTAGTATAGCACAGATTGGCCGGAGAAAAAATAGCCGGAGCGTGAATTTTCCAGCTTTCTTGGGCGCGGAATGGGTGGGAATTGCCGGGAGGGCGGATTTGTGGTATGATAGGCGAAAGCAAATGCGGAAAGGAGGACCTCCATGGCGGGCAAATTACTCTATGCGGGCAATATCCTCTCCCTGACGGCGGAGACGGCTGACCGGCTCATCGCTGCGGGGAACGGGGACGCGGCCCTGCTGTATCTGCACCTGCTCCGCCGGGGCGGGACTTTCCAGCCGGAGGGGGCCGCGCGGGCCTTGAAATGGGAGCTCCCCCGGGTGCAGGAGGCCTTTTCCGCTCTGGTGAAGCTGGGCCTGGCCGACCGGCAGGAGCAGACCGCCCCGCCCGTCAAGCCGGAGCCCGAGGAACCGCCTGAGTACACCGCCGCCGACCTGAACCGGGAGATGGAGGATACAGCGTCCCCCTTCCCCGCCCTGGTGGCGGAGGTGCAGCGGCGGCTGGGGAAGATCCTCTCCACCTCTGATCTAAAGATGCTCTACACCCTCTACGACTATCTGGCTCTGCCGGCGGAGGTGATTATGCTCCTGGTGAGCTGGTGCGTGGAGGAGATGGAGCAAAAATACGGCCCCGGCCGCCGGCCCCGCCTCTCCCAGATCCGCAAGGAGGGCTTTGCCTGGCGGCGGCTGGGGCTGGATACCGCCGAGGCGGCCGAGGCCTATCTGCGCCGGAAGGAGCACCTGCGCGCCCGCACGGCCCAGGTGCTCCCCCTGCTGGATATCCGGGGCCGGGCTCCGGTGGAGCCGGAGCGGAAGTACATCGAGAGCTGGCTGAACATGGGCTTCGAGGACGCTGCTATCCGTCTGGCCTACGAGCGTACGGTGCTCCAGAAGCAGTCCATGAACTGGAGCTATATGAACTCCATTTTAAAGAGCTGGCATCAGAAAGACCTGCACACTGTAGCCGCCATCCAGGCCGGGGATACGGCCCGTCCACGGGTCACCGCTCCACAGCCTGCGCCAACTCCGCCGGGGGAAGCCGACCGCCGGGCCCGGGAGGATATGGAGCGGATGCGGGAGTACCTGCGCGGCCACCAGGACGGAAAGGGAGGGTAAGGTATGGCATACGACCCCAATGTGCTCCGCCGGGCCACCCGGCGCCTGGCCGAGCGGCGGCGGCGCCGGGAGGAGGAGCAGGATCGCCGCCGCGCCGAGATCTACCGGAAGGTCCCCCAGGCCGCCCAGCTGGACCGGGAGCTGCGGCGGACCATTGTGGATATCATCGCCGCCTCTCTCCGGGACGGCAGCGACCCGGCCCCCGCCCTGGACCAGGTGCGGGAACGAAATCTGAATGGACAGGCCAGGCTCTCCGACCTTCTGCGCCGCAACGGCTATCCGCCGGACGCCCTGGAGGATAAGCCCGCCTGCTCTCACTGCGGGGACACCGGATGGGTGGGCACGGAGATGTGTGCCTGCCTGCGGGAGCTGTGCACCCAGGAGCAGATCCAGGAGCTCTCCAAGCTCCTGGACCTGGGCGGGCAGTCCTTCGACACCTTCTCTTTGGACTACTACAGCGAGGCGCCCTGGCCTGGGGAGAGCCTCTCCCCCCGGGAGAATATGGAGTTCATCCGGGACGTGTGCCGGAATTACGCCGTGCGCTTTCCCAAATTCCTCTACCGGAATCTCTTCCTCACCGGTGCGCCGGGACTGGGCAAGACGTTCCTGTCGGCCTGCATTGCCCGCACCGTGTCCGAGCGGGGCTATTCGGTGGTCTATGACACGGCGGTGAATGTCTTTGCCCGCTTTGAGGAGCAGAAGTTCGCCCGGGGCCAGGAGGAGGCCCGGGATGCCCGGGACGAGACCCGCCGCTACCTCCAGTGCGACCTGCTCATTCTGGACGATTTGGGCAGCGAGATGACCACCCCCTTCGTCCAGTCGTCCCTCTATACCCTCATCAACACCCGCCTCACCGCCGGGCGCCGCACCGTCATCTCCTCCAATCTCTCCCTGGATGAGGTGCGCCGGCGCTACTCCGGCCAGGCGGCCTCCCGCCTGGAGGGGGAGTACTGGGCCCTGCGCTTTTACGGAGAGGATATCCGCCTTCTGCGCAAGCAGCAGAAGTAAGGGGGCGGCGATTGCCGTGCCGGCGGGGAAAAAGGAGCGGGGCGGCATTTGCCGCCCCGCTCCGCTGTGTGCGGGCTGGGTCAGAACTGTACAGTGCGGGGGGCCTCCGTAAAGGAGGAGAAGGTGGCGGTGACCCCCTCCAGGGCGAAGATCTGGGTGTTGCCGTCGCCGGGCTGGTACATCCGCTTCAGAGAAGGATAGGCGTCCAGCATATGCTCCTGGGCCTCCACTCGGGGCTCCTCCACGGCGGTGGCGGTTACACGCAGCCAGCGTTCCCCGTTAAAGGCGCACAGCTCCACCTTGGGGTTGGCGCGCATCTGGCGGGAGACCGCCTTGACCTTGCCGGTCTGGATGGTCAGTCGGCCGTCGAAGAGGTCGATGGTGCCGAAGGGGCGGACCCGGGGCTGGCCACCCTCGCCGGTGGCCAGATAATAGGTGCCGCATTCTTTGAGAAACGCATACACTTCCTGAATATCCTGCATGGTGATACCTCCTTGCCGCAGGGTGATCTGAACAAAGGATACCACAAAACCGGAGAAAAGGGAAGCGCTTCAGGCCATCAGCTCTCCCAGCAGGCCCTCGAACTCCACGCCGTCCAACAGGGGAGTACCCAGGTCCAGGGTGTGGGCGGCACAGCGCTCCACAAAGTCGACCGCCCGGGCAGAGGCGTGTTCCAGAATCTTCCCCCGCAGCAGCTCTCCCAGCAGCACGCTGGCGAAGAGGTCCCCAGTGCCGGGAAAGTGGCCGGGGATCTCAGGGGCCTGGGCAAAGGAGACTGCGCCAGTCTCCCGGTCCAGGCAGCCCGCGCCCACCTGGCCGGGGGCCAGACTGACCCCAGTAATGACCACCGAGCGCGTCCCGTCCCGGGACAGCCGCTCCAGCCAGCGCCTGGTGGCCTCCTTTCCGGAGGGGGCGGCAGAGTAGGGCTCCTCCAACAGCAGGGCGGCCTCGGTCAAATTGGGTGTGATGAGGTCGGCCTCCGCCGCCAAGAGGCCCATGCGCTGGCACATCTCGGGAGTATAGGTGGCGTAGGGCTTTCCGTGGTCCCCCATCACCGGATCCACCAGTACCAGGGTGTCCGCCCGCCGGAACGTATGGAGAAAGGTACGCAGCAGGTCGATCTGCTGTACGGAACCCAAAAAGCCGCTGTAAATGGCGTCGAAACGGGCCCCCAGCTCTTTCCAGTGGGTCCAGGTGGGCTCCATCCGGCCGGTCAGGTCCAGAAACTGCGCCCGGGGGGAGGGGGGGTAGGCCGTGTGCGCCGAGAGATAGGCGGTGAGCAGTGTGCTGCACCGGTTGCCCATGGCCGAGAGGACCGGCAACACTACAGTCATGGAGCAGCGTCCATAGCCGGAGAGGTCGTGAATGGCGGCCACCTGGGGGGCCTGTTTCATAAAAAGTCACTCCTTTTGAGGGCGCCGGCCGCTGGCCGGGTCAGTGGCCCCTATTATAGCCCCTTTTTTTCCATAGTTCAATTGACTTTTTCCCCAGGCAATGTTACACTTATAAAATACCAGATTTTGAATAGGCGGGCATGATGGAATTGGTAGACATGCGAGATTTAGGTTCTCGTGCTTTCCAGCGTTGGGGTTCGAGTCCCCATGCCCGCACCAGCTCGTCGCAAGCGTTATATCGCTTGCGACGAGCTTTTCATTTCATTGCAAAGCGCATCGCGCGCGCATTCTGCCGCTCCTCGCCTCCAAACCAGACCAGCTGTCGCTGGGCGTGCGATTGGTATTCTCCGTCCTGTTGCTCTTTGCCTGTGGCCAGGTCCGGGTGGAGAGTGGAAATTTTCCCTGTGCTGTGGTATAGTGATACCGGCCTCCGCGCCCCGGCGCGGGGAGCACTCCAAGTGCATGGGAGAACAACATGAGCGCTGAGATCCTGATTGTGGACGATGAGGCCGCTATTGCAGACCTGGTGGAGGTCTACTTAAAAAATGAGGGCTATACGGTCTATAAATTCGGCACTGCGGCGGCCGCGCTGGCGTGCGTCAGCCACCACCGGCTGGATCTGGCCATTTTGGATGTGATGCTGCCGGATATGGACGGCTTTACCCTCTGCCAGGAGATCCGCCGGGAGCACTTGTTCCCCATTTTGATGCTGACGGCCAAGGTGGAGGACATGGATAAGATCACCGGCCTGACACTGGGGGCCGACGACTATATTACCAAGCCCTTCAACCCCCTGGAGCTGGTGGCCCGGGTGAAAACCCAGCTGCGCCGGTACACCCGCTATAACCCGGGCAGCGGCGGGGAGACCGCCCGGGAGTACGACATCCGAGGTCTCCAGATCGCAAAGGACACCCATAAATGCGTTCTCTTCGGAGAGGAGCTGGCCCTGACCCCGCTGGAGTTTTCCATCCTGTGGTATCTGTGCAGCCGCCAGGGAAAGGTAGTCTCCAGCGAGGAGCTCTTTGAGGCTGTCTGGGGCGAGAAGTATATGGACAGCAACAACACAGTCATGAGCCACATCGCCCGCCTGCGGGAGAAGATGCACGAGAACAGCCGCAGGCCCAAATTCATCAAAACGGTCTGGGGGGTGGGCTACACCATTGAGTAAGCGTGAACGAATGCCCTCCGCCAGACCGGGCCGCCGCTCTGCCCTGCGCACATGGGGCTATTACCTGCTGGCGCTGACGGCCTGGGTGACGGTGGTGCTGGCGGTGAGCGTGACGGGATTTTTGATTTGCCGCTCTATTTTTTGGTATGAGACCAACCCCCTCTATCAGCTGCTCAGCTGGATACGGGACTACTACTTTTTTGTGCTGATCGCCGCCATCCTCCTGGGGTGGGTGGTCATCAGCTACTTCTTCATTGTGCGCCCGGCGCAGAATCTGGAGTGGCTGCTGGCCGGGGCCGGGGAGCTGGCCCACCCCACCGATACGCCCATCCGCCTGCCCGAGGGGATGGAGAGCGCCGAGGCCCAGCTCAACCAGGTCCGGGAGCAGGCCCTCCGGGATGCCCGGGCCGCCCGGGAGGCCGAGCAGCGGAAAAATGACCTGGTGGTCTACCTGGCCCACGATTTGAAGACCCCTCTGACCAGCGTCATCGGTTATCTGACCCTGCTGCGGGACGAGCCTGAGCTCTCCCCGGAGATGCGCGCGCGGTACACCGGCGTAGCCCTGGAAAAGGCCGAGCGGCTGGAGGACCTGATCAACGAATTTTTTGACATCACCCGCTTCAGCCTCACCCACCTGGAACTGGAGAAGCGGGACACGGACCTCAGGCGGATGCTGGAGCAGATGTGCAGCGAGTTTCGTCCCATGCTGCGGGAGCGGCAGATGACCTGTGAGCTTGACCTGCCCGGGGAGCTGCGGGCGGTGTGCGACCCGGACAAGATGGCCCGGGTATTTGATAATCTCTTGAAGAATGCCTGCCACTATGCCTATCCCGGTTCTACCCTGTATGTACAGGGGCGCGGGACGGGGGAGCAGGTGGTTCTGACCTTCCGCAACGCCGGGGCAGACATCCCGCCGGAGAAACTCTCCCGCATGTTCGAGCAGTTCTTTCGCCTGGACGCCTCCCGGGGGAGCCGGACGGGCAACGCCGGCCTGGGGCTGGCGATCGCCAAGGAGATCGTGGAGGCCCACGGCGGGACGATTGCCGCCCAGAGCGGGGGAGAGCAGGTGCTCTTCACGGTCACGCTGCCCCGGTAAGAAAATCACAAGATTTTCCGCAGGAGATCGCAGGAACTCCGAAAGAGAAACGGAATACAAAATGCGCCTTGTTTTGGTACGATTTTGGTACCCAAACAAGGCGTTTTCTTTTTAGGAGGTCGGAGCGCATGAAACGGATCTTAGTTTTCTTCGGCGGCTGTTCCAGCGAGTACGGCGTATCTCTCCAGTCGGCTCACGCCGTGCTGACGCACCTGGACCGGGCGCGTTTTTGCCCGCTCGCAGTGGGGATCACCCGGGAGGGGAAGTGGCTGTACTACACCGGGCCGGCGGACGCCATCGCCGCAGATACCTGGCAGGAGGGCCCCTGCGTACCGTGCGCCCTCTCCCCGGACCGGGGGAGCCGGACGCTCCTCCTGCTGGACGGGAGCGGGGAGCGGATTTCGTTTGACGCGGCCTTCCCGGTGCTCCACGGCAAAAATGGGGCGGAGGGCACCCTCCAGGGCCTACTGGAACTGGCGGGGATCCCCGTCATCGGCTGCGGGCCCCTCTCCAGCGCCCTGTGCATGGACAAGGACCGGGCCCACAAGCTGGCGGCCCTGGCGGGAGTGCCGGTCCCCAAAGGGGTGGTTTTTGCCCGTGGCGCGGCGGGGGAGGAGCTCTCTGAGGCCGCCCGGGCGCTGGGCTACCCCCTCTTCGTCAAGCCCGTGCGGGCCGGTTCCTCCTTTGGGGTGACCCGGGTCACGGAACCTGGGGCACTGCCCGGCGCAGTGGCTGCGGCCCTGGAGCACGACCGGGAGGTCCTTTTGGAAGAGGCCGTTCCCGGCTTCGAGGTGGGCTGCGCCGTGCTGGGGACGGAGGAGCTGACGGTGGGCGCGGTGGATGAAGTCGAGCTTTCCCAGGGGTTCTTTGACTTTGAGGAGAAGTACACCCTCAAGACCTCCGCCATCCACTGCCCCGCCCGCATCCCGCCGGAACAGGCGGCGGCGGTCCAGCGGGCCGCCGTGGCGGTCTACCGGGCGCTGGACTGTAAGGGCTTTGCCCGGGTGGATCTGTTCCTCACCCCGGACGGGGAAATAGTCTTCAATGAAGTCAACACCATCCCCGGCTTCACCGCCCACAGCCGCTACCCCAATATGATGAAGGCCGCCGGACTGGACTTCTCCCGCCTCATCACCCGCATTCTGGAGACGGAGGTGGGGGCATGAGGGCCGGGACGGACCGCGCGCTCCCAGCTGCCGCCGGGGCGCTGCTCCTGGTCAACGCTGCCCATCCCCTGCCGGACTCTGCCCCGCCGGAGCTGGCTGGGACCGGCCCGCGCTGGCCGGAGGTGAAGCTGGAGCGGCGGGCGGCAGGGCTCCTGCGGGCCTGCATCCGGGCGGTGGGCGGGCAGGACGTCATTGTCCCGGTCTCCGGCTGGCGCAGCCGGGCAGAGCAGCAGGCCATCTGGGACGAGACGTTAAAGACAGAGGGGGAGCCGTTCACCCGGCAATATGTGGCCCGCCCCGGGTGCAGCGAGCACGAGACCGGCCTGGCCATCGACCTGGGCCGGGCGGCGGAAACCATCGACTTCATCCGCCCGGACTTCCCTGCATACGGCGTGTGGGGCGCCTTCCGGCGGCGGGCGGCGGAGTTCGGCTTTGTCCTGCGCTATCCCGCCGGGAAGGAGGCCGTCACCGGCATCGCCCATGAGCCCTGGCACTTCCGCTACGTAGGGATTCCCCACGCCGCAGTCATGGCGGAGCGGGGTCTGGTTCTGGAGGAGTACCTGGCGCTGCTGCGCCGGGCGCATACCCGCACTCCCCTTCAGGTGCGGGCGGGGGCCCGCTGCTTTCAAATCCTCTTCCGCCCGGCGTGGGATGCCTCCCTCCCGCCGCCGGAGCGCGGCACTTACCGCCAGGTATCCGGGGACAACTGCGGCGGTGTGGTCATCACGACCTGGAAATGAGGTGGGAGGAATGTCCATACGGGAGTGCCTGGCCGACTGGTCCAAGGGGGACCGGATGCAGGGGTTTTGGCGGCTCTACCGCCTGCGCCGGCGGGTCAAAGGGAAGCTGCTGCGGGATCTGTGTACCTTCCTGCTCAACCGCTCGGCCCGGCGGCACGGGGGTTACGTAGGCCCCGGCGCGGAGATTTTGGGGGAGCCGGTTCTGCCCCACGGGCTTCATGGGATCTATATCTCCCGCTATGCCGTTCTTGGGGCGGGCTGCCGGATCTACCAAAATGTCACCATCGGAGAGGTGGAGGGGAGAGCCCCCGTCATTGGGGCGGACTGCCTCATTGGCGCTGGAGCGGTGCTGGTGGGGGACATCCGAATCGGAGCAGGCGTCAAGATCAGGGCGGGGGCGGTCGTCCACCAGGACATCCCCGCCGGCTGCACGGTGGTGGCTCAGCCGCCCCGGGTGCGGAAGGGGGAAAAAGGGGAAAAATAAGATGGAACAGACAAAGAGCCGGGCCTGGCGGGAAGTGGATTTAGGGGCGCTGGCCCACAATGCCCGGGCGCTCCAGTCCGCCCTGGCGCCCGGCTGCCGCCTGATGGCGGTGGTGAAGGCGGACGCCTACGGCCACGGCGCCGCCCCCGTGGCCCGACGGCTGGAACGGGAGGGGGTAAAAGCCTTTGCGGTGGCCTGCCTGGACGAGGGGATCGCCCTGCGCCGGGCGGGGACCGGCGGACTCATCCTGGTTCTGGGCTATACCCCTCCGGAGCAGGCCGGCCTGCTCCGGCGCTGGGGCCTGACCCAGACGGTGGCCGGCGAGGCCCACGGGCGGGCACTCGCCGCCCAAGGGGTACCGCTGGAGGTCCATTTGGCCCTGGACACCGGCATGCACCGCCTGGGCGTCCCGGCAGAGGACCGGGAGGCGATCACGCGGCTCTATGCCCTGCCCAATCTGAAGATACGGGGCGTGTTTTCCCACCTGTGTGTCTCCGACAGCCTGGAATGGGAGGACGTGGATTTCACCCGGAGGCAGCTGGAGCGCTTTTATGGAGCGGTAAAGTGGATGAAGGAGCATGGCTGCGCCCCCGGCGGGACCCACATCCAGGCCAGCTATGGGATCTGGAACCTGCTGCCCCAGCCCTGCGCCTGGGCCCGGGCGGGCATCGCTCTTTACGGCGTCACCAGCGGCGCAGCGCCCACCCGGCGGGAGTTGGGCCTGCGGCCGGTGCTCTCCCTGCGGGCCCGGGTGGCAATGGTGCGCACGCTGGCGCCCGGAGAGGGGGCGGGTTACGGCTTGGCCTTCCGGGCCCGGGAGGAGCGGCAGCTGGCTGTGGTGACCATCGGCTATGCCGACGGGCTGCCCCGGGCCCTGGCCCAGCGGGGCGGAGAGGTGCTCCTGGCCGGACGGCGGTGCCTCATGGCGGGGCGCATGTGCATGGACCAGCTCCTGGTGGATGTGACCGGCGTGGAGGGCGTAAGGCCGGGGGACGCGGCCACCCTGATCGGGCGGGACGGCGGCGCGGAGACCTCTGCCGGGGAGGTGGCACAGCGGTGCGGCACCATCACCAATGAGCTCCTCTCCCGCCTGGGGGCGCGGCTGCCGGTGGTGCCGGTCTGACCGGGCGGGCCCCTACGCCTCCGGCCCCTTCAGGGCCGGGGGCGTCTCCGCGCCGGGGGAGGCGGGTTCTTCCGGCGGCGCGGCGGGGAGAGACACGACGGCTTTAAAGAGGTCCCCGTCAATTTCCAGGTGGAAGGAGCCGCCCTGAAGCTCGGTGAGGCTGCGGGCGATGGAGAGCCCCAGGCCGGAGCCCTCGGTACTCCGGGCCGAATCGCCCCGGACAAAGCGCTCCATAAGCTGCTCGGGGGAGACGTTCAGGGGGGCCCGAGAGATGTTCTTTACGGTCAGGGTGACCGACCCCTCCTGCCGGGTCAGGTCCAGGTAGACCCGGGTTCCGGGCAGAGCGTACTTGCAGCAATTGCCCAGGAGATTGTCCAGCACCCGCCACAGGTGCCGCCCGTCGGCCAGCACAGCGCAGGGATCGGGCGGGGAGGAGGGCAGCGGCGTCAGGCCGCTGAGCTGGAAGCGGTCCTCATACTCCCCCAGGGCCTGGGTCAGCAGCTGGGCGAAGTCCAGCCGCTCTAAGTGGACGGGGAGCACTCCTGTGGAGGCCTTGGAGGCCTCCACCAGGTCTTCGGTCAGCTTTTTGAGCCGCTGGGATTTCCGCTCCAGCACCTCCAGATAGGCCCGGGCGTCCGGGTCCTCAATGCCGGCCTTTTTGAGCAGCCCCACATAATTGATAATGGAGGTCAGGGGGGTCTTCAGATCATGGGAGACATTGGTGATGAGCTCGGTCTTGAATCGCTCGCTCTTCAGCCGCTCCTCTACCGCCTGAGTGATGGAGCCGCCCAGGTCATTGAGCTGTTCGGCGTGCTCCCGCAGGTCCCGGTACATGCGTTTGGTGTCAATGCGCGTCTCGGGGTGCCCTCCCACGATCTGGGCGGTGGCCTCCCGGATGGCCCGCCACTGCCGGACCCAGCGGCAGATGGCGTAGAGGACCAGCCCCTGGTAGATTGGGATGAGGAAACCGGTGGCGGCGGTCAGAACAGTTCCCAGCAGATAGAGCAGGAAGAGCCACACCACCCGCCGGGTGATGGGCCAGTGCTGGGCGGTCTCCCGGAAAAACCGGCCCACCCGGGCGCATAGGCGTCCGCACAGGGTATTGTGCCAGAGGGTATGGCTGCGGGCCCGGACCAGGGTGGTGAGCACGGCGGACAGGCATATGGCCGCAGCCAGAACGGTGATCAGCGCCAGCCCGACTGCCGTGCGGAATGTAAAGCCGTACTGATTAATGTTGTAGGTGATGGGGTCCCCCGCCGCCAGCAGGCAGGAGAAGGCCAAGATCACCGCGCACAGGTAGAGGTCATAGGGCACCCGGTCCAGCCAGGTGAGGACGACCACGTCCTCATTCGGGCGGCCTGCCGCCGCCCGAATGAGGAGTCCTAGAGACCAGGCGGCCGCCGAAAAGGTACACAGCCACACCAGCACCAGGGGGGTGAGCCAAGTTTGAAACTCCTCATAGCGCACCCGGGCCTCCCAGAATTCGTCCTGCACGGCGAGGGGGTTGACGACCCCCGACTCCAGCACCAAATCCGCCGTGTGGATGCGCCGGTCGGCGGCACTGTCGTAGCTCCAATTTTGAGAGGAGTAGGAAAAGGTCCACCCATACTGGGTCCAGCTCTCCCCGCCTCCGGCGGCGTAGGGGTCGCAGGTCAGATAGTCCTCTCCCAGCCAGATTTGGAGAATGGTATAATCGTCCGACTCCGACCAGAAGAACCGGTCGCCGTTTGAGAGGTCCTCCCCCTGGGTGACTGTAAAGCGCCCAGTCTCCCGGGCGGCGCACCCGGAGAGATCCGCGCCGTCGGGCAGATTGCTCTGGAGCAGGGCCCCCTCTTCTTCCTCCAGCAGGCGGTAGCGGTAGTTGGTATTCTCTGCCTGTAGACGCTCCTCCAGCTGCTGGAGCAGTGTCTTTTCCAAGTAATCCAGGTCCTCGCCCCAGCTCTCCCGCAGGGAGAGAATGGCGGCGCTGCGCACGTCGTCCTGGGCAAGGAGCAGCGGTGTGGAGATGCTGCCGCTCTGGTAGAAGTCGCCGGCGGACCAGAGATCGTCCCAGTGATTCATCAGCTGCACGCTGGTCCAGAAGGCCAGGGACCCGGAGAGCACGCAGAGCAGGGCCAGGCAGGAGCGGCCAAAGGACGTATTCCAAATGCGCATGACAAGCTCCTTTCCGGCGTGGACGCCCTTACTGTTTTTCCATCTTATAGCCCAGACCCCACACTACCTTAATATAGCGGGGATTGGCCGGATCGATCTCGATCTTCTCCCGCAGGTGGCGGATGTGGACCGCCACCGTATTCTCCGAGCCAAGAGAGGGATCGTTCCACACCTGCTCGTAGATCTGGCTGGTGGAGTAGACCCGGCCCTGATGGCGGATGAGGAGCAGGAGGATGTTGTATTCGATGGGGGTGAGGGCAACGCGCTCTCCGTCCACGGTCACTGATTTGGCCGTATCGTCCACAGTGACGCCTCCGTTGGTATAGACCGCCCGGTCTTCGCCACCAGACTGGCTCCGGCCGCCCAGGGTAGTGTAGCGGCGCAGCTGGCTTTTGACCCGGGCCATGACCTCCACGGGATTGAACGGCTTGGTGATGTAATCGTCGGCCCCGATATTCAGGCCCAGAATTTTGTCGCTGTCCTCGCTCTTGGCGGTGAGAAGGATGATGGGGATGTTTGTGCTCTCCCGCAGCTTGGCGGTGGCGCGGATGCCGTCCAGCCGGGGCATCATCACATCCATCAGAATGAGGTGGATATCCTCCTTGGCCACCAGTTCCAGGGCCTCCCGTCCGTCGTAAGCCGCCAGGGTGCGGTAGCCCTCGCTGCCCAGATAGATCTCCAGTGCCGACACGATGTCCCGGTCGTCGTCGCAGATGAGGATGGTGTACATGCCCTTCACGCCTTTCCAAATCGGAATGATAAGAAAAAATGTTTAAAATGAAGAGGCGGACTCTTTTAAGATTTTATAAAATTTCCGCCGTACCCGCCTAGTTTACTCCATTTTGGCCCAAAAGGCAATCAAAAGGAACAAAACGCCGCCCCCCGGTTCCGGGGGGCGGCGTTTGTACAGGCGGGCGGCCCGAATTTAGGCGGCCACAGTATAGGTAAAGGTGTAAATCACAGACTCATACCCGGTACGGGAGGCGGTGACCGTGATCACCAGGTTGGTGCTCGCGCCGGTCAGGTCGTAGGTGCTGCCCTCGGTGACGGTGGCGCCGGTGACCTCAGTCTTGTAGGTAACGCCCGCGGGAGCGTCGGAGACGGTGATGTCCACACAGTCGGCAGTGGTGTCCACATAGCCGGTGATGGAGCCCTCTGCCCCGTTGGCCACAGCCTCAGTGGCCACGGTGGCGCCGTTGGTCTCGGAACCCGTCACGGTAACCGTGGGGGCGGAGGTAACAGCAGGGGTCTGCGTCACGGAGTCGGGGTCATGACTGAAGGCAATGGTGCCGCCGTTGGCGGAGACGCTGTAGGACACCGCGCCGGAGCCGCTGTCAGTGAAGGTCACGTTGGACACGTTCACATTGTAGGTCTGAGCCAGCTCGGCCCGGACGGCCAGGATGACCGCGTCGCGGCTGGGCTTGGAACCCACGTACTGCACGGTGATGGTGCGCCCGCTGACGGTAACATCAATGGCGTCGGAGACGGTGGGCTCCTCGGGCTCCTCGGCGGAATTGTTGTCAATGACCACCAGGAGCAGGTCACTGCCGTTGTCCGTATCGCTCACCAGGACGGAGAGGATCTTGTCATCGGCGGCGGGCAGGCGGCCGGTGACAGCGGAGTCAAAGTCGCCGCCGTCCAGCTCAATGAGCACGGTTTCATCGGTGAGGACGAACTCCTTGTCGCCGCTGACGACCAGAGTGCTGTCGGAGATGTGGTTGGCCGCAGCGTTTACATCAATGAGCTTATTGCCGGTGTTGGAGGCGCTGGCGGCGGTCAGGCGGTAGGTGCCGTCGCTGTTGACGCTGTAGAGGTACAGGCCGTTGACTGCGGCGGTGAGGCCGTCGTCCACGTTGATCTCCACTTCCTCGCTGGTGCCGGCCAGGATGGCGCTGACCACAGTGTAGTCGCTGGTCACGCGCTCGGTGCCGGTCACATACAGGTGGTCGGAGACATTGGTGCTGGCCAGGCCAGCGTCCTCAAAGGCCACGGCAATGACGCGGCTCTCGGAGTTGGCGCCCAGGACGGCGGAACCGTCGGTGCCGGAAGTGTCCACGGAGGGGGCGTTGCGGTAGCCGGTGTACACGTCCACATCCTCAATAATGCCGTCGTCGTTCAGATCCACATAGAAGAAGACGGTACTGTTGGTGGCGTAGAGGCCGTTGCCCAGGCTGGTGCTGTTTCGGGTGAAGGTAAAATGGTCGTTGCTCGAATCAATATTGGCTGCGGTCAGGCGGATCTCGCCGTCGCGGTTCATGGAGTAGGCATAGATGCGGGTGCGGTCCGCGGTGGTGTCGGAGTCAAAGGCATCACCCAGGTCCACGCTGTTGTCAGCCAGGTTGTAAGCGGCGGTGGTGCCGTCGGACAGGGTGACCTTCACGCGGTCGCTGTCGATGTTGCCCTTCTCGTAAGCCCAGACATAGGCATAGTTGTAGGCGTTCTCGCTCACATTGCCCACGGCCACGATCATGCCGTTCTGATCCAGATAGAAGGTGGCCTCATTGTCCAGGGTGGTGGAGCTGGCATAGCCGGAGGCGGCGCGGATGTCGTCAGAGCCGCCGGTAAAACCGGCAACCTCGGAGATGCTGTAGACCTCGCCGTCCACCGTCATGCTCTCGGAGCCCTTATAGGCCTCGAGGGTGCCGGTGACGGACTCGGCCAGCTCCACATGGAGCTTGCCGCCGATCCAGGCAGCCATGACGTAATCGTCCTCGGCCAGCTCGTCGAAGCCCACCACGTCGTCCTTGTCGTCGGCGCGCAGGTCGCTGACCGAGCTGGAAATGGTAATAGAGCCGTCGTTGCGATCGGAGATGCGGTCGACCTGACCGAAGTAGGAGGTGTTGACCAGGATGTAATCGGCCTCGCCGTCGTCGTTGTGGTCGATGATGGCCTTTTCCACACCGCGGCTGCGGGCGGCTTCCTTCTGCTCGCTGGTGACATCGGACCAGTCGGTGGCGTTGCCGTAGTTGAAGACCACCTGGGTGTCATTGGCAATGCTCAGGTCATTGTCGTCCGCCAAGGCGGTCAGCTCCTTGCGGGCGCTGGTGCTGGCGGTGACGTTGTCCTCGGAGACAATAGCGTTGCCCAGCACGGTGGCGCGGGAGGCGTTGCCGGAGTCGTTCTTCACATACAGCACCACGGACTTGCCAAGCACGTCGGCGCCGGTGGAGACGCTGTAGGTGCCGTCGTTAAAGACATTCTGATCCTCATCGGAGCCGTAGTTGGTCACATCGATGCGGGTCTTGCCGGCATCCAGCGCGGCGCCGTGGGCGGCGGTGGAGCTCAGGTTGGCGTACTCGTTGGCTACCACAATACCCTCCACGCGGATGGCGTCGAACACGTCCTCCAGCATGGTCTTGCCGGTGCGGTTGAGCACGGTGGTGGTGCCGTTGGGATTGTGCGTATAGGAATAGGTGACGGTCTCAGCGTTCAGGACGTTGTAGATCATCTGGGCGGCCTGGTCGCGGGTCAGAGCCTGGGAGGTATTGATGTTCTCCAGATTCTCATACAGGCCGGCGCGGTTGGCCAGGACGTCGGTGGTGGTCTGCCAGGTGGCGCCGCCGATGCCCTCGTTGGCGGAGTTGTAGCCCAGGGCCACCAGCAGCATCAGAGCGGCCTCGGAGCCGGTCACGCTGTCGCTGGGGCCGAAGGTGCCGTCGCCGCGGCCGGCGATGATGCCGCGGTCCACGCAGTAGGCGATGTAGGCCTCAGCCCAGTTGCCCTGGGTGTCGGTGAAGCTGGTGGTGATGTTGCCCAGAACAGGCTCCTTGCCGCCGTTCATCACCACGCACACCAGGCGGGCGAAGGACGCACGGTCAATGTTCTGGGTGGGGCCGAAGCTGCCGTCGGGAAGACCGGCCAGGATGCCCAGCTCGGTAATCATGGAGACGGCTTCGGTGTGCTGGATCTCACTGGCGTCCGTGAAATCCTGGTAGCCCGCGGCGCCGGCACCGGCCACCGTCAGTCCGAGGACCATGGCGGAAGCCAGAGCCGTGCTGAGAGCTCTCTTGAGGTTTCTCATTAGGGATTTCCTCCTTGTTCATTTTCGAGGCGTTCAGACAGCGTCCACTGCGTTTAGACAAATTTAGTGGTGTACAACGACCCTTACATAGAGAAAAATAGGAGCAAAATAGCAAAATAAAAAAGAAAAACGCTTATTTTAAATCAAAAAAATTCATATGGTAGACATTTGGTAGACATCCCTGATGCCGGAAGCACAAAAAGCGCCTCAAATGACTGCGCCGCAAGGAGCCTGCGCACCGGAACGGTAGACATCTGGTAGACAGTCACTTTTTTCGACAGAAAGTGTCCCTTACCTTATTATAATTTATCAATTGAAAACCAATGGGCGATGGAAAACACTTCCCCGTTAAAAAATCTTCTCTTGTGGCGGAACCTTTTTGACCGGGCGCCGTCTAAGAACATGAAGCGGCCGGGGGGGACCCCGGGGGAGCTGAAACCCCTTGGCGCAACAAAACGCCGGGAATCTTACAGGTTTGTTACAGTTGCCCCCAAACGGTTGACGAAACGCCCCGGATGCTTTAATATAATACCTGAGGCAAGGGGAGTTGTACTTTTGACTTGGAACTTTT
>CALXCU010000004.1 GCA_944386885.1 uncultured Oscillospiraceae bacterium | reverse complement strand
GCTGGCCAATGCCCGGGCCATGGCCAAGGTGGAGGCCGCCCACCGCGCCGCCTCCGGCGCGCCCCGTACCCAGGAAGAGCGTACGCCCGCGGGGGTGTGAGCCGTGGAGGACATCCGCTTTATGGAGGCCTCCACCGAGGAACACTTTCGGGCTATGAGCGCCATCCACGCCCGGGGCTGGCACAGCGCCTACCCGGGCCATGTGCCGGAGGACTATCTCCGGGAGGTTATCACCGAGGACCACTGGGTCCCCTACTTCCGGGAGGACCGCGCCACCGGCCGGTGTAAGGGCCTGCTGCTCTACGCCGGGGGCGCCCCCGCCGCCTGCTGCACCTACGGCCCGGTGCGCCTGGGCCCCAGCCCCCGGCAGAGTGAGGGCCTGGTCATCGAGGGGGAGGCCTACCGGGGCTGGGGGGAGATCATCTCCTTCTATACCGAGCCCGCCCTCACCGGGCGGGGGTACGGCTCCCGCCTGATGGAGGAGGCCCTGCGCCGGCTCAAGGCGGCGGGCTATCCCAACTGCTATGTCTTTGTGCTGCGGGAGAACGCCGGCGCCCGGCGGTTCTACGCCCGCCACGGCTTTGCCTGGGACGGCACCAGCGTGGACGTCCCCTTCCCCCACGATACCATCTGCGTGGACCTGCGCTATACGCGGGCCCTGTGACGGTATGTTATGGTTGACTTTTCAGCCCGTCTCTTTTATACTGAGCTTACAATTGCATGTCGGCTGTGTCGATTTTGCCCCGTCGTCTCCCCACACAGCCACGAGACAGATGGCCGGACAGCGGGTTTTCCCTCGGGAAAGCCCGCTGTTTTTCTGTCTTTACCTCAAAATGAAAGGATGATCCCCTTGTCCGCACCCTCCAACCCCATGGGCTCCATGCCCATCCGCCGTCTGGTGGTCCACATGTCCTGGCCCATCATGCTCTCCATGCTGGTCCAGGCCCTGTATAACATGGTGGACAGCTTCTTCGTGGCCCGGCTGGGCGGAGCCGCCTTCGAAGCCCTCTCCCTGGCCTACCCGGTCCAGACCCTGATGATCGCCGTGTGCACCGGCACCGGCGTGGGGGTCAACGCCCTCCTCTCCCGCCGCCTGGGTGAGAAACGCCAAGCGGCCGCCAGCGCCGTAGCCCTCCACGGCTACTTTCTCTACTTCCTCAGCTGGGTCCTCTTCGCCCTGCTGGGGCTGGCCCTGTCGGGGCCCTATATGGCCTTCTACACCGCCGACGCGGAGACCGCCCGCTACGGCGTGGAATACCTGACGGTGGTCACCGCGGGCTCCTTGGGGGTGTGCTGGCAGTTTGCCGGCGAGCGGGTCCTCCAGGCCGGGGGCAACCCGGTGGGGCCCATGCTCATCCAGGGCGTGGGGGCGGTGGTCAACCTGGTGCTGGACCCCATCTTTATCTACGGCCTCTTCGGCTTCCCCCGCCTGGAGGTCATCGGCGCCGCCCTGGCCACCGTGCTGGGCCAGTTCACCGGGATGCTGCTGGGACTGTGGATGGTCCGGCGGAACCCGGCCATCCCCATCCATCTGAAGGGCTTCCGGCCCCAGGGGGCGGTGGTGGGAGAGATTTACCGCATCGGCCTGCCCGCCATCGCCATCCAGGCCCTGTCCACCGCCATGTCCATGGGCATGAACAAGATCCTCACCCTCTTCACCGACACGGGGGTTTTCATCCTGGGGGCCTATTTCAAGCTCCAGTCCTTTGTATTCATGCCCATCGCGGGCATCAACAACGGCCTGACCCCGGTGGTGAGCTATAACTACGGCGCCCGGCAGCGGGAGCGGGTCACCGGGGCCATCCACTTTGCCCTGGCGCTGGGTACCGCCATCATGGCCGCCGGGATGCTGGTCTTCCTCCTGCTGCCCGGTCCGCTGCTGAGCCTGTTCGACGCCCCGCCAGAGGTGCTGCGGCAGGGCGTGCCCGCCCTGCGCCTGCTGGCCCTCTCCTTCCCCTTCGCCGGAGTATCCATCCTCCTCTGCGCCGCCTTCCAGGCCCTGGGAGCTCCCTTCCAGAGTCTGTTGGTGAGCCTGGGCCGCCAGGCAGTCCTTCTCTTCCCCGCCGCGCTGGTGCTTGGGGCCCTGCTGGGCCCCGGAGCCGTGTGGCTGAGCTTTCTTCTGGCCGAGGCCCTCTCCTTTCTGATCGCCCTGTTGTGCTACCGGCAGCTTCTGCGCAGCCGTATTGCCGCCCTGGAAGGAGCACAAGCGGCTTTATCTTCTTCTTAAGCATACAAATATCCCCTTTTTATCGCCGTTTTATATAGAATTTGCAAATTTTTCGGGTTCTTTCTTGACTTTCCTTCAAAGCTGACTATAATAAACAGCGTATTAAATTCGATAAGGAGGTCGCAATCGTGGCCCGAAAGGCATCTTCTCCCCCCAAGGCGGCGGCAAAAACGTCCACCCGCATGTCCAAAAAGGGACCCCTCACGCCGGAGCTGCTGCGCAAAATGGACGCCTATTGGCGGGCGTCCAACTACCTGGCCGCGGGACAGCTCTACCTGCTGGACAACCCCCTTCTCCGGGAGCCTCTGCGCCCGGAGCACCTGAAAAAAGTCATCGTGGGCCACTGGGGCACCGTCCCGGGCCAGAATTTCATCTATACCCACCTCAACCGCATCATTGTCAAGTACGACCTGAATATGATCTACCTCTCCGGGCCCGGCCACGGGGGAAACGCCCTGGTGGCCCAGACCTACCTGGAGGGCACCTACAGCGAGGTCTACCCCAACGTGAGCCAGGACCTGGAGGGCATGCGCCGGCTGTTCAAGCAGTTCTCCTTCCCCGGGGGCGTATCCAGCCACGCCGCCCCCGAGACCCCCGGCTCCATCAACGAGGGGGGCGAGCTGGGACACGCCCTCTCCCACGCCTTTGGCGCGGTGTTCGACAACCCCGGCCTCATCGCCGCCTGCGTGGTGGGGGACGGGGAGGCCGAGACGGGCCCCATGGCCGCCGCCTGGCACTCCAACAAATTCCTCAATCCCATCACGGACGGCGCGGTGCTGCCCATCCTGCATTTGAACGGCTATAAGATCTCCAACCCCGCCCTCTTCGCCCGCATCAGCCGGGAGGAACTGGAGGATTTCTTCAAGGGCTGCGGCTGGACCCCCCGTTTCGTGGAGGGGGACGAGCCGGTCAAGCTCCACCAACAGATGGCCGCCGCCCTGGACTGGGCGGTGCGGGAGATCGAGCGGATCCAGCAGAATGCCCGCACCAACGGCGATACCGAGCGTCCCCGCTGGCCCATAGTCATTTTCCGCTCCCCCAAGGGTTGGACCGGCCCCAAGGAAGTGGACGGCCTGCGGGTGGAGGGCTCCTTCCGCTCCCACCAGGTGCCCGTGAGCATCGACGAGCGGCATCCGGAGCATCTGAAGGTGCTGGAGGCCTGGCTGCGCAGCTCCCGGCCGGAGGAGCTCTTCGACCGCAGCGGCGCTCTCATCCCCGAACTCAAGGCTCTCGCCCCCAAGGGGCACCGCCGAATGGGTGCCAACCCCCATGCCAACGGCGGGCAGCTGCTGCGGGACCTGCGCATCCCCGACTTCCGGGACTACGCAGTCGAGGTCCCCGCTCCCGGCGCCGTCATGGGGCGGGACATGGCTGAGCTGGGCAAGTTTGTCCGGGACGTGGTAAAACTCAACCTGGAGGGGCGGAATTTCCGTATCTTCTCCCCGGACGAGGCCATGGCCAACGACCTGGGGGCGGTGTTCCAGGAGACCAACCGCTGCTGGAACGCCGAGCGCACCGACCGGGACGAATTCCTCGCCCCCGACGGCCGGGTCATGGACGCCCTGCTCTCGGAGCACACCTGCCAGGGCTGGCTGGAGGGCTACCTCCTCACCGGCCGGCACGGCTTTTTCAGCAGCTATGAGGCCTTCATCCGCATCGTGGACTCCATGGTCTCCCAGCACGCCAAGTGGCTCAAGGTCTGCTCTCAGCTCCCCTGGCGGCAGGACATCGCCTCCCTGAACTACGTCCTCTCCTCCACCGTCTGGCAGCAGGACCACAACGGCTTTACCCACCAGGACCCGGGCTTTTTGGACCATGTGGCCAACAAGAAGTCCGATGTAGTGCGCCTCTACCTGCCCCCCGACGGCAACTGCCTGCTCTCCTGCTTTGACCACTGCATCCGCAGCCGCAACTACATCAACGTGCTGGTGACCTCCAAGCACCCCCGGCCCCAGTGGCTCACCATGGACGAGGCCATCAAGCACTGCACCCACGGCATCGGCATCTGGCGGTGGGCCTCCAATGACGAGGGGCAGGAGCCCGACGTGGTCATGGCCTGCTGCGGCGAGACTCCCACCCTGGAGACCCTGGCCGCCGTGACCATCCTGCGCCACTATCTGCCCGAGCTGAAGATCCGGGTCATCAACGTGGTGGACCTGATGAAGCTCCAGCCCCACACCGAGCACCCCCACGGCCT
>CALXCU010000003.1 GCA_944386885.1 uncultured Oscillospiraceae bacterium | reverse complement strand
GGGTTCTTCTTGAGAACCAGCTGCTCCTTGGGCGTCCAGCTCTCAATGATATAGGGGCCGGAACCGGCGGAGGTGGTGTCCAGCCACTCCTTGGCGGTGTCGCCGCCGGAGTCGGAGCCGCCGTGCTGCTTGACGACCTCGCTGTCCAGGATGCAGTAGGCGTTGGAGGTCAGCTTCACCAGGAAGGAGGCGTCGGGCTGGGTCAGGGTAAAGACCACCGTGTACTCGTCGGGGGCCTCCACATGGTCCACGATTTTAATGTTGGTATAGGCGTTGGACTCGGGCATGTTGAGCACGCGGTTGACGCTCCACACCACGTCGTTGGCGGTGAGAGGGTTGCCGCTGGCAAAGACCACGTCGTCCCGCAGGTGGAAGGTGTAGATCGTGCCGGTGTCGTCCACCTCATAGCTGGTGGCCACCGAGGGCTCGGGGGTCCCCATCGTGCCGCTCTTCACCCGGTAGAGCATATCGTAAGCGGCATAGGAGACCATGTTGCCATAGGGCTCGTACATATTGCCAGGGTCCAGAGTGACCAAGTCGGACTGACCGGCAATGACAATGGTCTTAGCTGCCTCGCCGTCGCCGCTGCCGGCGTTCCCCTGGACGTTGCCCTGGACATTGCCGGTCTCGCCGCCGCCGCAGGCGGAGAGCAGACCCAGGAGCATGGCAAAGGCCAGGAACAGGGAGAGTCGCTTCTTCATTTGGATTCCTCCTCTTTCAATCGTGGGATTATACATAAAAGCCGGGAGGCTTCTATGGGCTTCAAGAGAACTGCTTCACCTGGTGACAGGCGACCCAGTGCCCGGGAGCGGCCTCCGCGAACTCTGGCCGCTGGATGCGGCAGACTTCGCTGGCGTAGGGGCAGCGGGTGTGGAAGGGACAGCCGGACGGCGGGGAAACTGGGCTGGGCAGGTCGCCGGTGAGCACCACTTTCTCCCTGGGAGACTCGCCGATGGTGGGGACCGCCGAGAGAAGGGCCTGGGTATAGGGGTGCAGGGGGTGCTGGCAAAGAGTCCCGGCGGGAGCCAGCTCCACAATATGCCCCAGGTACATCACGCCGATGCGCCGGCAGCAGTGCTCCACGACGCTCAGGTTGTGGGAAATAAAGAGGTAGGTCAAATCCAGCTTTTCCTGCAAGTCCTGGAGCAGATTGATGACTTGGGCCTGAATCGACACATCCAGGGCGGAGACCGGCTCGTCACAGATGATGAGCTTGGGGTGCAGGGCCAGGGAGCGGGCAATGCCCACCCGCTGCTTCTGTCCGCCCGACATCTCATGGGGATAGCGGTCCAGATAGATGTGGGAGAGGCCCACCATGTCGCACAGCTCCAGCACTTTTTCCTCCCGCTCCTGAGAGGTGTAGAGATTGTGGATGCGGTAGGGCTCCAGCAGAATATCCCGGATCTTCCGCCTGGGGTTCAGACAGGACGAGGGGTCCTGGAAGATCATCTGCGCCTGGCAGCGGAACTGGGTGAGCTCCTTCCCCTTGAGGGTGGAAATATCCTTGCCGTCGAAGATAATCTTTCCCGCGGTGAGGGGGTAGAGGCGCAGGAGGGTCTTGCCCAGGGTGGACTTGCCGCAGCCAGACTCGCCCACCAGGCCAAACGTCTCTCCCTGCTCAATGGTCAGGTCCACTCCGTCCACGGCGTAGAGGGTGGCCTTCTGCCCCCGGCTTTTCTTCACAGTGAAGTGCTGCTTGACGCCCTGCATCTCCACCAGGATCTTGGAATCACTCATGCTTGTTCCTCCGCTCGAAAACATCTCACACAGCGGCCGTCGGCCCGCTCCTGGAGCGGGGGGTGTTCCCGCCGGCAGCGCTCGGTGGCGTACTTGCAGCGGGGGTGGAAGTGGCAGCCCTGGGGCATATCGCCCGCGTCGGGGACCATGCCCTCGATGGCGTCCAGCCGCCGGGTGGGGTGGCCCAGCCGGGGGATGGCCTGGATCAGCCCCTCGGTATAGGGATGGAGGGGGTGGTCGAAGAGAGCCTTGACCGGCGCGTATTCCACCACCTCGCCGGTATAAAAGACCGCCACCTTGTCGCAGAAATCGTAGACGATGCCCAGGTCGTGGGTAATCATGATAATGCTCATGTCCCGGCTGCGCTTGATGTCCTTCATCAGGTCCAGAATCTGGGCCTGAATGGTCACGTCCAGGGCGGTGGTGGGCTCGTCGGCAATGAGCAGGTCGGGGTCGCAGGCCAGGGCGATGGCGATCATCACCCGCTGGCGCATACCGCCGGAGAGCTGATGGGGATATTCTTTGATGCGTTGCTGAGGGTCGGGGATGCCGCACAGCTCCAGCAGCTCCAGCGCCCGGGCCATGGCCTGCTTTTTGGTGGCCTTGGGGTTGTGGAGGAGCACGCTCTCGGCGATCTGCTTGCCGATGGGGTGGATCGGGTTGAGGGAGGTCATGGGCTCCTGAAAAATCATGGCGATCCGGTTGCCCCGGACCGACTGCATCTCCCGCTCAGGCAGAGAGAGCAGGTCCTCCCCGTGGAAGAGGACCTTCCCGGTCACGCGGCTGGTGCGGGGGGAGAGCAGGCGCATGACGGCCAGCGAAGTGACGCTCTTGCCGCTGCCCGACTCGCCCACGATGCCCAGCGTCTCCTTCTGGCCTAAGGAGAGGGACAGGTCGGAGATGACCTGCGTCTCCACGCCGCCGTTTTGGAAACTCACATTCAGATGCTGGATCTCCAGAAGCTCACTCACAACAAAACCTCCCGTGGAAGCCCGCACGGCGGGAACCAGGCCGGAAAACCGCGAAGTGTTTCGAGGCCCGGCGGAATTCATCAAAACTACAAAACTATTTTTATATTTTACCCTATCGTTTGCAGCATTGCAAGAGCAAAATTGCATAAAAAGGGAGTGCAATCCCGAAAAACAGGGGATCGGTGTGAGAGAATATGCACGATATGCAAAACAATTCCGCCGCGCCCGTCTCAGGCGCGGCGGAAGGGGCTATTGACTCCGGCGCTCCAGGCGCAGGAGGATGGCGGTGCGGTCGTCATTTCCCACCCCACGGCGCTGGCTCTCCTCCACCAGGAGGCGGGAGAGCTCTTTGGGGCTCTCGTTTTGGAAGGCGCGCAGGCGCTCGCGCACCCAGACATCCCCATCCCCGCCGGCCACCCCGTCGGAGACCATGAGCACGCAGTCCCCCGGCTCCAGGCGGAAGCGGCTCATGTCAGGGGCGGAGGCCTCCCCGGGAGCCAGTCCAGCAGGGAGGGCGGCGCCGGTGATGCGGGTGACGGTATTCCCCTTTTTGAGGTAGGTGGGGGCGGCGCCGTATTTGTAGACTGTCCCGGCGCCGGTAAACAGGTCCACCCGCAGCAGGTCGATGGTGGTAAAGCCGCCGCTCTCTTCCCCCCGGAGGGCCAGAGCGCCGCTGAGGGTGCGCAGAGCTTCTTCCGGTTCCACCCCCGCCCGGAGGAACTCTTCCAGCAGGCGCACGGCCTCGCTGCTCTCCCGGTGGGCGGCGGGGCCGGAGCCCATCCCGTCGCAGAGGAGAAGGAAGAGGACGCCGTCCTCCTCCCGTTTAAACCAGGTCCCCGTGTCCCCGGAGATGGTCTCTCCCTCTTTTTTTCGTACGGCCACTCCGGCCAGGGCCTGAAATGGGGCCTCCTGGACCAGCACCACCTGATCCCGGCGGGGCGGGTCTTCCGGAACCAGGCGGAGGGGGAGCGAGAGCAGCCTGGAGAGGCGCTCCACCTCCTGGGGACGGCGGAGAATCTGGAGACCGGGCCCTTGAAGTTCCACCCGCAGGCGGCCGGCCTGGTCGTAATATACCGCCGGCTGGGCCTCAAGTCCCTGGGCTGTGAGGTGCTGGCGCAGGCGCCGCTCCCGCACCGGGTCGGGGGAGAGCTCTGCCGAGAGCTCGGCGGCCGCCTCCCCCAGCAGGGAGGAGAGCTCCCCGTACTGGCGGCAGACCTCCGAGCGGCTCTCCCGCAGGCGGCTGTGGTACTGCCGGCGGCAGAAGAGGGCGGAGAGTTCCTCGTTGGCCGCCTGAAGAAACTGGGGAAATTTCACACACCGGCTGGAGAAATGGCTGGGAAAGTCCTCTGCTTCCCCCTTGCCCCGCTCCAGCATGGGCCCCAAGGCGTCGTTGAGGGCGTTGTAGGTGCTCACATAGTCCCGCTGCCAGCAGGAGAGCTGAAGGGAGCAGCTTTTGCACACCCGGCTGGCCGCCCGGTCGAAGATGACGGCGGTGTCGTTGTCGTTGGAGGGCGGGGCGGAGAAGGAGCTCCTCAGGGAGTCATGAAGGGAGCGGAAGGCCCGCGCGGCCCCCTCCAGCCGGCGCTGCGTGTAGGCTCTGGCCCTGCTCTGAGTGTCCTGCCGGGGCTGGCGCACCAGCAGGGAACGGGTCTGCCGCAGCAGTCCCTCAGGCAGGAGAAGAAAGAGCACCGAGGCGGCGAAGACCTCATAGAGCAGAGAGATCCGGGCCCCGGCGCTCCAGGTCCACAGCACCGCCACCGCGTTGGAGAGCACATAGGCCAGGGCGGTGAAGAACCGGCCCTGCCGGTGGAAAATGCCCGCCATGACGCCCGAGAGGGCATAGGCCATGGCGTAAAAAGGGAGCCCTCCGGCGGCCAGGTCCATGCCGATTCCCACGGCCACCCCCACGGTGGCCCCGGCCCCGATACCCCCTGCCGCGGCGCAGACCATGACGGCCAGAGCGGCCCCGGTCCGCCCCAGAGAGAGGTCTCCCAGCAGGGTAATCCGGGAGAGGGTCAGCAGGGCGGTGCCCCCCAGGATGAGCAGACTCACCGTCTGACGCAGGGTGAGGGGGTCTTCCTCCCGGTTGTCGGTCCAGGGGGAGAAGGCAATGCGGTAGAAATAGGCCGACGCGCCGCACAGAAGCACCTCCGTGCCGAACCAGATGACCCCCTCGGGAGTCCAACCCTCGTCGGCCAGGTAGACCAGGCCGGTTACCGCGTCCATGGACGCGGCGGCGGCCGGCATGAACCAGGCCGAGCGATAGGGCCGGATGTCATAGAAGGCGAAGGCTACCGAGAAGATCAGGATGGCGGCGGCGGCGTAACGCAGCCCGTCGGCAAAGCCCTGAAAATTCAGATAGCCGAAGCAGGCGCCCAGCAGGGCGGCGAAGCCGTCCAGGCCCGACCCGGAGGCCCCCACCATCCCCAGGCCAAAGGGGGCGTAGCCCCCAAAGATCTCCGCCCCGGCCAGCACCGCCCCCAGCAAAAAGCGTATGGCGCACTCGGCGGTGCGCACCAGGGCCGGGGCCCGCAGCACCAGCCGGCCCGTCTCCCGCATTTCCTCCCGCATCCGGGCCGCTCGGGCCCGCAGCGTCTCTTTGGTTGCCATAACTGTTCCTCCCTCCGGCCAAATCTGCGCCGTTCGTTGGTGTGTCTCAGTATAACCCAATTTATGGAAAAAGCGGGTCGGAAGAGGAACGTCAAGGTTGCCATTTCCCGGCGGTTTTTGAAAGCAAGGGGCCGTTTGCCGCGTCGGGATGGGGGAGAGCGGCGTTCTGCCCGCCTGGGCCGGGCGCCCGTTTTTCCGGCTTGTCCCGGCAGTGGGGGTATGGTATGATAAGGGGTACGAAACGAAAGAATAAGCGAGGGATTCCATTTGAACATCGGCACAGTCACGCTCTCCACCCGGCTGGTCCTGGCCCCCATGGCGGGGGTCACCGACCTGGGCTTCCGCACGGTCTGCCGGGAGCTGAGCGGCTGCTATACCGTCACTGAGATGGTCAGCGCCAAGGCGCTGTGCTATCAGGACAAGAAATCGCTCCCGCTTCTAAAGCTGGGGGAGGGGGAGCACCCCGCCGCCGCCCAAATTTTTGGCAGCGACCCGGCCTGTATGGAGCAGGCCGCCGGCATTGCCGCCGAGGTCTCGGGGGCGGAGGTCATCGACATCAACATGGGCTGTCCTGTGCCGAAGGTCGCCCAGAGCGGGGACGGCTCTGGGCTCATGCGCACGCCGGAACTGGCCGCCAAGGTGCTGGAGGCGGTGGGCCGGGGGGCGGGCGGACGGCCCGTTACCGCCAAATTCCGCCTGGGCTGGGACAAGGGCTCCATCAATTGTGTGGAGTTCGCCCGGATGCTGGAGGAGGCCGGGGCGGCGGCGGTGGCCGTCCACGGCCGTACCCGTACGCAGATGTACGCCGGCGAGGCCAACTGGGACTACATCCGGGCGGTGAAGGAGGCGGTGCGCATCCCCGTCATCGCCAACGGAGACGTCTTTTCTCCCCGGGCCGCGGTACGCATTCTCCGCTACACCGGGGCGGACATGGCCATGGTGGGCCGGGGCGCGTTCGGAAACCCCTGGCTCCTCCAGCAGTGCGCCGCCGCCCTGGCCGGGGAGCCCATCCCAGAGCGGCCCCCGCTGGCCCAGCGCTGCGACACCGCCGTGCGGCAGTTTGAGGTCAATGCCGCCCACAAGGGGGAAAAGATTGCCTGCCTGGAGGCCCGGCGGCACTACGCCTGGTACCTGAAGGGCGTGCCCTACGCGGGTTATTACAAGGAGCAGATCTCCCAGATCTCCACCATGGAGGACATCTACCGCATTACGGCGGGCATCAAGCGGGATCTGCAGGACTAAGCGGGAGCCCATCCCGGAAGGAAGGACGGTGAGCGCCATGACAACCGAAGCGGAGCTGGTCCAGCGGGCCCGGCAGGGGGATGAGGAGGCCTTTGCCGCCCTGGTGGAGCAGAACCAGGGCCGGATCTATAACCTGGCCCTGCGCATGACAGGCAATCCGGACGACGCCGCCGAGCTGGCCCAGGAAGCTCTCATCAACGCCTGGAGGGGGCTGAAAAACTTCCAGGGGGGGAGCTCCTTTGCCACCTGGGTCTACCGGCTCACCTCCAATGCCTGCATCGACTTTCTCCGCCGGGAGAAGCGCCGTGCGGGCCTGTCCATGACGGTGTCCCTGGACGATGAGGAGGAGGAGCGGCAGGTGGAGCTGCCCGACCTGCGCTACAGCCCCGAGGTGGAGGCCGAACGGCAGGAACTGCGCCGGGCCATCCGGGAAGGACTCTCCACCCTCTCGGAGGAGCACCGGAAGATCCTGGTCCTGCGGGAACTGGACGGACTCTCCTACGCCCAGATCGCCCAGCTCCTGGGCCTGGAGGAGGGCACGGTGAAATCCCGCATTGCCCGGGCCCGTGTGGCCCTGCGAAAATATCTGGTGTCCACTGGGAACTTTTCACCCCCCGCTTCGTCTACAAGCTAGGAGGAATACTCCACATCCCAAGAGAAAGGAGGGCCAATGATGATTGACTGCGACCGGGCCACAGAGCTCATCAGCGAGAGCTTGGACGGCCCCCTGTCCCCAGAGGACCAGCGGGCCCTGGACGAGCACCTGGCCGTATGCGGCGAATGCCGGGCCCTCCTGTCCGATCTGACGCGCCTGGGTCCGGCCTGGGAGAGCATGAACGCCCCCGTCCCCGAGGGGTTTGCCCAGGGAGTTATGGACCGGGTGGGCCAGGAAAAGGTGGTCCCGCTCGACCGGACCTCCCGCCGCCGCTGGCGCAACTGGGCGGCTACCGCCGCTGTGTTCGCCGTGGTGCTCTTCAGCGCGGGCACCCTGGGCCAGGACTATTTGGCCGGGCTGGCCGGGGGAGGTTCCACCGGTGCGGCCCCTGACGCCGGAGCGGGGGGTGAGAGCGCCGATACAGCCGCCGTTTCCCAGCCGGAGGCCGCCGCCCAGACCCGGGAGGGCGCGGAGACGGCCCAGCCGGAGACCGCCGCGGCGGGGGACCAGCAGACAGAAAACAGCGTCCAGGCGGCCGCCGGAGGAGGGGGCACTTCCGCGGTGACGGCGGACAGCGGCCAGACGGAGGAGACAGAGCCGGAGTACGCCGGCACGGTCCCGGCGGAGATGCCGGCCGTATCCGCTGCCCAAGACGGGGCCAGTGGGCATTCTGCTCAGGCCGACGCCCAGCCGCTCCTGACGCCCGCCGCCCGGGAGGAGGCTCCACCGGCCATCCAGCCCGCCCAGAACGCGGCGCCTTCCTCTGCTCCGTTGACGGAGGAGGAGGCACTAGCGGTGCTGGAGGACTACCTGGAGGGGCAGAGCCCCTCGGCCACCCTGTCGCTCTACGCCGCAGAGGAGGGGAGCACAATCACCGCCGCCGGGCTTTCGCCGAATGGCGCCTACTACACCTTCCAGGTGCAGGAGGCCGGCGGGGAGGACACCACCGCCTATGCCGTGTCTCTGGACGGGAGCACCGTGCTCTGCCGGGAGGACCGGAGCCTGCTCTCCGGCCTGACGCCGGAGGACCCCGGCTGGGAGGAGGCCCTGGCGGCCTATCAGGCCGAAGAGAGCGCCTACGACCAGGCAATCGGACAGTGAATGAACTTGCATCAGGGCTCCCGGACCATACCGGGAGCCTCTTTTTTTGCTGCCGGAGGCTGTTTGAAAGAGATTGGACTGTTTTTCTAAAATTTCAGTTGCCAGCGCCTTGTATTTGAGCTATAATGACTAATGTCAGTCGTGATAGCCTTCCGGGCGCATTGCTGGCCCGATCTCAATCTGTAAGGAGAGGAAACAAATGAGCTATTCCGCGCAAAACATTCGCAACATCTGTCTGCTGGGACACGGCGGCAACGGAAAGACTTCCCTGGCAGAGAGCATGCTGTATTTGACCGGCGGCGCCATCCGCATGGGCTCTCCCGTGGACGGCAACACCGTTTGTGACTACGATCCTGAGGAGATCCGCCGGCAGATCTCCATCTCCCTGGCCGTGGCGCCGGTGGAGTACCGGGGCTGTAAGATCAATGTGCTGGACGCCCCCGGCTACTTCGACTTTGTGGGCGAGGTGCGGGAGGCCGTCAGCGTCTCCGACGCCGCCGTCATTGTCTGCTCGGCCAAGGCCGGCATGAGCGTGGGCGCGGAGAAGGCCTGGGATTACTGCGAGGAGCGCAAGCTCCCCCGCATCCTCTATATTTCCAAGACCGACGAGGACAATGCCGACTACAACGCCGCCTTCGCCACCCTGCGGGAGCGTTTTGGCAAGAACATCGCCCCCGTGGTGGCCCCCATTTGGAATGAGCACAAGAAGGTCATCGGCATCATCGACGTGCTCCACAAGCGCGCCTACGAATTCCAGGGCGGCAAGCGGGTGGAGATCGCCGTGCCCGAGGACAAGGTCCCCGTGCTGGACGAGCTCTACGACGCGCTGAAGGAGAGCGTGGCCGAGACCAGCGAGGAGTTCATGGACAAGTACTTCTCCGGCGAGGACTTCACCTATGCCGAGATGGTCCAGGGCCTGCGCCAGGGCGTGCGGGAGCTCTCCCTGTTCCCGGTGGTCTGCGGCTCCGCTGTGGAGGGCCTGGGCACCCTGATGCTGCTGGACACCATTGTGGATCTGATCCCCAATCCCCTGGAGAGCGCCCCCATCGAGGTGGAGGACGCCGACGGCGAGCTGGAGGAATATGTCCTCTCCGAGCGGGCCTACCCCTGCGCGTTCGTCTTTAAGACCGTCTCCGACCAGTACGGAAAGTACTCCTATGTGAAGGTCCTCTCCGGGTCCCTGACCCCCGATATGTCCCTGGTCAACGCCCGCACCGGCGAGACCCTCAAGATGGGCCGCCTGTATACCATGAAGGGCAAGAAGGCCGAGGAAGTGAAGGAGCTGGTCTGCGGCGACATTGGCGCCATCGGCAAGATGGACGCGCTCAAGACCGGAGACACCGTCTGCGACGCGCGCAAGGTGGTCAAGATGCCCGCCATCCCCTTCCCGGAGCCCTGCTATTCGGTGGCCATCGCCCCCAAGACCAAGGGCCAGGAGGACAAGATTGCCGCCGGCCTCACCCGCCTGAACGAGGAGGACCTGACCTTCAACTGGGTAAACAACGCCGAGACCCGCCAGATGGTGGTCTCGGGCACCGGCGATATGCAGATGGACGTGCTCCTCTCCAAGCTGAAGAGCCGCTTTGGCGTGGAGGCCGAGCTCTCGGTGCCCCGCGTGCCCTACCGGGAGAAGATCCGCAAAAAGGTGGAGGTCCAGGGCCGCCACAAGAAGCAGACCGGCGGCCACGGCCAGTTCGGCGACGTGTGGATGCGCTTCGAGCCCGGCGAGAGCGAGGAGCTGG
>CALXCU010000002.1 GCA_944386885.1 uncultured Oscillospiraceae bacterium | reverse complement strand
TTCTTTCCTCTAAACATTCCTTATCCCTCCTTCGCTCAGTCGCCCACCACGACGCCCATGGAGCGGGCGGTACCGGCGATCATGCTCATGGCCGCCTCGATGCTGGCCGCGTTCAGGTCGGGCATCTTGGTCTCGGCGATCTTGCGCACATCCTCCTTGCTGATGGTGGCCACCTTGGTCTTGTTGGGCACACCAGAGCCGGACTCGATGTTGCAGGCCTTCTTGATGAGGACGGCGGCGGGAGGGGTCTTGGTGACAAAAGTGAAGGAGCGGTCGGCATACACGGTGATGATGACCGGGATGATCATGCCGGCCTCATTCTTGGTGCGCTCGTTAAACTCCTTGGTGAAGGCGGGGATATTCACGCCGTGCTGGCCAAGGGCGGGGCCCACGGGGGGGGCGGGAGTCGCCTTGCCGGCCGGGATCTGAAGCTTGATATAACCAGTGATCTTCTGTGCCATTTGAAACAGCACCTCCTATGAAATGTGGTTGAGACGGAACGCGGCGGCGTTCCTCCCACGTGCGGGTTTCCGGGCCCGCTGCCCGTTCACTCGACCGGCTCCACTTGGTCGAGCTCCAGCTCGACCGGCGTCTCCCGGCCAAACATCTCGACCATGACGCGGACCTTGCTCCGCTCCAGGTCGATCTCTTCCACGATACCCAGGAAGGACTCCAACGCACCCTCGGTGATCTTTACGCTGTCCCCCACCTGGTAGCCTACGACGACTTCCTTCTTCTCCACGCCCATGGAGGCAACTTCCTCCTCCGTCAGCGGGATCGGCTTATTTCCGTCGCCCACAAAGCCCGTCACGCCCCGGACGTTGCGCACCAGGTGCCACGTCTCGTCGGTCATGATCATCTTCACCAGCACATAGCCGGGAAAGACTTTCCGCTCCACGGTTTTGGGGCCGTTATCCGTGATCTCGGTCACAGTCTCCATGGGGATATTGACCTCATGGATGAGATCGCGCATGTTCCGGTTCTCCACAGCCTTCTCAATTGAGGCGGCCACCGTGTTTTCATAGCCGGAATAGGTATGCGCGACATACCACAATGCACGCTCTGACATAGCCGCTCCTTACTGGAACAGGTCCAGCAGGGCGCTGACGACGGACTGGGCCAGCCAATCGAAGACCCCGATGCACACGCCCACGACAATGCAGCAGACAATGACGACCACGGTGTTGTTAAACGTCTGCTTCCGGGTGGGCCACTGAACTTTCTTCAGCTCAGCCTTCATCTCGCGCAGCCACTTACCCATGCGGGCGAAGGCGCCGGGCTTGGACTTCTTGTCCTTTTTGTCCTTCTTGGCCTTCTCCGGCTTGGCAGTTCCCTGCTCGAGCTTCTCGTTCTCAGGCATTCCGTACACCCTTCTTTCTATCGTGCTCCGCGCACAGATTACTTGGTCTCATTGTGAACCGTATGCTTCCTGCAGAAGGGACAATACTTCTTCAGCTCCAGACGGTCGGGAGTATTTTTCTTGTTTTTGTTGGTGTTATAGTTTCTCTGCTTGCACTCGGAGCAGCGGAGGGTGATCTTCACCCGGGAACCAGCCTTTGCCATGTGTTCGGCACCCCCTTCAATAGTTGGCCGTATCCTAGACATAAAAAAACGCCGGATACAGCCCCAGCCGAATCCAGCGACGCGGGCGCACAATGCCCCTCGTCACGGTGCGGACCCGGCATATCTGCCTCCCTATGTTCTCTCGATCGGAGCGGAGGGTTTCATGCCCGTCACACCGTAAAACCGCGCATGAAAGAAAAGCCCTCTTTCATAGGTAGTACTAGAATAGCACGCAACGGATGGAAAGTCAAGTTTTTTTTTAAAATTAATTTGACATAGCCCCGCCTTACCGATAAGATTAGGTAACATGATCGAAAAGGAGCGACATTATCTATGCGCATCATGGCCATCGACTACGGCGACGCCCGCACCGGCGTGGCCATCTCCGACGCCACCGGCCTGCTCACCGGTTTCACCACCGTGATCCAGAGCCGGAACCGTGAGGTGGTTGCAGAGCAGATCAAAGACCTGGCTGCCGCCTATGGTGTGGAGGAACTGGTGCTGGGATTCCCCAAAAATATGGACGGCAGCGAAGGAGCCAGAGCCGGCCTCTACCGTTGCTTTGCCCAGCAGCTGGAGGAGGCCACCGGCCTCTCTCCCGTCCTCTGGGACGAGCGGCGCACCACCGTGGAGGCCCACAATATCCTCCATCAGAGCGGCAAACGCATGAAGGCCCACAAAAAAAACGTGGATGCCGTGGCCGCCTCTCTGATTCTGGAGGGCTACCTGACCTATAGACGGGTCAGGGGGTAATTTCCAGCTCACGCCCGGGGTTTGGAAAAGAGCTCCCGCAGACCGGTCAGAAGGAGAAAGCCCCCAAAGCACTTGTGGAGGAGCTCCACCTCCAGGGCGGTGGCCAGCCAGGCCCCGCCGGCGGCGCACACAAAACCGGCCAGCACGGCGGGCAGCACAGTGGGGCGGTGGAGGTACCCGCCCCGCAGGTGGGCGGGGAGGGCCGTGGCGGCGGCGGGCAGGAAGTAGAGCAGATTCACCCCCTGCGCCAGGTCTTGGGGCACGCCGGCAAAGGCGGTCAGGTAGATGAGCAGCAGCGTCCCGCCCCCCACGCCCAGGCCGGAGAGCACTCCTGCGGCCGCCCCCGCCAGCACTGCCCCCAGAGCCTCCATCAGGAAAAGAGGGCCTTCCAGCCCCCGTAGAGCAGGAGGAGCGCAAAGCCCCGGCGCAGCCAAAGGGGTTTGAGCCTGGAAAAGAGCTTTCCGCTCACCCAGCCCCCCAGCAGCCCCCCCAACAGATAGGGCAGGGCCAACATGAGGTCCAGTCCGCCCCGGAACCAATATACGGCCGCCGAAAGGGCGCACAAGGGCGCGATGACCGCCACAGAGGTGGCGAAAGCCTGCCTCTGTTCCAGTTTGCACAGCCCGGTGAGCAGGGGGACCAGCACCGTTCCTCCTCCCCCGCCGAATAGGCCGTTGACCAGCCCCGCCGCGCCTCCCGCCAGCGCGGAGGCCCACCAGCGGTGCGTTCCTTCTGACGCCATAAAACATCCCTCCATTGGTCCTAGTCTGCCAATGGAGGGCATTTTTATACCTCTTATTTTCCGGTCAGGGCGCGCACCACATCTCCTGCCAGCATCAGTCCCGCGCAGGAGGGAACCCATGCCACGCTGCCCGGGATGGAGCGGCGGCCCGGCGGAGGGGCCTCGCCGCTCTCTCCGGGTGTGATGGGGGGCTCCGGCGACCAGAGGACCCGGCGGTGCTGGATCCCCCTTGCGCGCAGCTCCTTGCGCACCACCCGGGCCAGAGGACAACCCTCCGTTTTGGAGATGTCCCCGATGCGGAACTGAGTGGGGTCCAGTTTATTTCCTGTACCCAGAGCCGACACAATGGGGATTCCCCGGCTCTGCGCGGTCTCGATCAGGTCCAGCTCGCAGGACACCAGATCAATGGCGTCTATGATGTAGTCATACCGGGTCTGGAAAAACGTCTCCCGGCTGTCTGCCTCGTACCGGGCCTGCCGGGCGGTCACGCGGCACCAAGGGCTGATATCCTGTACCCGCCGGGCCAAGACCTCCGCCTTGGGGCGGCCCAGGGTGGAATAGAGAGCTCCCAGCTGCCGGTTCAGGTTGGTCAGGCTCACCTCATCCTGGTCGATGAGGGTGAGCGCCCCGACCCCAGACCGGGCCAGGGCTTCCACCGCCCAGCTCCCCACGCCGCCCAGGCCGAAGACCGCCACATGGCAGTTCCAGAGGCGCTCCACCGCCTCCTCCCCCAGCAGCATGGCGCTGCGGGAAAATTGCTCCTGCATATACTCGCTCCTCTCGCACAGGCAGAGGGGCGGGACACTCGGCCCCACCCCTCTGAAGCATGGTTCGGATTTGGTTTGCGGTTACTCCACGTAGCCGATGCCGCTGCCCTGGACGGCCTCCATGCCGGAGGTCAGCTCCTCCATCCAGGTGTTCAGGTCCTCGCTGCGCAGGGCGTTGCTGGCGGTGTACTTCCAGAGCACTTCATCCACGGTGTCCAGGTACATCACGTGCCAGCCCCACTGATCCTGCTGGGTATTCTCCACCAGGCCGGTGTCCCCCGCCTTTCGGCCGTCGGCAAAGATCCAGTCCATAAAGCCGGTGAAGAACGAGGTGCTCCGGTTCACGTCCTCATAGAGGCCGCCGTTGGTGTTGGAGCCCGGGTCCTCGGAGTACTCCTCCGCCAGGGCGGCGAAGGACTCCGCAGTCCGGTCGCCGGACTCAAACTCCTCCAGAATGCTCTGGGCCTGCTCCTCGGCGGCCTGCATGGCCTCGTCGGTGGGCTCGTCGGCCCCCTCCTCCACATCGGCCAGAATCAGGATGTGGCGGATATCGGCCTGTCCGATGGCCTCCTCGTCCAGATAACGGCCGTCGAACTGTACGACATAGTAGCCGTTGGTGGTCTCCACCACGCTTACGTCGCCGGCCTGGCGGGCACTGTCAATGAGCCAGTCGCGGATGCTGGTATTCACGCTGGAGCCAACCACGGTCTGCTGCCCATCGTAGGTGAGGGATTCTTCCTCGTCGGCATCCACGGCGGCCTGGGCCGCGTCGTCAAAGGCGGTTCCACCCTCTACCTCGGCGACCAGAGCGTCGGCCTGGGTCAGGGCGGCCTCCATGGCGGCGGTCTGCTCCTCCTCAGTGGGCTCCACGGTGTTGCCGTCCTCGTCGGTGGTGCTCGCCGCTGTGCCGCTGAAGTAGAGATAGCGGTACTGGAAGGTGTCCAGATCATCCGCATGCTCCTCATAGTAGCTCTGCAGCGTGGCGTCGTCGTAGGTCAGAGAGTCGGAGTGGGCCGTATAATACTGGTTGGCCAGATAGATCTCCTCCAGGCAGCTGCGCAGCACATTCTGATTCATATACTGGCCGAACATGGCTTTCAGGAAGGAATTCAGGTTTGGATAGCCGTACTGGGTGGCCTGGCTGCGGTAGCTCTCAATGTCGCTCTCCACCGAGGCCTGGCTCTCCTCCGAGAGGGTCATACCCTCGGCTTCGGCCGCATCGGACAGGGCCTTGTTCTGGATGATCTGGGTCTCGGCCAAGCTCATGAAGTAATCATAGAAGGTCTCGCCGGTCTCCTCGTCGTAGATCTGCTCCCTGGCGTCTACGCTGGTATCGTACATGCCGTACAGAGACATGATGTAGCCGTTCTGCTGCACGGCCATGTTATAGTAATACGCCACTTCACCGGGGGTGTAATTCCGTCCGTCCACCGTCAGGGCGGTGGAACGGCTCTGGAAAAAGCCGGAGTGCCAGACCAGCAGGGCCACCACCAGGATGGCCACCACCACGCCGATCACCATATAGATGATGTTGTTGCGCTTTTTGATCTGCGCCTCCTTGCGCTCCTGGATCTGCTTCTGCGTCAGACCGCCGGCGGGATCATTCTGGCGCTGTTTCTTTTCTCTGGATGCGCTCATTCGATCTTCAGTCCTCTCGTCATAATTGCTGCGAACCTAGTTTCGCATACATACCGAAAAATTATACCGGAAAAATCGCCGCTTTGCAAGTGTTGTTCGGCAATTTCCCCATCTTTTACCGTTTGTTCACGAATTTAAGAGTCCACCAGGCCTCAATCCGGGTCCGGCTGGCCGGGACGCTGCCCTGGATCATGCCCGCCGAGCCGCCGCCCCGCCCGCCCAGGGCGGTGCCGAGCTCTTTGGCCACAGCTCTCAGATCCCAGGAGCTGTCCCCGCCGATGATGTACGTCCAGCCGTCTCCACTGGGAGAAAAGACTCCGCAGACGCCGGTCCCCCGCTTGAGTACGGCGTTGACCAGCGCCCGCTGGGCCTTAACATCCAATTCCAGGAAGAAAAGGGCCTCTGGTTTCCCAGGGGAGATGCACTCCGAGAGCGCCTCCGCCGCCTGGCGGCCCAGCTGGGCCGCGCGCTGCTTGGTCTCCTCCAGCTCGGCTTGCAGCCGCTCCACAGCCTTGGAAACCCCCTCCTGCTTGGCGGAAAGGCGGCTTGAGATGGCGCTCACGCTGACCTGCTTGGCCATCACGTCCTCCACTGCCCGGCTGCCGCAGAGCATGCGCAGGCGCACACCCCCCTTCCAGTTCTGAAGGGAGAGGAAATGGATGAGGCCGATCTCCCCGGTGCGGGAGACATGGGGCGCGCAGCAGGCGCACACATCATAACCCGGGATGGTCACGATGCGCACCGGGCCGTCAATGCTCTTTTTGCTGCGGTAGTCCAGCCGGGCCAGCTCCTCCGGGGACGGATAGGCGCAGGAGACCGGCAAATCCTGGCTCACCGCCTCGTTGGCCAAGCGCTCTACCCGCTGCACATCCGGCCAAGTCACCGGGCCGCTCAAGTCAATGGTCACCACATCGTCTCCCAGGTGAAAGCCCACGTTGTCCAGGCCATAGAGCCGGTGGAAAAGACCCGAGGCGATGTGTTCCCCCGTATGGCACTGCATCCGCGCAAAGCGCAGCGGCCAGTCCAGCTCCCCCCGGACTCGGGTTCCGGGTTCCAAAGGGGCAGAGGCCGTATGCCAGACCTCTCCGCCCTCCTCCCGGGTGTCGGTGACCGGGACGGGCTCCCCGCCCTCGGGAAAGAGGACCCCGCGGTCACCGTACTGCCCGCCCCCCTCCGGGAAGAAGCAGGTCCGGTCCAGGGCGATGCGCCAGCTCTCCCCCGCCGGCACGCAGGCGGTTACCCGGGCCGTACAGGAGGTGAGATGCCCATCCGTGTCGTAAAGGCGCTGGGCGGCCATGGCTTACTCCGCCTCGTAGACTGCCTTCATGCCCTTGTAGGTCATGTAGCAGTCCAGCTTGGACACCGTCTCAAAGGGGGAGTGCATGGCCAGCACGGGGACGCCCGCATCCAGGGTATCAATGTCCCGGTTGGCCATGTAGCAGGCCACGGTGCCGCCGCCGCCGGCGTCCACCTTGCCCAGCTCGGCCATCTGCCAGAACACGCCGGCCTCGTCCAGCACCCGCCGGACGTAGGCCACCACCTCCGCCGAGGCATCGGAAGAGCCCGACTTGCCCCGGGCGCCGGTGTATTTGCAAAGTCCCATGCCGTAGTTCACCCGGGCGCTGTTGCGCTTTTCGTACACATCGGCATAGTTGGGGTCGTAGGCCGCCGTCACATCTGCCGAGAGGCAGAACGATTTTTCATAGCAGGCCTTCAGGGGAACCTTTTGGCTGTCGCAGAGGTCGGACATGAAGGTATCGAAGGCCGCCGACTGCATGCCGGAGACGCCCTCGGAGCCGATTTCCTCCTTGTCCGCCAGGATGCACACGGCGGTGCGGGCGGGGGTCTCCAGCTCCAGAATGGCGGCAAATTCCGCATAGGCGCAGACGCGGTCGTCGTGGCCGTAGCCTCCGATAAAGGAGCGGTCAAAGCCGATATCCACAGCCTCGAAAGCCGGGACTGCCTCCAGCTCGGCGGAGATAAAGTCGGCCTCGGTAATGCCGTATTTCTGATGGAGCAGGTCCAGCACCGTCAGCTTCACCCGGTCAGCTCCATCGTCGTCCTGAAACGGCCGGCCGCCCACCAGAATATTCAGCGTCTCCGCGGGAATCGCCTCGCTCAGGGGCTTTTTGGACTGCTCAACGCCCAGGTGGGGCAGCAGGTCATTGATGACGAAGCGGGGCTCCCCCGGCTGTCCGCCCAGGGACACCGAGATTACGCTCCCGTCCTTCCGGGCAATCACACCCCGCAGCTCCAGAGGGATGCTCACCCACTGGTATTTGCGCAGGCCGCCATAATAGTGGGTCTTGAAATACGCCATTTCGCAGTCCTCATAGAGGGGATTGGGCTTCAGGTCCAGGCGGGGTGAGTCAATGTGGGCCGCGCCGATGTTCACGCCCTCGGAGAGGGGACGGCTGCCCACGACCGCCAGCAACAGGCTCTTGCCCCGGTTGGAGCGGTAGACCTTGTCCCCAGGCTTGAGCTCCATGCCCCGGACAAAGGGGCGGAAGCCCTTGGCCTCGGCCATGCGGACGGCCTCCGCCGCGCACTCCCGCTCGGTCTTACAGGCGTTCAAGAAGCGCTTATAGTCCTCACAGTAGCGCTGCATAGCGGCCTCATCTTCCGCGCTCAGGCGGTCAAAGCCGTTTTTGGGGGCGTAGCACAGCGCTTCCCGGCGCAGTGCGCCCGCCGTCTTCTGTTTTTCTTCCATAAGAAAGGGTCCTCCTTTGGCTGGTCTCGCGGAATTCAGGGCGCGCCCCGTGGGAGCGCGCCCTGGGAAATTTGCCATTGGGTATCTTACCACATTCCGCCGCAATTTACAACAGCGCCGCGAAGAGCGCTCGGGCTTTCTCCCGAAACGTCTCCGGCGTATCTTCCAGCCCATTTTCCAAAATATAGGAACATCTTGCCCGGTAGAAGGCGTCTGGCGGCTGGGCGTCCGCCCGGCTGCGGGCGTAGTCTTCTGAGATCCCCTCCCGGGCCATGATCCGCCGGATCCGCAGCTCCTTCGGGGAGAGCACGCCCACGACCGCGTCGCACCGCTCTCCCGCACCGCTCTCCAGCAGGGCGGCGGCATCGATGGCCACGGCGGGACGGCCTTCACGCCGGGCCGCTTCGGTCCGGCGGCCGATCTCCGCGAGAATGAAGCGGTGGGTGATAGCGTTCAGGTCGCGCAGGGCCGCCGGGTTCCCAAAGGCCAGCTTTCCCAGGGCTTTCCGGTCGATCTGCCCGCTCCCGTCTAAAATGCCCGGTCCGAACCGCTCCGTAAGGGCGCCGCGCAGAGGGGCGCTCTCCGCCAGGAGGGCGTGGTAGACCTGGTCGGCGTCAATGACCTCCGCCCCCAGCTCCTCCAACACTCCAAGGGCGGTGGTCTTCCCTGCCCCTGTGGGGCCGGTAATGCCAATGATCTTCATAGAGACACCTTCTTTTCCCTTCCTCTCCCCCTGTGCCTCCCGGGTTGCTTTTTCCCGCCCGGCGTATATAATAAGAGCCGGATCAATGGCCCTAGGGGGAATGTTTTGTGAAGGTCGACTGCCATATCCACTCGCTCTGCTCGGACGGAATTTACACGGTAGAAGAACTGATCCCGCTGCTTCAGGCCCGGCAGGTCCGGCGCTTCGCCCTCACCGACCACGACACAGTGGCCGGAGTGGCCCGGGCCGCGCAGGCCAGCCGCGGGCGGCTGCCCTTCCTCAGCGGCGTGGAGATCACCTGCCGGGAGGCCGCTCTGGCCGGCGGAGAGGCTCCGTTTGCGCTTCATCTGCTGGGGTATGGTTTCCAGGAAGGAGATCCGGCCCTCCGGAAGCGGCTGGAGCGGCGGGCAGAAGCGGTACGGGAGACCTTTTGCGCCCTATGCCTTACACTCACGGAGGCCGGATACCCTCTCTCCGTGGAGGAGGTCCCTATCAGCTGCGGCAATGTGCTCCAACTGCGGGATGTGGAGCAGTTCCTCCAAGAGAGGTACGCCCCAGCCGAAGACCTCTCCCCCATCATGGCCGCCTATGCAGACCGGCTAGACCGGGTCAACCTCACGGTAGAAGAGGCGCTTGGCCTCCTCCACGGGGCAGGTGGGAAGGCCGTGTGGGCCCACCCTTTTATTGTTTACCGCCGTTTCCAGAAGCAGCTTCTCCCCCGTCCGGCGGTGCGCATGGCCCTGGAACGCCTGCGGAACCTGGGGTTGGACGGGCTGGAGGCGGTCTATTCCGCCTTTTCGCAGGAGGAGCGCATCTGGCTCCGGGAGCAGGCCCAAACGGCAGGGCTCTTTTGGACCGCCGGAAGCGACTTTCACGGTTTCCCCGGCCGGGATCAAATGGGCATAGACCTCCCCCAAGAGGAGGCCGCCGCCCTGGACAGCCTGGGCTGGCAGTTCTGATCCTCTCTCAGGCCTCTACGATATGGAAACCGGCGGCCTTGTTGAGGCGGTTGGAGACGGCCAGGCCAATCCCGGAGGGATCTGGCCCCTGGGCCCAGATCTGCTCCACATCGGTGCCGTCAAAATACCGCAGAGCGTCGAAGACCCGCCGGGCCTGCTCGGCCTGGTCGGCGGCAGGGCCCATGGACTCGGTTGGGTGTCCCTCGAAGAGGGGGGCGAACTCGTCAAAGCAGATGACTCCGTCCCGGTCCCCAATGTGGCGGCGGATATACCGGGCGCTCTCAGCCGGCTCCCCCTGTACCACCGTCACGGGGGCCTTGGGGGCGTAGTGGCGGTACTTCATGCCCGGGGCACGGGGGTGTTCGTCCGCCCCCATAAGGCGGGTGACGGCGGCGTCCACCGCCACCTCTCCCAGGACCTCCCGCAGTTCCTCCAGGGTGATCCCGCCGGGGCGCAGCAGACGGGGGGGCGCCACCGTCAGGTCGATGATGGTGGACTCCACCCCCACTGAGCAGGCCCCCCCATCTACGATACCCTTATTCTTTCCGTCCATGTCCTCCAGCATGGCGGCCATATTGGTGGGGCTGGGCCGGCCGGGGGTGTTCCCCGAAGGGGCGGCCACCGGCACCCCCGCCGCGGCGATGATGGCCCGGCACACCGGATGGGAGGGGCAGCGCATACCAACCGTGTCCAGCCCGGCGGTAACGGCGTCGGGGACGATGGGCTTGCGCCGGAGGATCATGGTCATGGGCCCCGGCCAGAACCGCGCCGCCAGGGCATAAGCCCCCTCCGGGATGTCCTCACAGTAGCGCTCCAGCCAGTCCGACGAGGGGATGTGGAGGATTAAGGGGTTATCCTGGGGGCGGCCCTTGGCCGCGAAGATCCGCGCCACCGCCTCCGGGTCCAGTCCGTTGGCCCCCAGGCCGTAGACCGTCTCGGTGGGGATGCCCAAAAGGCCCCCGCGCTTCAGGATCTCGGCGGCCTGTTCTACCTCCTGGGCGGTAAACCGTTTGGTATTCATACCCGATTCACCTGACTTTCCCTCATTCGTAGATGCCCACCGGCGTACCCGCCAGCTCGATGGTGGTGTCGGGGGCAAATTTCCGCTTCTGGAGGTAATTCTTCACCGCCAGGATGCCATACTTGGGGTTGGCCCGCTCGTCCTCCAGCTCCATCTCCAGCCAGTCCGCTCCCGAGCCGGTGAGCCAGCCCTCCTCATCCAGCACAAAGGCCATCTCCTGCTTTAGCTGGTCCAGATCCATCCCCTCGGGCAGGGCGGTAAAATGAATGCAAAGTTCCATTGTGTTCTCCTTCTTTTCTGTTAGTCCTGCTCCCCCGCCTTCAGGCGCTCGGCCTGGTCGGCGGTGATCAGGGCGTCGATGAGCTCGTCCAGGTCCCCGTCCATCACTGCGTCCAGCTTGTAGAGGGTCAGGCCGATCCGGTGGTCGGTCACCCGCCCCTGAGGGAAATTATAGGTGCGGATGCGCTCATTGCGCATGCCGCTGCCCACCTGGCTGCGGCGCTGGCTCTCAAATTCCTGGTTCACCCGCTCCTGCTCGGCCTCGTAGAGCTTGGAGGCCAGGATGCGCATGGCCTTGTCCCGGTTCTGGAACTGGCTGCGCTCCTGCTGGCACTCCACCACGGTTCCAGTGGGCTTGTGGATGAGGCGCACCGCCGAGGAGGTCTTGTTTACGTGCTGGCCGCCCGCGCCCGAGGAGCGGAAGACCTGCATCTCAATGTCCGCCGGGTCCAGCTGGACGTCCACCTCTTCCATCTCGGGGAGCACCGCCACCGTGGCGGTGGAGGTGTGGATGCGCCCGCCGCTCTCGGTCTCGGGGACCCGCTGGACCCGGTG
>CALXCU010000001.1 GCA_944386885.1 uncultured Oscillospiraceae bacterium | reverse complement strand
CTGATGAAGGCCACGCAGTCGGCATACCCCTTGGCGGTGACCAGGTTCTCGATCTGAGCCTCAGAGACGGCGGCCCCGGCCATGGTCTCAATGGCCTGGGCCAGCCGGGTCTGCATGGCCTCGTCGGCGCCCGCGTCCCCCGCCGACTCCTGAAGGATGTTCAGCGCGCTGTCCCGGGCCCCCTGCCGGTTGAGCCGGGCGCTGTCAAAATAGCCCGTCCCGCCGGAGGCCCCCTCCTCCCCGCCGCTGGGAGCGGGACTCTCGCCGGCCTGGCCCGACGGCGCGGGCGAGGGGCTGGCCGAGGTCAGGAGGGGATCGGTGCTCTCCGCCCCCACCAGGGCCGCCTGCCCCAGGACCTTGCCCGCGTCCGCCGCCTCCTGGTTGTAGGACCAGTTTAAGTAGACCGCCGCGCAGACAAAGAGTACAATGGCGGCTACCACCGCGTTGCGTTTCCAGAGTTTCATGTCATCACTCCTCACTTTCCTTTACAGATGGAGATTCGGTCGGCCCCCAGGCCGGTTACGGCGGAGACCGCCTCGGTCAGCGCCAGGCGCACCGACGGGTCGTCTCCCCCAGAGCATACCACCAGTGCGCCGCGGAATTGGGGCGAAAGCTGGCCCACCGTCACAGCCTCCTCCCCGGACGAGCCCCGAGAGAGCACCACAGTGGTCCGCTCCTGGCTCTCCCGATCCCCCTCCTGCTCCTGGACCCGGTCCTCCGCCAGAATCTGCCGGGGGCCGTCCCGCACTGTCAACACCACATCCACCGTCCCAGCCCCCTCCACCTTGGAGAGGACCTCCTCCAGCCGCTCTTCCAGCTCCGAGGGATCGTAGAACAGGCCCGTCCCCTCCGCCGCCGGGGTGTTTCGGTCCTCATCCCCGCCCCCCGTGGGCAGCAGGAGCAGCACCACTCCCGCCAGCACCACCAGGAGCACATAGCGGTACTTCCACACTGCGGCGCGCAGGGGGACCAGCAGGCCCGCGAGCTCCGTTCGGTTCATGTTCCTTCCTCCGTCTGATAGGTCTGCCGTTCCGCCGGGATGGCCAGGTCGGCCTCCAGGCGCCGCGTCAGGCGCTCCCGCTGCTCTTCCGTCAGCGCCCCGGTCACCGTCACCGCCCAGGGCACCGGATAGCCGTCCTCCGCCGGGCGGGTCTCCACCGCCACTGTACACGCCGCTCCCAAACGCTCCGCTTGCTGGGATATATATGCGCCTGTCTCCTCCTCTATGAGGGTCTGGAAGAGGGCCGCGTCCACCGCCTCCAGCTCCTCCGTCTGGGCCTGGGGGAGGTTGTACTCGCTCAGAGCCCGGGCCAGCGCCGCCTCATCCAGCTCCAGCAGGGGGGCGAGGAGCGCCAGCAGCACCACCAGCCCCCCGGTAATCCGCCCGATCCGCCACACCGGCCCCTTCGGCATCAGGCTCTGGGCCGCTGCGGCCAGCATAGCCGCGGCCGTGACCCCAAAAATCCACTGATGGATGGCTTCCAGCATGCGCTATCCCCCCACACTCAGCGAGATGGCCGAGACCAGGCTCACCAGCAGCAGCAAGGCCCCCGCCCCCGTCATGCCCAGCACCAGCCCAAAGGCGGCGCCGATCTGGTCGATGAGGCCGCTGGCTGGGCCCGCCGAGACGGTACACGCCAGGGCCGAAGCCAGCTTGTAGACCAGGTAGTGGATCCCCAGCTGCAAAAAGGGCAGCAGGCACATGCCCAGCACCGCCAGCATGCCAAACACCCCTACCGTATTGCGCAGCACCCCCGCCCCCGCCAGCACTGTGCCCGCCGCGTCGGAGAGGATGCCCCCCACCACCGGCACCATGCCGGAGATAGTCATCTTGGCGGCCTTTACGGCCAGGGCGTCGGCAGTGCCCGCCACCGCCCCGCTCACCGTCAGATAACTGACAAAGGCCACCAGAAGGGTGGTGAGCACCGCGGTCACCGCCCACTTGAACAGGCCCGCCAGACGGCTGAGCCCCTCGCTGCCCAGGGCCGCCTGGGCTGTACAGGCCGCCACATAGGCGTAGACCAGGGGCAGCAGAAGCCCATCAATGACCGTGAGGAGGACGTCGGCGAAGAGCATGGTGGCCAGCTGCCGGGCAGCTGCGCCCCCTGGCGCGCCCCCCGCCGCCGCGGCCGCCGCCATGACGGGCAGAAGCACCTGGGAAAACTGGTGCATCCCCTCCAGGGCCTCCCGCCCAAGCCCCACCAGGGCGTGGACATCGGTGACCGCCACCGCCGTCACTGCCAGCGCCGCCGCCACATGCACCGGACTCAGGCCGGAGCCCTTCCCCAGTCCGGCCTCCACTTCCCCGGCCAGGCCGCACAGGGCGACCACTGCCAGCAGGGTTATCCCGCTGCCCAGGGCTTCCCGCACCGTGCCGGTGAGGGTGGCGCTCCCCGACGCCAGAAGGTCCCGCAGCCCCTCCTCCAGGCCGGTCCCCAGAGTCACGCTCTGCCCCTGGGCCTCCGCCGCGTCCTGGAGGCCCTCCAGGTCCAGGGCCTCGGCCTGGGCCTCCTGCACCCGCTCCTGGAGGCCGGCCTGCTCTTCCGCGGCCCGGGCCTGGGGAGCGAGCAGCGCCGCCAGCACCAGCGCCGCCATCACAGCAGCCCGGACAGGGTGTCCAGCACCGCCTGGAGCAGGGGCGCGGTGACCAGCAGGGCCATGGCCGCCCCCGCCACCTCCACAAAGGCGGCCAAGCCCCCCTCCCCCGCGTCCCGGCACAGCTCGCCGGAGATGCGGGTCAAGATGGAGATGCCCACTGTCTTGAGCACCGGCGCGAGGACCGGCGGGGCCAGCCCCGCCGCCCCGGCCAGGCGTTCCAGCAGCGCCCCCAGCCCCGACGCCGCCTGGAGGACCAGGGTCAGAATCACTGCCCCCGCCGCCAGGGAGAGGACCAGGCCGATCTCCCGGGTCTCCCGCTTGACCACCACGGCGCACAAAGCCGCGATCACGGCCACTGCCGCCGCCTTTCCCATGGCTTCCACGGCGCATCACAGCCCAAAGAGGTCCTGGACCAGCGCGAACAGGTCGCTGATCTCCTGCACCACCATCATGAGCACCACCACCAGCCCCGCCAGGGTCACCATAGTGGCCTGCTCCTCCCGCCCCGAGCGGGCGAGCACCTGATTGAGCACCGAGACCAAGATGCCGATGGCGGCGATCTTGAAGATCATATCCACATCCACGGTTGTTTCCTTCCTTTCCCCTTCTCATAGCAGGAGGATGGCGCAGAACGCCCCCGCCGTCAGCCCCAGCACCGTGCACAGCCTCCCCCGGCTGTCCCGGTCGGCCTCGGCCCGCTCCAGGGCCCGCAGCAGCCGCGTCCGGGTCAGGGCGATCGCCTCCCGCTCCCCCTCTCCGTCATACCGGCTCAGCACCTCCCCCAGCTCGTACAGCTCGCAGCGGTCCTCCTCCGCCAGGTCGGGGAGGGTCTCCTCCACCGCCTTTCGCCACAGCGCGCTCAGACCGGCCTCGCCCAGCTGTTCCAGCCCCGCCAGGCACCGGCCGAAGCACGCCCCCGCCGGGGGCGGGGCGCGCCGCTCCAGGGAGGCGAACAGGTCGGGAATGGGGGTCAGGCGGAAGGAGAGCTCCCGCTCGGCCAGCTCCAGCGCGGCGGTCATGGCCCGCAGCGCGGCCACCCGGCGGCCCAGCTTCCGGGCCGCCAGCAGGCCCAGGGCCCCGGCTCCTCCCACCACCAGGGCAGCTCCCAGCAGCCTCAGCATACGCCGCCCTCCAGGGAGGAGACGGCGTAACGCCGGACGCCCCCCTCCTTTCGGATGGTCACCAGGCGCTGGAACACGCCGGACTCCAGCAGCCGCCGGTAGAGGGGGCGGCGGCCCAGGTCCTCCAGCCCCGCGGCGTGGGCGGTGGCCAGGAGGGCCACCCCGCAGTTGGCCGCCAGGGCCAGGGCCTCGGCATCGGCGGGCGCGGTGATCTCGTCGGCTGAGAGCACCTGGGGGTTCATTCCCCGCAAAAGCATCATCAGCCCCGCCGCCTTGGGACAGCCGTCCAGTACGTCGGTATGGGGACCCACATCCAGCTGGGGCCGCCCCGCCCACAGGGCGGCCCGCTCCCCCCGCTCGTCGGCCACCCCTACCCGCAGGGCGGGCCCGCCCTCCCCGGCGGAGAGGGTGCGGCTCAGGTCCCGGAGCAGGGTGGTCTTGCCCAGCCCCGGCGGGGAGAGGCTGAGGGTGCTGTACACCCCGCCGCCGTGCCGCAGGGCCGCCGCCACCGGGGCCGCCACCCCTTTTTGCTCCCGGGCCACCCGGATGGCCAGAGAGGAGAGCTCCCGCAGGTTGTACACCGCCCCCTCCCGCACCACCGCGCTGCCGCACAGGCCAATGCGGTGCCCGCCCCGGACCGTCACAAAGCCATTTTGCACCTTGTCCAGGGCCGTGTGGGCCGAGGCCCGGGTGGCCACCTCCAGCACCCGCTCCAGGTCCTGGGGTCCCAGCGGCTCCTCCGCCCCCGGGACCCGCTTCTCTGCCCCGCCGGAGAGGGCCGTCAGGGGCTGTCCCACCCGCAGGCGCAGCTCCTCAATGGCCGCCTGTTCCCCCTGGGGCAGGGCCTCCAAGGGCCTGCGCAGTTCCCCGGGGAGCAGCTGTGCCGCCTGCCGCAGCCGCGCCGCAGCCTGCTGCCGCTCTTGTGCCGTCATCTCCCTCACGCTCCTTGTCTTTGGAATGGGAATCACTGGCACATCCTATGAGGGCCTGTCCCCAGTTATGCCACCCCTCCATACGTTTTCCGGTTGCGCGCCGGGCCGGCCTCTGGTATACTGAAATCGAACAAATTTTTGGTAGGTGGACGCCCTCTCCGCCGCCGGAGTGCCGGTCTACGCCGTCCCCGGCCGCGGCGGGGGCATCGCCCTGCTGGAGCACTGCGTACTGGAGCGCGCCGCCCTCTTCCGCCAGCGTGCCCCCAACTGGCTTCAGGTAGACCTGTCCCAATGGGGCTGCCCCGACCGCGGAACCTTCCAGCGCCTGTGCGGGGCAATTCTGGAGCGGCGGGTCATCGCCTTCCGGTATGTGAGCTCCGCCGGGCGCAGCGCCCCGCGCAGGGTCCTCCCCGCCCGGCTGGTCTTTCAGAGCCGGGCCTGGTATTTGCAGGGCTTTTGCCTGCTCCGGGAGGACTACCGCACGTTCAAGGTCAGCCGGATGCTGGACCTGGCGGTATCAGAGGAGCGCTTCGACCGGCCCCTGGCCCCGCCCCCCGTTCAGGACCCGGGCGCAAAGCCCCCCTTCTCCGTGTCCCTGGTCCACTCCTTCGCCCCCTGGATGGCCCATCGGGTCTACGATGAGCTCGACCCGGACTGCATCGCCCCTCAGGATGACGGCTCCCCCAGCCCCCACTACTGCAAATACTGCTACCAGAAGGGCGCCTTTACCGGCGAGATGACCATGGAGGAGATAATCGACTTCTGCACCCCCATCCTGATCCGGGAGCACCCCGAGCTCTCCGAGGAGCAGGCACGGGCCCAGATGCACCAGTTTTTCCCCCTCCTTCTCCGCTGGCGGAATCCATAGCGCGCCCCCGCTCCGGCCCGGCGCTTCTTGACTTTTGGGCGGGAGCAGGCTACCATAGCAGTATCCCATCCCCTGTCAGGAGGTCTTTGTTATGGAACTTCAGTCCTGCATCCTGTCCCGGCGCAGCGTGCGCCAGTTCACCGGCGAGCCCGTGAGCCGCGAAGTCCTGGAGAAGGTCATCGCCCTGGCCGCCTGGGCCCCGTCCTGGAAAAACACCCAGATCAGCCGCTACATCGCCGTGGAGGACCCGGAGGCCCTGCGCACCATCTGTGAGCGGTATGTGCCCCCCTACAACGCCCGCATCATCGGCTCCTGCAAGACCCTTATCGCCCAGACCTTTGTAAAGGGCCGCTCCGGCTTCGAGAAGGACGGCTCCTTCACCACCGACCGGGCGGACGGCTGGCAGTACTACGACTGCGGCATCGCCGCCCAAACCCTGTGCCTGGCCGCCCAGGACCTGGGGCTGGGGAGCGTCATCATGGGCATTTTTGACCGCAAGGGCCTGGAGGAGTACCTCCAGGTTCCCGAGGGGCAGGAGCTCATGGCCCTCATCGCCCTCGGCCACCCCGCCGAGAAGCCGGAGGCCCGCCCCCGCAAGGGCGTGGAGGAGCTTCTCTCCTACCGCTGAGCCCGCCGCCCGGCAGGCCCCCTTCCCGCTCATTGGGACGGGGGCCTGTTCTCCGCCTTGACGGGCGGGGCCTGTCTTAGGTATACTGGTCTTACTACTTTTTTGGATAGGAGCTGCGAGAAATCATCATGACCCTGATCATTCGTCCGGAGACCCCTGCCGACTACGCCGCCGCCGAGGCCCTCACCCGGGAGGCCTTCTGGAACGTATACCAGCCCGGCTGCTATGAGCACCACTATCTCCACCTCCTGCGCCAGTCCCCCGCCTTCCGGCGCGACCTGACCTTTGTGTGCGAGGCCGGGGGCGTTCTGGCCGGGCTTATCGCCTGCGCCGGGAGCTCCATCGCCCTGGACGGAGGCGGGCGGCTGGAGACCATTACCTTCGGGCCTCTGGCCGTGCTGCCCGCCTGCCAGAAGCGGGGCCTGGCCCGGGCCCTGGTGTGCCACGCCCTCCGGGCGGCCCAGGCCATGGGGGAGCGGGCCGCCGTCATTTTGGGCGATCCCCGGCACTACGGCCGTTACGGCTTCTGGTGCGGCGAGCGGTGGGGCATCGCCCTGGAGGACGGGCAGTTTCTCCCCGGCCTCCAGGCTGTGGAGCTCCAGCCCGGCGCCCTCCGCGGCGCCGCCGGGCTCTTCCAGGAGGGCTTCGCGTACCAGCCCGGCGAGGCGGAGCTTGCCGCCTTTGACGCGGCGTTCCCCGCAAAGACAAAGGCCGCCGCCCCTTCCCAGCAGGAGTTTGCATTTATGTGCAGTTTAGGACATCAGGTGATTCCCAATGGATTTATGCAATCAGAATGACATCAAAGCCCTGCTGGCCCGGCACGGCTTCCGCTTCTCCAAGAGCATGGGCCAGAATTTTCTCATCGAGTCCTGGGTCCCACAGCGGATTGCCGAGGCCTCCGGGGCGGGGCCTGGCGCAGGGGTGGTGGAGGTGGGCCCCGGCATCGGGCCCCTCACGGTGGAGCTGGCCCGCCGGGCCGGGCGGGAGGCCGCCGTGGAGCTGGACCGCTCCCTGCTGCCCATCCTGGCCGAGACCCTGGCCCCCTATCCCAATGTGGCGGTGGTCCCCGGGGACGTGATGAAGCTGGACCTGGCCGCCCTGTGCCGGGAAAAGCTCCCCGGCCTCACCCCCATGGTGTGCGCCAACCTGCCCTACAACATCACCACGCCGGTGATCACCGCCTTTTTGGAGGCCGGGTGCTTCTCCGCCATCACGGTGATGATCCAGCGGGAGGTGGCCCGGCGCATCTGCGCCGCCCCCGGCAGCGCCGACTACGGGGCTTTCTCGGTCTTTTGCCAGTATCACGCCGGGACCGAGCTCCTCTTTGAGGTGCCCCCTCAGTGCTTCCTCCCCGCCCCCAAGGTCACCTCCGCCGTGGTGCGCCTGGTCCCCCGGGCCCAGCCGCCCCAGGATCTGGTGGACGAGGACGCCTTCTTCCGGGTGGTCCGCGCCGCCTTTGCCCAGCGGCGCAAGACCCTGCTCAACAGCCTCACCGCCGCCTACGGGGACCGGGAACGGGTCCGCGCCGCCCTGGCCGCCTGCTCTTTGCAGGAAAACGTGCGGGGTGAGCGGCTTGGAATGGCCGAATTTGCATCTCTCGCTGCATTTTTGGCAAAAAACGCCTGACGTTCTGGTAAATCTGCCGAATCCGCCTTGCAATCTCCTCCATTCTCAGGTAGAATAGAGTTGTTCTAAAATTTCCAAATGGGGGGTATTCACTTTGGCTTTGACTACCAATAAAGCGATTTCGAATTGGATCGACGAGATGGCCGCCATGACCCAGCCCGACCAGATCGTCTGGATTGACGGTTCCGACGCGCAGATCGAGGCCCTGCGGGCTCAGGCCTGCTCCACCGGCGAGCTGGAGAAGCTCAACCAGGAGCTGCTGCCCGACTGTTACCTCCACCGCACCGCTGTCAATGACGTGGCCCGCGTGGAGGACCGCACTTTCATCTGCTGCCGCAAACAGGAGGATGCCGGCCCCACCAACAACTGGATGGACCCGCAGGAGATGTATGCCAAGCTCAAAGCGCTCTATACCGGCGCCATGAAGGGCCGCACCATGTATGTCATCCCCTACTCCATGGGCGTGGTGGGCTCCCCCTTCGCCAAGTACGGCATTGAGCTGACCGACTCCATCTATGTGGTGCTCAATATGTGCATCATGACCCGGGTGGGCGCCGCCGTGGCCCAGGTCATGGGCGATGACTTCGTCAAGGGCCTCCATGCCAAGGCCAATCTGGACCCCGAGAACCGCTACATCGTCCACTTCCCCGAGGACAACACCATCATGTCGGTCAACTCCGGCTATGGCGGCAACGTCCTGCTGGGCAAGAAGTGTTTCGCCCTGCGCATCGCCTCCTACCTGGGCCGCAACCAGGGCTGGATGGCCGAGCATATGCTCATCCTGGGCATCCAGAACCCCGCCGGCGAGGTCCGCTACCTGGCCGCCGCCTTCCCCTCCGCCTGCGGCAAGACCAACCTGGCCATGCTCATCCCCCCCGAGCACTACCGCAAGGCCGGCTGGAAGGTCTGGTGCGTCGGCGACGATATCGCCTGGATCCGCGTGGGAGAGGACGGCCGCCTGTGGGCCATGAACCCGGAGAACGGCTTCTTCGGCGTGGCCCCCGGCACCAATGAGAAATCCAACCCCAACGCCCTGGCCACCACCCGCAGGGGCACCATCTTTACCAATGTGGTACATAACCTGGACAACAACACCGTGTGGTGGGAGGGCCTGGACAAGAATCCCCCCGCCAACGCCGTGGACTGGAAGGGCAACCCCTGGAACGGCCAGACTTCCACTGAGAAGGGCGCCCACCCCAACAGCCGCTTCACCGCCCCCGCCAAGAACTGCCCCTGCATCTCCCCCGAATTTGAGAATCCCAAGGGCGTCCCCCTGAGCGCCATCGTCTTCGGCGGCCGCCGGGCCAAGACCGCCCCCCTGGTCTATCAATCCCTGGACTGGGACCACGGCGTGTTCGTGGGCTCCATCATGGCCTCGGAGACCACCGCCGCCGCCGCCGGCGCTGTGGGCGTGGTCCGCCGGGACCCCATGGCCATGCTGCCCTTCTGCGGGTACAACATGGGCGACTACTGGCAGCACTGGCTGGACATGGGCACAAAGGTGGATGCCGATCAGCTGCCCAAGATCTTCAACGTCAACTGGTTCCGCACCGACGACGAGGGGCACTTCATCTGGCCCGGCTTCGGCGACAACCTGCGGGTGCTGGAGTGGATCATGAAGCGCTGCTTTAACGAGGTGGAGGCCGACGAGACCCCCCTGGGCTATGAGCCCCGCCCCGAGGACCTGGACCTGGAGGGCTCCGGCGTGGACGTGGACACCGTCCGGGACCTGCTCAGCGTAGACAAGGACCTGTGGCTCCAGGATGTGGACGCCATCCGGGCGTTCTATGCCAAATTCGGCGACAAGCTGCCCAAGAAGCTCGCCCAGGAGCTGGACGCTCTGGAGAGCCGCCTGAAGCAGTAAGCCTTCTCTTCTGCGTTTTGGGGCCGGCGCGCCGCAGCTGCGGCGCGCCGGCCTGTTTTTGCACACCTCCCCGCCCCGCCCGCATAGGATGGGGCCAAAAGGAGGTATTCGCTATGCCCGTCATCTACCTGTCCCCCTCCACGCAGGAGAACAACCGCTATGTGAACGGCGGCTCCGAAGAGGAGTGGATGAACCGCCTGGCCGACATCATGGAGCCCTATCTCTCGGCCAGCGGCATCCGCTATGTACGCAACACCCCGGACATGACCGCCTCCAGCTCCATCCGGGCCTCCAACGCGGGGACCTATGACCTGCATCTGGCCCTCCATTCCAACGCCGCCCCTGAGGGCCAGTACGGCCAGGCCCGGGGGATCCTGGTCTTTTATTACCCCGGCAGCCTTCGGGGCCAGGAGGCCGCCAACCTGATTGCGGATAACCTCAAGACCGTCTATCCGCTTCCAAACCTGGTCCGCACCGAGCCCACTACCTCCATCGGCGAGGTGCGCCGGGTGCGGGCCCCCTCGGTGTTCCTGGAGCTGGGCTACCACGACAACCCGGACGACGCCGCCTGGATCAAGGCCAACCTGGACCCCATCGCCCGGAGCATCGTCCTGGGCCTGACCGAGTACTTCCGCCTTCCCTTCCTGGAGCCCACCGCCCCCCGCCCCGCCGTGGTGGATGTGAACTGGGGGTATCTCAACCTCCGGGACCGGCCGGACACCTCCTCGGCGGTGCTGGCCCGGGCCTATGATGGGGCGCACCTCTCGGTGCTGGGCCAGTGGGACGGCTGGTACTCTGTGCGCTTCGGCGACCTGGTGGCCTGGGCCAGCGCCGACTTCATCACCCTGGTGTAGGGCCGGGGTTCACAACCTGTTCACAGGAAATTCGATTTCTGTCCATCCTTTTCCGCCCGGATTCTGTTATCCTATGTACCGTTGGAACACCAACCAACGCCTCCTCTTTTCTCTCTCTTTCTTCTCTTCGTCCCCCGGCCGGAGCTGCGCTCCCGCCGGGGGACAACACCTTTTCTGTGCTTTTTCCTGTTCTGCAAAAAAACAGTTGACAAGTTTTATCTGCTGTATTATAATTGTATGACGTTGAGAGAAACTCAACATGCGGCTGTAGCTCAGCTGGATAGAGTGTTTGGCTACGAACCAAAAGGTCGGGGGTTCGAATCCCTTCAGCCGTACCAGCTCACCGCAAGCGATAACGCTTGCGGTGAGCTTTTTTTCTTGCACTGTGAAAATGGGCCGGACACCGTTTTAGGTGTCCGGCCCATTTTTCAATATAAAAGGCGGGTGCCTTTCTCGCAGATCTGGTCGATTTCGTCATATTTCTGCTCTTTTAGCGGCTCGATCTCGGCGGTCTTCCTCCGCAGAACGCTCCGATAGAGAACGCACGGAACGATCCAGCCGATCAATCCGGGGATAGCCAGCAAAATGGTGAGCCAGATGATGGGCGGCTCTGCGGTAACCGCGAAGGTGGAGCCCGCCATAAAGGCCGTGCCGATGATTCCGATCACCAGCGCGGCCATGGTGCTGGCTGTCGTCTTGGACTGCTCCAGCGCCTGCAGCTCCGCGATGCAGCTGTCAAAGTTCCGCTGGAGCCGCGTCAGCTCTGCCTTATTGCAGAGGATGCGCTTCCTGCGAAAATACAGCGTTACAACCTCCTTTTTCTCGGGAGAGCCTGCACGAAAGTCCCTCCTGGAAGGTTCGGTATGCATGGCCTCATGATTGGGATCCTGCTCCCAGCCAAAGCAGGGGTAACTGTCCAGACACAGGGAGGAGAGCTCCCGGGGAACTGTGATCTCCCGGTACTCATACCCAATATGCCCAACGCCGGGATTTTTCACTTCACTCATCATGTCATCTGCTTTCCTTCATTCGTTTGATCCGTTGGTATTTTTACGGTAAATGTCGTGCCTTGCCCCTCCAGGCTGTCCACCTGGATCGTGGCGTTCATAAGCTGGAGCACACGCAGCGCCAGCGCCAGGCCAAGCCCGTTCCCCTCGGTTGCGTGAGAGGTATCCCCCTGATAAAATTTATCAAAAATGTGTCTCTGCGCCTCTTTGGATATCCCGCAGCCGGTATCCGACACGGAGACGGTGACGTGCGTCTCGTCGGAGGTCTGATACAAGGTCACGGTTCCCCCCGGCTCGGTAAATTTGAAGGCATTGGACAGGAGGTTATTCCAGACCAACTCCAACAGGCTTGCATCCCCATAGATGGTCGCGCGATCCTCAATGTCGGCTTCAAACTCAATCCCCTTTTCTTCCCAGACAGATTCAAAACTCATGGCGCATTCGCTCAGCTGAGCGCATAGGTCATACGGCTCATCATGAGGAACGATCTGCTGGCTCTCCAGTTTATTGAGCTTCAGGATATTGGTCACCAGAGAGGACAGCCTGCGGGTGCTGCTCAAAATGGCGGAAATGTAGTTCTCCTGCTCCTCTTTTGTCAGGCCCGGCCGCCGGAGCAGCTGGGTGTAATTTTGGATGGCTGCCAGCGGGGTCTTGATCTCGTGGGACACATTGGCGATAAAATCCGTCCGCATGGTCTCGATACTGCCCAATTCCGCCACCATTTTGTTAAAGTCCAGAAACATCTGGTCCAGATAGTCATGCCGGTTCGTCGTGTGGAGAGGCGGAATGTAGACAGAAAAATCCCCGTGCGCAACTTTCTTTGCCGCCTTTGCCAGTTCTTTCATGGGCTGGTCGTAGGTCTTCACGATTTTGTAGCGCGTAAATAGCGTGAGCGCACCCGCCACCAGTCCCCAGTAAAATACAGGGATCAAGATTTGAACCGCTGTCGGCCAGTGGTTCTCGTTGATTAGAGTAACCAGGCCCATGTGGATGCCTGACATCAGAAGCAGCGTCACAAAATAGAGCGCAAACAGAGAGCCAGGAAAACGGGACTCCCGCCGCCGCTTCTGGGGGGCGCTCATTTCAGCACCGCCTTATAACCCAGCCCCCGGACGGTCTTGATCTCGAAGTCCGGGCAGACGGAAAACTTGTCCCGCAGCTTGGTGATGTAGACGTCCACCGCCCGCAGGCTGGTGTCGCTCTCCACGCCCCAGAACTCATCCATCAGCTGGGAACGGGAGAAGGCGCGGTTGGGGTAGGAGAGCAGCTTATACATGATGTTGAATTCCCGGGTCGTCACCGGGATTTCCGCTCCGTTCACTGCGGCGGAGCGCGCGTCCGCATCCAGGACAAGGCTGCCTACCGTCAGTTTACGGCTGGCCTCAATGTTAGCCCGGCGCAGCAGCGCCCGGACCCGCATCAACAATTCGCTGAAATCGATGGGCTTTACCATATAATCGTCGATCCCCAGGTCAAAGCCCCGTTGTTTGGCGGGCAAGTCGTCCCGGGCAGACATGAACAGGATGGGGATAGATTTGTTGAGTCCCCGGACCGTCTCGGCAAACTCAAATCCGTCCACCCCGGGCATCATGATGTCTGAGATAATGAGATTGTAGATTTTCCCATACATCTCGTCATATGCCGCCTGGGCGCTGAGACAGCCCTTGGCGTCATAGCCGCTGTCATTTAAATAGGTGCAGACGCTCTGCGTCAGCTTTGCATCATCGTCTACGACTAAAATCTTGATCATTTCGCAATTCCTCCACGTTCATTCGGCTGTTCTGCCTCGATCCACCTGATCCGCCAGAGCATAAATACCCCCAACAGTGCTGCGCAGGCCCCCAGCAGTGCTCCCAGCAGCGCATTGGATGAGGGGTCATGGTATCCGCCCTGAGCAATTGACAAAATGGCGGACTGCGTCAGCACCAGGGAGATCAGAGACGCCGCCAGATTGATGGTTTTCAGAGCATGGAGCAGAGGGGTGCTCTTTTTCCGGTTGGAGACTACGCCGTAAATGTTCAGTCCGATTTCTACAAAGGTAAAGGTGGCGATGGCCAGGGCGATCGATTTGGGGTAGGCGGTGTACTTGGGATGGTAATAGGCCCAGCCAGAGTAGGATAGATAGAGCAGGCTGGCGAGAATCAAGATAACCCCAGACAAGCGGTAATAACGGCATTGATCTTTGAGGTCCTTCGCCCGCAGAAATCCAGCGAGAGCGCAGGAGCGCGCGATCACCATCCCAAGGGTATAGCCTCCGTTGATGCACACGAACACAGACAGGGATAGTACTCCGGAAAGGATCTTTCCGAGCCCCAGAACAGTGTTTCCAGCGCCGGAAATGCCCGCCAAGTGGAGCGTTCTCGCTACTGTGGCGTCATAGTTTTGCCGGAGTTCCCTGCTGCTGGAGCGCAAAAAATCAAGGCCTTGCTTTATGAGATGTTTTCCCATTTCCCTCACCTCGCAGCCGATTCTGAACAAGCAGGCTTACCATATCACAGGATTGTTTGAAAATTGTTAAAGTTTTAAAATTTTTCCGTCCTAACTTTGAAGTCCATGCGCTCCGTTGGCCGATGGTATTTCGGGCGCCGTCCTTTCGTGTCCGGCGCCCGAATGCCTGTGCCGTTTCACTTTGAAGCGGATGCCGCAGGGTCATAAAAGACGCGCACTCCCGAAGACAGTGGAGTGCGCGTCTCTTCCCTGTTCTTGCGCCGTGCTCAGGCGGCGGCCGGCAGGAAGCTTCCGTTATGCCAGCGTCCAGCTCTGGCTTTCTGTCTGGAGCTCTACCATGTGGGCATAGATGCCCCCTTTTTGTAACAGCGCGTCAGGCGTCCCCTCCTCTGCCACAACGCCGCGGTCGAGCACCACGATCTGATCCGCACCGGCCACTGTGCGCATCCGGTGGGCGATCACCAGGACCGTTTTGTCCTGGATGAGGCGGGAGAGGGCGGTCTGGATGAGCGTCTCGTTCTCCACATCCAGGGAAGCCGTGGCCTCGTCCAGCAAAATGATGGGCGCATTTTTCAGGAAGGCCCGGGCGATGGAAATCCGCTGACGCTCCCCGCCGGAGAGCGCACAGCCGTTCTCCCCGATGTTGCTGTTATATTTTTCCGGCAGTTTTTCGGCAAATTCATCTACGTTGGCCAGTTTGGCC